>NZ_QAYX01000022.1:0-329535 GCF_003054705.1 Opitutus sp. ER46
TCTTTTTCATTCAACCCCAATCACTTCTCAGACGGTGGCTCCCTTTCAACCGCATCGTTTCGGCTTACTCTTCCTCTTTCTCTTTCTCTCAAACCCCGGCCGGGTGCCATTGGCGCCCGAGCCCAGACCGACGTGTGCAGTGCCCTGCGGTGCTGCGAGGATTGTCCCCACTTCAGTTTTCGCGGAGCGAAAACTGCGCGGAGCGAAGACTGCTCAATCCCTCAATCCGGAGAGTAAGAGGAAGAGAAAGAGTAAGAGGAAGAGGCGGCGGGCCCCGGCCAGGGGCCCGCGGAGCCACGCCTCGACATTTTCCCGGGGGCGCGCTTTCTTGGCGGGCTCGCATCATGAAGAGGTTCTACATCACCACCGCCATCGACTACGTGAACGGTTCGCCGCACCTGGGCCATGCCTATGAGAAGGTGCTGACCGATGTCATCGCCCGGTTCCGGCGGCAGATGGGCGACCAGGTGCATTACCTCACCGGCACCGACGAGCACGGCCAGAAGGTCCAGGCGAGCGCCCGCAAGCTCGGCATCGAGCCGCAGCAGTTCGCCGATCAGGTGAGCGCGGAGTTCCGCAAGCTCATCACGCGGCTCGAAATCTCGAACGACGACTTCATCCGCACCACCGAGGAGCGGCACAAGACGGTCGTCCGCCAGGTGCTTCAGCAGCTCTTCGACAAGGGCGAGATCTACAAGGCCGAGTACAAGGGGTTCTACTCCACGCGGCAGGAGCAGTTCCTGCAGGAGAAGGACCGGCTGCCGGGCGGCGCGTGGCCCGAGATCTACGGCGAAGTGACCGAGATCACGGAGTCGAACTACTTCTTCAAGCTGCGGAATTACCAGGAATGGCTCGTCGAGTTCCTGACGAAGAACGAGAACTTCGTCTTCCCGCGCTACCGGCAGAAGCAGGTGCTCGAGTTCCTCAAGGAGCCGCTCAACGACCTCTGCATCTCGCGGCCGCGCGAGCGGCTGGAGTGGGGCATCCCGCTGCCGTTCGACGAGGGCTACGTGACCTACGTGTGGTTCGACGCGCTGCTGAACTACTACTCGGCGGTGGCCGACAAGCCGGGGGTCTGGCCCGCGACCTACCACGTCATCGGCAAGGACATCCTCGTCCCGCCGCACGCCGTGTACTGGCCGATCATGCTGCACGCGGCCGGCATCCCGCTGCCCGAGGGCATCATCGCGCACGGCTGGTGGCTGCAGAGCGGCGCCAAGATGTCCAAGAGCACGGGCAACGCGCTCAACCCGCTCGACCTGGTCGACGAGTTCGGCGCCGATGCCTTCCGCTACTTCCTGATCCGCGAGATGAACGTCGGCCAGGATAGCGAGTTCACGCGCGAGCAGTTCCTCGTGCGCTACAACAGCGAGCTCGCGAACAACCTCGGCAACCTCGTGAACCGCACGCTCAACATGACCACCCGTTTCGCGGGCGGCGTGCTGCCGGCGGCGGAGATCACCGAGGACCTCGAACGCTCGCTCCAGGAACTCTGGGCGAAGACGCGCGAGGAGGTCATCACTCTTTGCGAAGGCTTCCAGTTCCACACCGCGCTGGAGCGCACGATGGCGTTCCTCACCGAGACCAATGCGTACGTCGAGAAGCGCGCGCCGTGGAAGCTCGGCAAGTCGGCTGAGGCAAAGGATCAGGCTTTGTTGCGCACCTCCCTCGCCACCATGGCCGAGGCGCTTCGGCTGGCGGTCGCGGTGATGCAGCACGTGACGCCGACGGCCACACAGAAGATCAACGCCGTGCTCGGCTACACCCCGGGCGCGCGTTGGCAGGACGAACTCGTCTGGGGCGCCAAGCTCAACGGCGCCAAGGTCGAGGCCGCGCTCGTGCTCTTCCCGCGTCCCACGCCGCCCGCCACGCCCGCGCCGGCCGCCGGCGCGAAGCCGGCGGCGCCCAAGGCGAAAGCCCCGAAGCCGCCCAAGCCTGGCAAACCTGACACCGGCGCCGCGCCGACGGCGGGGCGCTGAGCCGAGACGATCCGCGGCCACGAGGGTGAACCACGAATGGACACGAAGGGACACGAAGGATCGGGCGCAGCGTCGACGATCAGCCGCGGAATGCGGACTAATGTTCGTCGCTCGGCGGCTCGCCGTGTGAGTCGTGGGTCACCTGCGCGCCGCGGACTGGGTTCGGCGGCGACGCACCCATGAAGATCCTGCCGCTGCATCCGGCCGACAACGCGTCGCCCGACGCGCTGCGCGCGTTTCTCGCGCAGTGCCGGGAGGCGGCGCGCCGGGCCGGCCGGCCGCAGTTGGTGAGTATCTCGCTGGCGGTCGAGGCGCTGGATCCGCTGGCGGTGCTGGAGTCGATCTTCGAGTCCACCGAGCCGCACTTCTACGCCGAGCGTCCCTCGACCGAGACGGCCATCGCCGGCGCCGAGGTTGCGCTCCGTTGCGAGGCCGCGGGACCCGAGCGCTTCGCGACCGTGCAGCGCTGGGTGACCGAAACGCTGGAGCACACGATCGCGGTCGGCGACGTCGACGCGCCGTTTGGCGGGCCGCATTTCTTCGCTGGGTTTGGCTTTGCGGACGACGCGGAGCCGGGCCAGCCGTTCGGACCGGCATCGGTGTTCGTGCCGCGCTGGCAGGTCTCGCTCGCAGGGGCGACGACGACCGCGGTGGCGAATCTCGTGGTCGGGCCCGACGAGGCGATCGATCCGCTGACCGAGCGGGTCTGGCGGGCGCACGGCAAGTTTCGCCGCTTCGACTACGCGGCTCCGAGTCCGGCCGGCGCGACGGTGCGATCGCGGTCGCGCAGTGCGCGGCAGAGCACAGAGGTGGGCGATTACCGGGCGGCGGTGGCGAAGGCTCTGACGAGGATCGAGGCCGGTGGGTTGAACAAGATCGTGCTGGCGCGCGCGCGCGACGTGGAGGCCGACCAGCCGTTTCACCCGCTGGAGATGCTGAACGGCCTGCGGCAGCGATTCCCGGACTGCTATGCGTTTTCGTTCACGAACGGCCGCGGCCCGAGCTTCATCGGCGCCACGCCGGAGCGCCTGGTGCGCGTGAGTCAGGGTGTGCTCGAGACCGAGGCGCTCGCGGGCTCGGCGGCGCGCGGGCAGACCGCGACGGAAGACGCCGCGCTCGGGGCGGCGCTGGCGCGGAGCGAGAAGGACCTGCGCGAGCAGCGCCAGGTGCTCGACGACATCGTGGCGCGGCTGAGCGCGCTGGGATTGAAGCCGACCTTTCCGGCGCAGCCGCAAGTGCGGCGGCTGGCGAACGTGCAGCATTTGCAGACACCGATCCGCGCCGAGCTGCCGACGCAGGTGCGGTTGCTCGACGTGGTGGCGGCGATGCACCCGACGCCGGCCGTCGGCGGCAACCCGCGACCCGTGGCGGTGCCGCTCATCCGCGAGCTGGAGGGTTTTCCGCGGGGCCTGTACGCCGGCGCGCTGGGCTGGATGAACGCGCGCGGCGGCGGGGAGTTTTTCGTTGGCATTCGGTCCGCCCTGGTCGAGGGCCCGCATGCCCGGGTCTATGCCGGCGCGGGCATCGTGGCCGGCTCGACTCCGGAAAAGGAATACGCCGAGACCGACCTGAAATTCCGCGCCATGCTCGACGCCTTCGGGCTGACGTAAACGGCAGCCGCGCGCCGCGGCGGCCTAATGGAGAATTAAGAATGCAGAATGTAGAATTCTGCGGGGGGCGGCGCTGCAGCCTAGGACGAAGGGAAGAGGCGGACGTGGGCTGTCGCGGGCCAGGGGGAAGTCAGCTGCCAGTGAAGAAAGTTGGGATGATCGATTTCTTTGGCTCTTCGCTGAAGCGAAGTGTCTAGGAAGCATTTGATATAATTGGATAGAGTCACATCCGCTGCCTTTCACCTTTCGCGGCATCGACCTTTACATCTGTCATAGACCCGGCAGGGTTTCCTAACGGTGCTGAAGGCAATGAGATCAATCGTGGCTAGCGGACTGGTTATCGCAGCATGCGTGGGCGCGGCCATTTGGTGGCTATACGCGCATAGGGCGTCCAAGATTATCCCTGCTGCGAAGGCTCCATCGGTTGCGGTAATTTCAAGCCGACAAACCCCGTCAGGCAAGCCCACCGCTACAACCATCGATGAACTCGTACAGCGGCGGCAAGGCGCAGCCGCTACGGATACGTCGGAACTGCGGATGTACAGCTTCTCAGGATATTCAATACTTGAGAAATTGGGAGGTGAGTTTCCATACGCCGAGAAAGAAGCCTTTGCAGCGACTATCTCCAGGTTTCTTGAAATCAAAGGCGAGTGGGAGGCTACGCTTATTCAACGCGCGTCCTTCGATGGTACGACTCTGAAACTGGTGATTCCTGCGTATGCCGAAGTGGGGCAGAGATTCCGGGAAATGTTGTTCGCGAAGATTCGAGGGAAAGTCTCCCCTGAAAACTATTCGAGGATAGTAAAGGAGGCCTCCGCGGATATCACGGCTCTCTTTGATTCGTTCGGCAAGGTGCCGCAGACTTTTGAGGTTCAACCCACCTCGCCCCAGGCCGGGACCGGGAAGAAGCAATATATGTCAAACCGGGTTGTCTGGGACGTAGATGCAGAGGGGCACTCGGCGGGATGGGGCGGCTGGGAAGTGTTCACTGCCCCTGACGGACGAACCGTGGTGGGCCCCTACTGTGGCGTCGCGCGCGAGATCGCGAAGGCGTATGGAATTGCAGCGCAATGAACCACGCCTACCGGGGTGATCGCATACCTTTATCCTTCGTCGGGGGCCGATCCTCACGCCTCACGGTCTCTTCGTGTTCGCGCAAAGAGGGGGCGGTCGTGCAACGCGGGGGGCATTCGGCCGGCGTCAGTGGCGATCAGCATTTGCGCAGCGGCCAAAGATAAGGCGGCGTGGGCCGCGGCTGCGTCGGAAAGGTGAAAGGTAAGCGATGGCCCTCTGGAACGGGCTCCGGCGGACGGGCTGGGCGGCCGGCAGAGGGCGGCTAGTCCACGCCGGCCTGGGGGTGGCTCGAGGCGGTTGTGTTCGCGGTCGCCTATTCCTGCCTGATCCACGGCACGTCCAGGCGGCGCTTGTCGGGGCCAAGGTTCGCCTCGATCCATGAACGGCATTCGCGGGTCTGTTCGGGCGAGAAGCGGTACACCCGCTTGACCACGCCAACATAGTCATGGCCCGGCGGCAGACCGCGGAACCGGTGCGGCAAAAAGACCACGCCGTGCTCTCCGGCCTTGGGCCAGCCTCCCTTCTGGATGAACCGCTCGTTGGGTTTGATGTACCAGCGGTACGCTTCCTCGACGTACGAAATCGCCAGGTCGCTGAGGGGAACCTCGTGGCCATTCCCATCCCGGACGACCTCGTTGCTCTGCACCGCGCGCAAGATTTCCGCGTAGGGCTGGTAATCGAACTGGCGGTAGCGGTCGTTGATCGCTGCACCCAGGCACGAGCTGAATTCGTCGACAGCGATGTCGCCGTTGAAATCTCCCATCAGGTAGTTGTCGCCCGGGAATGCGACCCGGACTTGGGCGTGATCGGCCGCAAGGAGCAGTGTTCCCGTGAACGGGTACTGTGGGATAATCCACATGTCGTCGCCGTCGGACGCGTAGGGAATCCAGTCCCGCTCGTCGGCCGTCACCCGGCGATCGTGCTTCCGCAGGTACACCCAGCTCTGCTTCTGGTACTTGCCGAGCGGACCGATCTTCTCGTCGGCGTACGCGTTGAGGTGCACGCCTTCCCAGTGCAGCAGCACCGCGTAACCCGGTTCGGTCTGGTACAGCGTGGCGGCGGGTCCGCGGACGGGAATCGGGGCGCACGCGCCGCAGAGCATGGCTGACAACAGCGCCAGCCACAGCTGTAGAGCGGCGTGCAGCCCACGCGTCGGAGCGGTCGCATCACTCATACTCGTACGGCTCACTCCAGTCCCAGAGGTCGTAGTCCCAGTAATCATAATCGTCATCCGGCTGATCATGGGAGTTGTGGTACAGTTCGTTCAGTTCCGCCTGCTTGGCGTACTGTTCGTCGAAGCGCGACAGGTCGTCGTCGGGTGTTTGGATAATATCAAATCCGAAGATCGTCCCGAGAATTCCGTCGGAGCACGCGGACACAACGAGGGGCCGAACGGGTGCAGGCCGCGGCGGCGCAACCGGGTTCGGTCAGCTTTGCTGGCAACCAGATCCTCAGCGGTGGATTGCCAGCGGAACCTGCAGGCGGGTCGCGACCGCGACGCCGTTCTTCACCCTCGGGAGAAAGAGCCAGCGGGAAGTGTCATCGACCAGCTTCTGGTTGATCACTGCGCCTTGGGGCGGGGCGAAGCTGGCATCCGTGACCCGGCCGGCGGCATCCACCTGCAGGGTGGCGGTCAGCGTGCTGGCTTCGAGCGTCTGGTACTCGTCCAGGTTCAGACCCATCGCATAGGGCTTCGGGCTCGCGTTGCCGCCTGCGGCACCCTGCACGTGGTTGTACACGGCGAAGCGGTGCATCGAGCGCTGGTTCTCGGCGGCGTTGGCCATGCTTCGCGCCAGGATCACGAACGAATCCAGCACCTTCTGCGGCCCGACATAGGTCTCGCCTTTATAGCTGTGGAACAGCATCTCGCCGTCCCGATTGAGCAGCACCACGCAGGGGATACCTGGGCCGGCCCAGCGTTCGATGGCAGCGACGGACTCGAGGCGCCGGAACTTCACGGCCGGCCACGGCATTTTGGCCTCCCGCATGTAGGTCAGCTGGTCTTTGTCCGTCTCGTCGCTGCTCACGAAGATGACCTCGAACAGGTCGGGAATGGATTGTTTGAGTGCGTGGTATTGGCGCACGAAGTCGGGACTGAATTGCCGGCAGGGGCCGCACCAGTGAGCGCCGAAATAGATGAGGTAGAACTCGGGTTCCACGCGATTGCCCGGTTCGAAATCCACGAGCCTCTCGCCGGCGAGCACGGCGAGCTTGCCTTTCAAGGTCGCTGCCACCCGGGACTGCGAGTCCGCCCAGCTGACGGTCTGCGGCGGGTGCGCCGCAATGTACGTTGCCACGCGGGGGACCTCGGCCTCTGCCAGCTCATCGAGCGGAATCAGCAGATTGTCTTTCGCGTCGGCGAAGAGGGCGACGCGGCCATAGATGCCGGCGAGTTGACCCTTCACGGTCCCATCCGTGCGCGTTTGCCAAGTCTCGGTGGTGGCGGCGCCGGCGCTGACCGCGAGCAGGAGCAGGAGAGCAATGTGCTTCATGGCAGCGACGATGGATTTTCGCCGCCGAGCGACAAGCCGTGTTTCGGCCGCGCTGCAGCCGCCGCGCGGCCTGATGGAGAAGGAAGAATGCAGAATGTAGAATTTTGCAGGGCTCCTGCCGTCTCCGCGGACGACACTCGGTGGATTGGCCGCGCTACGCGGGCTCTGACTTCCCAGCTCTGGGGCCTCCAAGGTCGGGTCTGATTGCTGACACTGCTTCTGGCTTCTGGCCTCAGGCTTCCGGCCTCTGCCTCTGACCTCCGCCCGCCGGCTTCAGCTTTCCGCGTTCAGTCCTTCAGCCTTTGTCTTCCACGCGCGGTGCCGTCGGCAGCGTGCGGAGCGCGAACTGGATGAGGGACTCGATTTGCTCGTCGGTGAGGGGGCCACCTTGGGCCTTTGACCAGCCGGGCATCATCGTGCCGGGCCTGCCCTCGGTGATCCAGCGGCGCCAGTACGCGTCATCGCGGTGCTGGCGGGCGGTGAGGAGATCGGGAACGGCGGGATCGCGGCGGGTGGCGAAGTGGCACACGCCGCACGCGGCGAGGAAGAGTTGGCCGCCGGAGAGGCCGGTGGCGGGCGTGACGTGGCAGGAGACACAGTCGCCGCGGAACACGGCCTGGCGGTCGGCGCGGGCGATCTCGCGGTGGCGGCGACGGGCGGCTTCCTCGACCACGGGAATGGTGGCGGTGACGCGCAGCACCTGCGTGCCGGCGGTGGAATCGACGTAGATGGCTTTGGTGACTTTACCGTCCATGCCGCGAACGTTCAGCTCGCCGGAGAAGGAGCCGCTGGCGCCAGGTTCGAGCCGCCATGGCAGCGCGGGCAGACTGGGGACGGTGCAATGGCAAGTCGGGCGAACCTCGCGGATCGTCACGACGGCGTCGCTGGCGTTCACGACGGTGAACTGGAAATCAGCGGTCGTCTGGCCCGGGGCGAGGGTGAGCACCTGCTCCATGGCGTCCCAGACCAGCGGATGCGGTGTGGAAGAGACCGCGCCGGCGGCCGGGGCGGGCACGGCAGGCTCGGACGCGGCGGGGGCGTCGGCGGGCAGAAGCGTCACGAAGAACGCGATACAGGCGCACGCTAGGCCGCGCAGCGAGAGGTGCGGCGCGAGGCGGGGCACGTGCAGGTTGGAAAGTGGCAGGTACGCCGATGCGGCGGTTGCAGGTTTGAAAGTTGGAAAGTGGCAGGTTGGGCGAGCCATGGAGGGCGGAGAGACGGAGTCCCGAGAGAACAATTACGAGAATGAGAACGATTTGGGGAGGACCCGGCCGGACCTCAACTTGCCAACTTGTGAACTTGGAACCTGTCAACGTGGCGGTTTCCCAACCTGGAACCTGCCCAACTTGGCGGTGTGCCGGCCCTGAAGTTTGACAACCTGAAACTTTCCAACCTGCGACTTTCAACTCCGCCGGCGCCGCCGCCGGTCAGCGGCGGGTCCAAATGCGGAGGGAGGAGAGTAGAAACTTTTCGAGCGCGGCGGACTCGTTGAGGTTGAGCCGGAGGAGGCTCACGTCGTGTTCGAGTTCCTCGACGGCGGCGGCGATCGCGCGGCGGGCGGTTTCATCACCGGCGTTGAGCCGCGGCAGCGCGAACTCGCGGGTGGAGAGCTCGATCTCGGCGAAGAGGCGGGCGCGGAGGCCGTTGGCGATGCCGGTCTCGATCGCGACCTGTTCGTCGTCGCTCAGATCGGCGGGGAGCTTCTCCTTCTGCTGTTCCCAGACGGCAGTCGTGGCGGCCTCGAGGACGGCGGCGAACCGGGCGACGAGTCCATAGGCCGTGAATACGTGGTCGGCGATGACGTGCTTGTCGCTCGCGGCGGCGTCGCAGAGCCGGCCAAGCCAGGCGCGGTAGTCGTCGCGCCACGGCGCCCAGCCGTCGGCGTTCATGGTCGCGGCGAGCGAGGGAAAACGGAAATGGAGCACGCGGCTGCGGATCGTGGGCAGGAGCGCGTACGGGCGCGTCGTGAGGAGCAGCAGGGTGGTGTGCGCCGGCGGCTCCTCGAGGGTCTTGAGGAAGACGTTGGCGGCGGTGAGGTGCATCCGATCCACCTCGTGGATGATGGCGACCTTGCGCGGGGCGACGGCGGGCGAGACCTGGATCTTGTTGATCAGCGCGCGGGTGGCGTCGGCCGAGATCTGCCGCATCTTGCCGGCGGGCCGCAGGAAGAAGCAGTCGGGGTGCTGCTCGGGGGCGAAGCTCCCCTCGCCGCGGCGCGTTTGGGCTCCGGTCTGCGGATCGATCGTCACGTTGAGCAACCGGTCGGCGATCGCGAGGGCGATGGCGGCGAGCGTGTCATGGTCGTCGCCGTGCAGCAGGACGCTGTGTGACAGCCGCTGGCGGGCGATGGCCTGCTCAATGACGACGATTGCCGGGGTGCCGACGAGGGCTTCGGGCCAGGGAGCGACGGGGGACATGGACGGTGGGATGGGCGCAGGAGCAGCGACGGCGAGAAGGGGTGGAAAAGAACCGCCCCCTCGTGCCGCGCGGACCTGCGGGGCGGGCTACTTGAGCCGCTCCTCGATGGTGCTCCAGATCTTCTTCTCGATGATCTCGGGCGTCTTGGTGCCGTCGACGACGACGAAGCGTTCCGGCATGCCCTTGGCGAGCACGAGATAGCCCTCGCGCACCTTCTTGTAGAAATCGATGTTCTCGCGCTCCATGCGGTCCGGCAGATCGGAGGCGCGCTGCTTCAGGCGGGCGATGCTGACCTCCTCGGGGACGTCGAGCACGATCGTGAGGTCGGGCATGACATTGCCGACGGCGAAGCGGTTGATCTGGGCGACGGGATCGGAGGCCAGGTTGCGGCCGATGCCCTGGTACACGGTGGAGGAATCCAGATACCGGTCGGTGAGCACGATCGCGCCGCGGGTGAGGGCGGGCACGATGACCTCGCGCACGAGTTGGGCGCGGGCGGCGGTGAAGAGCAGGAGTTCGGTCTCGGCGCACATCTCGTCGCCCTTGGAATTGTGGACGATGATGTTGCGGATCTGTTCGCCGATCTCGGTGCCACCCGGCTCGCGGGTCGTGAGCACTTCGCGATTTGCCTTCTGGAGGCGGGCCGCGAGACGCGCGATCTGGGTGGACTTTCCGGCGCCCTCAGATCCCTCGAACGAGATCAATTTGCCGGTCGGTTTCTGTTTCAGAGGCATGGATGGGAGCATGGAGAAATTAGCGCCAGTTGGCGAGGAAGGTTTCGACGGCAGCGAGACTCGGGCTTTCCCCGGTACGCACGTAATGGCCGCTCGTGCAGACGCCTACGCCGAGGCATGCCTCGGGTGACAGGCCGAGGAGCTGGCCGGTGGAGAAGCCGGCGTTGAAGTGGTCGCCGGCGCCCGTGGTGATCTTCGGCGTGGCGGTGTAGGGGCCGGGGACCCACCAGGCGCCCTCGGCGGTGGCGCAGGCGGCGGACTCGCGCGGGTGGATAACGACCGTGGCGACCTCGAGCCGCGCGCGGAGGGTGGTGCAGGCGGCGCGCAGGCTGGCTTCGTCGACGCCCGGAGCCTGGCACCCAACGGCGGCGGCGACCTGCTGGGCCTCCTTGAGGTTCAGGCCGAGGGTGACGCGGCCGAACTGGCCGAAGCGGGCGATCACGGCGAGGGCCTGCTTGAGATCGGCGACGGAGCGCTTTTCCGGATCCGCGAGGTCGAAGAAGAACACGCGCTCGGGGCTGGCGGGTAGGCGCGGCAGGACGCGATCCACGAGCTCGGTGAAGATCGCGGTCATGTTGGGAATCATCGTCCAGTTGACGAGGCCCACGAGGTGGGCGCCGGCAAGTTCGGCCTCGAAGGCGGCGGTGCCCATCACCTCGACGATGCGGTCGTAGGTGATCTCGTCGAAGCTTCGCATCATGCCGAGCATGAGTTTGCCGTCGCCGAACTCGACCGCGGTGGTGTGCGCCGGAGCGCAAAGGGTGAACGCGCGGGCGCGGGCGGCCATGGGACCGAAGACCGGGTGAACCTGGTCGCGGCCGAGAGCGCCGACGTAGGTCACGCGGGCGCCGGAGGCGAGGAGCGAGTTGGCCATGATCGGGCCGTTGCCGCCGAGCTTTTCGATGCGCGGGAACAGCTCGAGGTTGGTGCTCTTGCCGGCGGCGCCGAGGATGCGCTGGCCGAACTCGGTGATCGTGGCGATGGGCTCGAAGTTTTCGCCCTGGCCATTCCGCAACCGGACGGGGGTGACGATCGTGTCGACGAAGCCGTCGAAACCCAGGAGCGCGCTGCGGGCGCCGATGTGTTCACGACGCGCAGCGAGTTGTTGGAGCGTGGTTTGGCGGAACATGAGGGGAGGCCCGAGCAAAAATCCGCAACCGACGACAGCAACCAGAATCAGCAGGTTGGTTGCGGAGGCCTCATTTCCGTTGATCGGCCGCGCCAAACCGGCCAACTGTTGCGCGCATTGCCCATGCCTGCGCTGCCTTTCGCTTCCGTCTTCCTGGCTGCCAACATCGTCGAGATCTTCGAACGCTGCGGCACCATTGATAAAACCATCGTTCTCGGCCTTGGGGTCGCGAGCCTCTTCGCCTGGACGGTGATGTTCGGAAAGTACTTCGAACTGAAGCGACTGCGCATGCTGAACTACAGCTTCGAGTCGCATCTGCAGGACCAGCGCTCGCTGCTGGACCTGCCGGAGTCCTTCCGCAACAAGCGCGCGATCCCGTATGCGGACGTGTTTGCTGACGCGGTCGAGGGGTACTGGCGCGCGGCGGCGATCGAGAAGGAGCAGGGGCTTTCGAACCCCCGCGCCCGGGTCGAGCACGCCGAGAACGCCATTCAGCGCGCGCTCTCGCGGCAGACGCTGCGGTACGAATCCTCGATGATCTTTCTGGCCTCGATCGTCTCGGGCGCGCCGTTCGTCGGCCTGCTCGGCACGGTCTGGGGCGTGATGGAGGCGTTCAGCTCGGTGGCCGGCCAGCAGAGCGCCGGCATCACCCAGCTCGCGCCTGGGGTGTCGGGCGCCATGCTCGCGACCATCGCGGGCCTGATCGTGGCGATTCCGTCCGTGTTCGGCTACAACCTGCTGTTGGGCCACACGAAGGCGATGATCATGGAGCTCGAGAACTACTCCAGTTCGCTGGCGGATCGGATCGAACTGGAAACGCACTAACGCGCGATCTCCATGGCCCGCAATTTTCGCCGCACGCGGTCGGTCCAGCCAATAGCGGACCTGAACGTCACGAACCTGATCGATCTCGGGTTCATGCTGCTGATCATCTTCATGATCGTGGCGAATCCGACGATCCAGAAGGAGCAGACGATCCCGGTGAACCTGCCCGAGGTGTCGAAGGCGCCCGAGCAGAAGAGCGATCCCAACGATGTGTTCATGGCCGTCGGCGTCGATGCACAGGGTCGTTTCTACATCGAGAACAAGAACGCGCCGATCGGGATGGCCGAGCTGCGCAGCCAGTTGCGCGCCTATGCGCTGCAGTCGAAACCGCCGGTGATCCGGATCCGGGGTGACAGCCGCGTGCCGTACCAGAAGGTCGCCGAGCTCTTCAACGAAGTGCAGAAGGCGGGTCTGACGCGTTTCACGATCGACGCGCAGTCGCAGGACTGATCCCACCGTCATGCTCCGGGCCAAGAAAACGCGTCGTGCTGCGTTTAGCCTCGGCTTCGGCCGCGGTCAGCCGCGCTGAGCAACCATGACCGCACGCTCTCCAGGCGCATTCCTCCTCTCCGCGACGTTCCACGCGCTGATCATCGGCGTGGCGGTGTTCTTCGCGATGATGACGGACCAGCGGCTGAAGAAGCCGCCGCAGGTGCTCGAGCTGGTGGCGGGTGAGGGCGATAACTTTGCCGCGACCGAAGCGCCGAAACTGGGCACGCCCGGCGGACTGAAAATCGACGTCCAGCCGATGCCCACTCCGAAGGCGGCGCCGGAGCCCGAGCCTGCGCCGGTCGAGGTCGCACCGGTGCCACCCGCGCCCGTGGTCGAGCCGGCACCGACGCCCAAAGTCACTCCTGCCCCGAAGGAAAAGGCGCCGACGCCGAAACCGACGGAGACAGTGCCCAACTTCAAGAAACAGCTATTGCGCAAAGTTTGGGCAGCCGATGCGAAGGCGAAGAAGGAGGTCGCCAAGCAGCGCGCCGAGGAGGCCAAGCGGCTCAAGAAGGAGGAGTTCGACCGGATGCAGCGCGAGAAGTCGGCCAAGGCGGCGTCGGCCAAAAAGTCGGGCAGCGGCTCCGGCAAGGTTTCGCACATCGACACCGAAGGCATTGCCAAGGGCGTTATCGGCGGCTCGGCGAACAACAAGATTGGTGGCGCTGGCGGCAAGGCGCTGACGTCCAACGGCGGGGCCTTGACCGACCGTTACTTCGCCATGCTGAAGCAGCGCGTGCTCAACGCGCTCGAGAAGCCGCCGGGCGTCAGCGACGACCTGGAGGTTGAGGTGGTCGTGACGATTTCGGCGAGCGGCCGACTGTCGGGTGCGCGCGTGATCAAGTCTTCGGGCAGCGACGAGTTCGATCGCGCGGTCATCGCGGCCTTCGGGCGCGTGACCATGCCGGAGCATCCGGAGAAGCGCACGGAGGAGCTCGAATTGACGTTTCGCACCAAGGATGCCGGAGGAGGTTAAAAAAGGCCTTGCCTTCGGCGCGGGAAGAATGATTTTTCACGACCTCGCACACGCGAAGGGCTCTTAGCTCAGTTGGTAGAGCGCCTCAATGGCATTGAGGAGGTCACCAGTTCGAACCTGGTAGGGTCCACCAATTTACAAAAGCCGTCCCGCAAGGGACGGCTTCTTGTTTTTAGCCCCGGGGGCGGCCTGGTTCAGGCCTGCGGCTGGTCGATGCAGACGACGTAATAGCCGTTGTCGCGCACGACCGGAAAAAGGACCAATCCGCTGCGCAGCTTCTCGTCCGCGGTGCGGGTGCCGGCCCGGACAAGCACCTTGTTTTCGGCGCCATCGATCGGCACGGCCTCGACCTTTGAGGCGGCGAGGCGGGCGGCGGCCTGTGCAATGCAATCATCCAGAAGCGGCAAGACGCGGACATCCATGCTCATAGGCGGGGCGGGGGCTGGAGCGCCCGGGCGGGGCGCAGGGGTGGCCCGGAGTATCCGCGATGCTCGCGCCATTGCAGGCATAAAAATGCGGTGTACCGCGGACTGGCGGCCGGGCGGCGAAGGGGTTCAATGCGTCGCATGAAGGTCCTGGCGTGCGTGGCGTTGCTGGCGGTGGCTGCGGTGGTGAGCGCGGCGGAGACGGAGCCGGCGGAGACGCCGCGGCGGCCGCGGGCGCGGCTGGCGGGCGAGACCGTCCACGTGCGACTGGTGGGGACGACGGCGTATGTGCAGGTGGCGCTGCAGTTCGACGCCTGGCTGACCTCCGACCCCAAGTATGCGTACGTCTGCCTCTTCTCGACGCTGCCGACCGCGGAGGAGGCGCTCAGCAACGCGGGTTTCGAGCTGCGGGCGGGCGGGCGCGTGGTCAGCACGGCCGAGCGCTGCGCACCCCCGCGGCGCGTCGCCAATCTGCCCCGCAACGCGCGCGCCTTCTGGTTTCGCGTCAACCTCGACGAACTCGCCGACGAGACCGACCGGGCGGCGTCCGAGGGGCCGTTCGTCGTGAAGTTTGGCTACTCGGTGTCCCTCGTGGATGGACGTTTCCACTACGTGCCCGTGATCGCCGGCTTCGGCGATGCGCCCGGGCGACGCTGGGAGTATCAGATGCACGCGCGCTCGATCACGCGTCCGGTGAAGGTCGTTTCGGACTCCGACTACGAGCCGCTGGGCGACGCGGTGACCGTGTACCTGCGCGACGCCGCGATCGTGACGCTCGAATAACGCGACACCGCGCGACGGACCGCGCGTCGCGCCGCACGGGGCGCGGGCAAAGTTGCAGGTTGAAGGTTGGAAGGTTGCAGGTTGCGCGCCGGCCATGCCGGCGGCCTGTCGGCCTGTTGCAGGTTGGCAGGTTTGAAGGTTGCGGTTCAGGCCGGACGTGGCGCGACTTCGCGTCGGCAGGCCCGGGCGTTGGCATGTTGGAGGTTGAAGGTGGAAAAGTTCTAGATTGCGGCCCGGAAGTGCCGAACTGTCCGCGCGCGGCGCGGGTCGTGTCGGCGGATCGCCGGCGTACCCTGTGCGTCTTCCCCCAAAACACATCATGTCGAATCTCACCCGTCGGGAATTCGTGCGTCGTACCGCCTTGGCCGCCGCGGCCGCGCAGATCGCCTCCTCGCTGGCGGCGCAACCTTCGGCTCCCGCGGCGGCGCCGACCCCGAAGCGGCAGGCGCGTCCGGGCGTGGCCGAACTGCGCTGGCTCGACGGCAAGGCCCCACGCGTGCAGCCCGGCGCCACGTGTGGCGTGCCGTGGCCGCAGGGTGTGCACCCGGCGGGTACGACCTTCACGCTGCGTGCGGCCAACGGCGCCGAGCTGCCGGTGCAGAGCTGGCCGTTGGCCACCTGGCCGGATGGCTCGCTGAAGTGGACCGCGCACGCGCTGCCGGCGGACGTGAGCGGCGCGCCGGAGTTCGAGCTCGCAGCCGGAAAGCCGATCGCGCCGGCCAAGACGGTGCGCGCGGTCGAGGCGGGCGATGCCATCGAAGTGGATACCGGCGTGATCCAGGTCCGGATCGCGCGCACCGGCCGGGTGCTGGTGCCGCAGATCACGCGTAGCGGTCTGCCGATCCTACAGAATGGCCGGCTGGTGCTGCTGCGGCAGGATACCGCTGAGGCCGAGGCGAAGCCCGAGCCGTTCACTGGCGCGGTCGATCGCGTGACGCTCGAGCAGGCGGGACCCGTCCGCGCGGTGGTGAAGCTCGAGGGCCGGCACGCGGCCGACGGCGGCACGCGCGCGTGGCTGCCCTTCATCGTGCGCCTGTACTTTTATGCCGGCGGCGATGCGGTGCGCGTGCTGCACACGATCGTGCACGACGGCGACGAGAAGAAGGATTTCATTCGCGGGCTCGGCCTGCGGTTCAATGTTCCGCTCCGGGGCGAGCTGTACGATCGCCACGTGCGGTTCTCGGGCCAGGACGACGGCCTGTTCAGCGAGGCGGTGCGCGGGCTGACCGGACTGCGGCGCGACCCGGGCCGGGAGGTCAAGGCGGCGCAACGGGCCGGGCAGCGGACGCCGGCGATCGCGACCTGGCCGGCCGCGGTGAGTGACCGGCTGCAGTACGTCCCGGCGTTTGCGGACTGGACGCTGTTCCAGGCGAACGCGGACGGGTTCGAGATTCGGAAACGCACCAAGCCGGGCTACACCTGGCTGAGCGCCGCGCGCGGGCAGCGGGCGGGCGGCCTGGGTTACGTGGGCACGCCGGAAGGCGGCGTGGCGTTCGGCATTCGCAACTTCTGGCAGAGCCATCCGGCGCAGCTCGATATTCGCGGCGCGACGGGAGAGCAGGCGGAGGTGACGGCGTGGCTTTGGGCACCCAATGCCGGGGCGATGGACCTGCGTGGCTACCATGATGACATGGGACAGGACACCTATCCTGAGCAGCTCGAGGCGATGCAGATCACGTACGAGGACTACGAGCCCGGCTATGATCGTCCCGACGGCGTGGCGCGCACGAGCGAGCTGTACCTCTGGGCGCTGGCGGCGACGCCGAGCCCGGCGCAGTTGGTGACGCTGGCCGAAGTGGTGCGGACGCCCCCGGTGGTCATGGTGCGGCAGGAAACGATCCACGCGGCCGGGGTATTTGGGCGGCTGTGGTCGCCGGCCGATCGATCCACGCCGGAACGCGCTGCGATCGAGGACCAACTGGACTGGTATTTCGATTTCTACCAGCGGCAGCGCGAGGACCGCCGCTGGTATGGGTTCTGGAACTACGGCGACGTGATGCACAGCTACGACGACGACCGTCACGAGTGGAAATACGACGTGGGCGGCTTCGCGTGGGACAACTCGGAGCTTTCGACCGACATCTGGATCTGGCTCTACTTCCTGCACTCCGGCCGGCCAGAGGTGTTCCGCTTTGCCGAGGCGATGACGCGCCACACCGGCGAGGTCGACGTGCACCACCAGGGGCGTTTCGCGCCGCTGGGGTCGCGTCACAACGTCCTGCACTGGGGCTGCAGCGCGAAGCAGCTGCGGATCAGCACCGCGGTCAACCGCCGGTACTACTACTATCTCACCGGCGACGAGCGGGTGGGCGACCTCATGCGCGAGCAGGTGGAGGCGGCGCGGGCGCTGGCGATGATCCAGGCCAACCGCAAGGTGGCCGCGGAGCGGGTGACGCCGCCCGATCCGCACGCGACCGAGGTTTATGCCGGGTTCGGTACCGATTGGGGTTCCATCGCCGGGGCGTGGCTGACCGAGTGGGAGCGGACCGGTGACCCGCGGATGCGGGATCGGCTGGTCGCGAGCATGCGCGGCATCGCCGGGCAGCCGCAGGGCTTCTTCACGGGCGGCGCGCGGCTGCAGTTGGCAAGCGGCGGGTTTGCGCGCAGCGCGGACGACAAGCCGCAGGTGTCGCACCTGAGCGCGGTGTTCGGCCTCGTCGAGGTTTGCGCCGAACTCATCGAGCTGATCGACGTGCCCGAGTTCAAGCAGGCCTGGCTGGAGTACTGCTCGCTCTACAACGCCTCACCCGAGGAGCAGAAGCGCCGCTTCGGCGCGCCGCTGCGGGGCATCAGCCTCACGCAAGGCCACTCGCGCCTCACGGCGTACGCCGCCCGACAAAAGCAGGATCCGACCTTGGCGAAGCGGGCCTGGGCCGAGTTCGTGCGGCCCGAGGGCCCCTGGAGCCGGCGCCGGCCGGAAGAGAAACTCGTGAGCGGTCCGGAGGTGCTCCGGCCGGTGCACGAGGCGACCTTCGTGTCGACCAACGGCACCGCGCAGTGGGGCCTCGCCGCCATCGAGTGCCTCGCGCTCGTGGGCGAGGCGCTACCCGCTGACAGCGGGAAGTAGCGCGGGGATTGGAAGCGCGATTTCGCAGTTCTCGGCCGGTGGTAGCCGGCCGAGAACGAGAACGAGAACGAAGCCCTCGAGAGTAAGAGAAAGAGGAAGAGTAAGAGAAAGAGGAGGGGGGCAGAGCCTAAGATTCGGGTGGCAAAGGGGGAGGGGCTGGGGGCATACACTGGGCGCTTCTTTCGTCACGCTGCACCGCCTCATGGAACCCAACGAAGGCATCATCCTGCTCGACCCGTTTCCGCGCCGCATTGACCGCATCTTCGACGAGCCGACGAAACGCCGGCTCGAGAAACTCGGCCGGGTGCTCTGGCACGACGGTTCGCCGGCGGCGGCCGAGCACATTGACCGGCATCTGCCGCAGACCATCGCGCTGATCGGGCAGTCGCCGCTCGACAAGGCGCGCCTCGACCGCGCGCCGCATCTCCGCGCGGTGTTCAACGTCGAGAGCAACTTTCTGCCCAACGTCGACTACGCCGAGTGCCACCGCCGAGGAATCCCGGTGCTGTCAACGGGGCCGGTGTACGCGCGGCCGGTGGCCGAGATGGTCCTCGGCATGGCGCTGTCGCTGGCGCGGCGCATTCACGAAGCGGATGCGGCGGTCCGGGCCGGACGGGAGTTCAAGGGCGACAACCACGACTCGTTCCTTCTGCACGGGAAGCCGCTCGCGATCGTCGGCTTCGGCAATCTCGGCCGCGCGCTGCTGCCGCTCCTGCGGCCGTTTTCGCGCGAGATCCTCATCCATGATCCGTGGGTGCATCCGTCGGTGCTCCGGGAGAATGACGTCATCCCGGCATCGCTCGACGAGTGTTTTGCCCGGGCGCGCGTGGTCTTCCTCCTGGCGGCGAACACGAGCGAGAACACGGGCCGGATCGGCGCGCGGCATTTCGCGAGCATGCAGCGGGGAAGCGTGGTGATCCTGGCGAGCCGGGCGGAGCTCGTGAACTTCCCGGAACTCCTGGCGGCAGCGGCGAGCGGGCACATCCGCGCGGGCATCGACGTTTGGCCGACCGAGCCGATCCCGAAGGACGAGCTCGGCCGCAACACGCCGAACACGCTCGTGGCGGCCCATCGCGCCGGCAGCATTCCGGAAATCCAGCCGCTCATCGGGCAGCTCGTGGCCGACGATCTCGAAGCCATCCTGGCGGGCCTGCCGCCACAGCGCTGCCAGCGCGCGGCACTCGAGACGGTGGGCAAGTTGCGCAGCAAACCGGTCGGCGCATGGTCGCTGTCCGACACCACGCGAAAACCCTGAGCCTCCTCCTCCCATGAAAATCCTCTTTATCGGCGGCTCGGGCGTGATCAGCCGGGCGGCCACCGAGCTCACGCTCGCGCAGGGCCACGAGCTCTGGTTGCTGAACCGCGGCCAACGCCGGCCGATTCCGGGCGTGCGCTCGCTGGTGGCGGACATAGCGAACCCGGAGGCGGCGCGCGCCGCGCTGCGCGGGCACAGCTGGGATGTCGTGGTGGAGTGGATCGGCTTCACGCCGGCGGACGTCCGGCGCGACCTGGGGCTGTTCCGCGACTGCACGCGGCAGTATGTCTTCATCAGCTCGGCGAGCGTGTACCAGAAGCCCCTCGGGCACTACCTGATCACGGAGTCCACCCCGCGGGCGAATCCGCATTGGGAATACTCGCGCCAGAAGATCGCGTGTGAGCTCGAACTCGAGGCGGCGTACCGTGACACCGGCTTTCCCGCCGTGATCGTCCGTCCCTCGCTGACCTACGGCGAGGACCAGGTGCCGCTCGTGCTCAATGCGTGGAACCAGAGCTGGACGACGATTGACCGGATGCGCCGCGGCGCGCCGGTGATCATTCCGGGCGATGGCTCGTCGCTGTGGACGATCACGCACAACACCGATTTCGCGGCGGGCATCGTGGGGCTCTTCGGCAATCCGGCTACGCTCGGCCACGCGTTTCACATCACCTCGGACGAGGTGCTCACGTGGAACCAGATTTTCCAGCAGGCGGCGGAGGCGGCCGGGGTGAAGACGCCGCGCTTCGTCCACATTCCGTCGGACTTCATCATTTCCTGCGTGCCGGCGGTGGAAGGTACGCTGCTCGGCGACAAGGCGGTGTCGGCGGTGTTCGATAACACGAAGATCAAGCGCTTCGTGCCCGGCTTCACCGCGAAGACGCGCTTTGCGGACGGGATTCGGAAGACGATTGCCTGGTTCGACGCCGATCCCGCGCGGCAGCAGATCGACGCCGCGACCAATGCACGCTGGGACAAACTCGTCGCCGCCTACGAAGCCGGCTGCGCCCTCGCGCGCGAGCGGTTCGCCGCGGCGTAGTTGGTCAGAGCGAGGCCCCGGCGCGCGGCCGCAGAGTACATTGAGGAGGCGTCGAGACGGCCGCTCGCGTCGAAATGTATTATAAAATGGACAAAGAGGCCACGAAATGGCCATTTTATGGCCATTCTATGGCCCGGATCGTGCCCATTCTCTTCCCCGCCCAAGCCCGCCAACTCGAGGCTTTGGGGGAGCGGTTGCGCCTTGCGCGGTTGCGACGGCGGTATTCCGCAGCTGCGGTGGCAACCCGGGCCGGAGTGACGCGGACGACGCTGCACCGAGCCGAACGGGGTGACCCCGGTGTTTCGCTCGGAACCTACGGGGCTGTGCTGCGCGTGCTAGGGCTGCATGGCGATCTGGACACGGTGGCGCGAGATGACGAACTCGGGCGGAAACTACAGGACCTAAACCTGCCGGCGCGTCGGACGGCACCTCGCCGGGCCCAACCCCGTCCGCCATCGTGAAAGCGCGAAATCGCGAGGAAGTTGAGGTTCTGCTTGAGGCCGACTTCCTCGGCGCGGCCTTCCGGGTTGGGACGTTGTTCCACGCCGCGGCGCACGGTCGGGAGATCTTCTCGTTCGCCTATGAGCGGTCCTGGCTCGATCGAGGCGACGCTTTCGCCATCGATCCTGACCTTCAATTGCACGCAGGGGAGAGCTATGCGGCGAACGACACGGGCGTATTCCGCATCTTCTTGGATTCCGCACCGGACCGTTGGGGGCGGTTGCTGCTGGACAGACGTGAAGTCTTGCGGGCGCGTGAAGCCAAGCGTCCGGTGCGGACGCTGGGTGAGTGGGATTACCTGCTCGGCGTTCACGATAGCTGTCGCATGGGCGCATTGCGCTTCCGGACGGGGCCGGACCAACCCTTCCTCGACGATGACGACGGCCTCGCTGCCCCGCCGCTCGCGTCGTTGCGGGAGTTGGAGGCTGCGTCTCTCGCGTTGGAAGCCCCGGGTGCGCCTGAGCGGAAGGAGTTTTCCCGCTGGCTCATGGCACTGCTGGCCCCGGGTAGCTCGCTGGGTGGGGCCCGGCCGAAAGCAAACTTCACCCATCGGGATGGATCGCTGTGGATCGCGAAGTTTCCCAGCCGGGATGATCGGCGTGACATGGGGGCGTGGGAGTTGCTTGTGCACGAATTGGCGGTTGCGGCCGGGGTGGACGTGGCCCGGGCGGAGCTGTTGTCGCTCTCAGGTCGGCACCGCACCTTCGCCACGAGGCGATTCGACCGGGTTTCGGGTGGCAGGCGGTTCTTCGTCTCGGCCATGACGCTGTTGGGGCGGACTGATGGCCAGGGAGGCAGCTATCTCGACCTCGCTGAGTTCCTCACGACGCGGGGCAGCGTGCGGCATCGGGCGGATGATCTTCGCCAGCTTTGGACGCGGGTGGCGTTCAGTGTCTGCGCTGGCAACACCGACGATCATCTTCGCAACCACGGGTTCATCCTGGAGGCGGATGGCTGGCGGCTTGCGCCAGCCTACGATCTCAACGCCAATCCCGAGCGGCGATTGCACACGCTCGCGATCGACGAACGTGACCCGACCCCAGATCCAGCCATCGTGCTTGCAACTGCGCCGTATTATGGGCTGAAGCCGCAGGTTGCCGACGGCATCATGGCCAAAGTTCGCGGCGCGGTGGCGCAGTGGCGCGACGTGGCGCGCCGGCTGCGAATTCCCCGGGACGAAATCGAACTGCTGGCGCCGGCATTCGCCGAGCGGCGTTAAGCGGCGCGGGTTCGGCTGCTCGGCCGCGCCGTTTTCGCGGCAGCGAAAACGGGCTAGTCGGCCGGGACGAGGCGGGCGATCTGGTCGGGATCGTTGAAGGCGATGTAGAGGTAGCCGTCGGGACCGTTGGCGACGTCGCGAATCCGGCCGAGGTCCTTCACGATCAGCTCCTGGCCGGTCACGCGATTGTCCTCGATGACCACGCGCCGGAGTTCCTCGGCGGCGAGCGAGCCGACGAACAGGTTGCCGGTCCAGCGCGGGAACCGGGTGCCGGTGTAGAAATCGAGTCCGCACACCGCGATGGAGGGCGTCCAGTGGATCACCGGCTGCTCCATGCCCTCGTGGGCGGTCTCGCCGGTGATCGGCGTGCCGTCGTAGTTCATGCCGTAGGTGATCACGGGCCAGCCGTAGTTCCGGCCGCGCTCGATCAGGTTGAGTTCGTCGCCGCCGCGCGGCCCGTGCTCGGTTTCCCACAGCCGGCCGGTGCGCGGGTCGAAATCGAGGCCCTGGGGGTTGCGGTTGCCGTAGGCCCAGATCGAGCCGATCGCGCCGGCCTGGCCGGCGAAGGGGTTGTCGGAGGGAATCCGGCCGTCGTCGTGGATGCGATGGATCTTGCCGTTGGGCCGGTGGACGTCCTGCGCGTGCTCCTTCCGACCGCGTTCGCCATGGCTAAAGAAGAGGTAACCCTTGCCATCGAAGGCGAGCCGGCAGCCGTAGTGGACGCCGCCCGCGGGGAGATACGTCTCAAGCGGGGCGGCCCAGATCGGGTGTTCGTCGACCCACGCGCCGTCGCGAATCCGGCCCCGGACGATCTTGGTCATGCTGACGGCCTCGCCGCTGGCGTTGCGGGTCGGATGGCTGAACGAGAGGTAGATCCAGCCGTTGCGGGCAAAGTCGGGATGCACCGCGACGTCGAGGAGTCCGCCCTGGCCGTTCGCGGTCACCTCGGGCGTACCCGAAATCGCGTTACGCTGCAGCCTGCCGTCGCGGGCAATCCGGAGGTGCCCGGCCTTTTCGGTGATCAGCATCTGGCCGTCGGGCAGCCAATCGACGGACCACGGCGTGCGCACGCCATCGACCACGGGCTCAACGCGAAACGAGTGCTGGGAGGACTTAATGACGCGGTTGCGGCTGACGCTCGGGCGGGCGGGCTGGGCCTTGGCGCGGCTTTCGTGAATGAAGATGACGAGCGAGCGGATCTCGGCGTCGGAGAGGCCCGCCTTGAAACTGGGCATTCCGGCGTCGCCGGTGCCGTCGCGAATGATGCGGGCAAGCATGGCGTCCTCGGGGCCGTAGCGCCACTGGTCGTCGAGCATGCTCGGCGCGCTGTCGCTGCCCTGCAGCGCTCGGCCGTGGCACGAAGCGCAGAGCTGGGCGTACAGCGAGGGCGCGTCGCGGCGCTGCGCCAGGCCGAGGGAGACAAACGTGAGTGAGCCGAGGAGGGCGACCGTCAGGTGGGCGGGTTTCATGGGAGCAGTGCGGAGGGGCGGGGGCGCGCGCACCGTTCCATCGCCTGCGCGCAGGGTCAAATGGGGGGCGGGGGGGCCCTGGCCTTTCTCATACTCTTCCTCTTTCTCTTACTCTCATTCGTTCATCCCGGTTCTCGGTCTCGCGCCGCGCATCGCGCGGCGCGAACGGATGAGAGTAAGAGAAAGAGGAAGAGGAAGAGTATGAGAAAGAGTGTCGGGGCGGCCCCCTCTTTGGCCCAAAAACCCGCGCTTGAGGTCATCGGGGGGCGCTGATTGTCGTATCGGCCCCCTCTGATCTTCCATGTCCATTTACGCTCGTGAGGTTCGCCCGGCGCCGATGCCGCGGCACGTCATCAATGAACGCGCCGCACTCGAGCGCGTGCCGGACGATTGGGACCTTCTGCCGCCGGGCGACGCGGCGCTGAGCCGACGGATCAAGGAGGACGGGCCGACGATCACCGTGATCGAGATGAAGGGGCGGAAACGCTTCTCGCGCGGGATCTGGGCGCCGGCGAATCGGATCGCGGCGCTGCGAGCGGAGCGACAGGTGGAGCTGCAGGATCCGAGTTACCAGAAGCGCCTCGATGCCGGACGGGCGCGGCGCGCGGCGGCGGAGGAGGACTACGCGGTGGATTTCACGACGGCGGTATTCCGGTACCTGGCGTTTCACGCCCGGCACGAAGCGGCGGCGCGGGCCCTGGCCGGGCTCATCGCGGCTCACGCCACGCCGGTGGGCAGTGGGACGGTGGCGCGCACGAAACGCATTCCGGTCGAAGCGCGCGCCGAAGCGGCAACCATCGCCTGGCTGCGCCACCAGACCACGGGCTACGATGACATGGTGATCCCGCGCGAGAAGGGGCGCCGCCGCGAGGTCCGCCGCATGCTGGCGCAGCGCTCAGTGCGACTCCTGGAAAAGTACCGATCCGGCGCGCCGTTTGACCCGGCGCAGTGTCCGCTCCACACGGCGCTGGCCCCGCACCTGGCAGTGCGCACGATCGGCTGACCCACCGCGCGCGGCGGGCGTCACTCGGGCTTGGTCATGCCCTCGAACACGACGCCGTCGGCAGGCTGGCCGGCGGGACGAGCCGAGACGGTTTGGACAATGTCACGAAAGACCGGGGCGGCGGGATACTTCACCAAATAGCCGTGGGCGCCGAGTTCGTACGCCCGGCGCACGTCACGGGCCTCGGCCGAGGAGGAGAGCACGATGACGGCGGTGCCGCGCAACGCGGGTTGCGCGCGGATCCACTCCAGCACCTCGAAGCCGCTGCGCAGCGGCAGCTTCAGGTCGAGAAAGACGACGCGCGGCAGCAGCTCGGCCGGCCCTTGCGCCAGTTCCGCGAGCTGGTCGATCGCCGCCTGTCCGTTGGTGGCCACGCCCAGCGGGTTCCGAATGTCCGCTTTCATGAGCAGCCGGCGGAAGAGGAACAGGTCGTCGTCCGAATCCTCGACGACGAAGATGGGAAAGCGGTCAGGCATGGACGACGCGGGCACCTCCATCCGCGCCGGGGAACGGGCGGAAGGCGGAGCGGCCGGAAAGGGTGCGAGGGAAGAGGACAAAGCGGCGTGGAGTGGCGGTTTGAAAGGACGGCGCGATGGACCGCCGAACCGGGCGAAGGCTCCCCGTCAGATGAAAATCCCGTAGGGCGGGCTCAGGAGCGGAGCAGGGGCGGCTCATCGGTCGGTGGGGTTGATTCCGCCTGGTGGATCCGCGCGATGGTCTCGCGCCAGTGGGCGTCGTCGCGCTCGCGGCGGATGGCGGCCCGGTACTCGAGTTCGCCGGCGATCAGGATGAACCCGAGCAGGGCGGCGGTGAGATAAAGCGGGGACTCGCCGTAGAAGAGCGGCACCGCGATCACGCCGATGATGCCGATTCCCGCGAGTACCTTGGCGATGTTGGCGGCGATGCGGGTGGCGCGCAGGTAGGGCAGACGCGAAGCGAGGGCCGCGCGCAGGATACGGCCGCCGTCCATCGGAAATACCGGGACGAGGTTGAACAGGCCCATGATGAGGTTCCAGTGGGCGAGCAGTTGCGCGAAGCCTCTGGCATCGGCGGTGAAACCGTACTGTCCCCACGGCCAGCCGGCGGGGGCGCCGATGAACAGGAAGATCAGGCCGGCGATGGCGAAGTTCACCGCCGGGCCGGCGACGGTGATAAGGAGCTCGCGGGCCGGTTGGCGCGGGATGGTGTCGAACTCCGCCATGCCACCGATCGGCATCAAGAGGATGCGGCGGACGCCCACGCCGAACTGCATCGCGGTCAGGGAATGGCCCAGCTCGTGGAGGACGACGCAGGTGAAGAATGCGAGCAGGATGCCGACGTTCCACGCCATATCCACCCATCCGCCGCCTTGACCCGTTTTCGGATCCGCCTGCCAGCCCTCCCACGCCACGAACCCGAGCAGCAGGAAGAACGAGGAATGCACCGCCAACTGAATCCCGCGCACCCGGAAAAGTTTAAGCGACCAGTTCAGCATCAGGACGTGGCAGGGTCTCGGAGATAGAAGGGAAACGGGCTGGAGACGCCGGCGCGAGCGGCGGTTTCACGGTGCCGTCAAACCGACCGAAAACAAGCCATTGCATCGATTTACTGGCCCGAAGTTTGCTACGGAACCCGTGGACGGCCGCCTTCCGGTCAGGAGCCGAACGCCCGCAGTTCGCGCTTTGCGGCTGCGGCAATCGGTTCCAGTGTGGGCGCTCCGTCCCGAACCTCTCGCATGCCCGACACCACCGCCAAGTCACCCACGATCCTGGTCATCGATGACGATGCCGAGATCCGCTACTCGCTCTCCCGCGTCCTGTCCTCGCGCCATTTCCAGGTGCTCGAGGCGGCGAGCGGCGAGCAGGGCGTGGCAGCGGTGAAGAAGGGCCCGGCGCCAGACCTGATTTTCCTCGATGTGCGCATGGGCGGGATGAGCGGCATCGAGGCGCTGCAGCACATCCGCTCCGCCAATCCGCGGCAGCTCGTGATCCTGATGACGGCCTTTGGCACGGCGCAGACCGCGATCGAAGCGATGAAGTATGGCGCCTTCGACTACGTCATGAAGCCCTTCGACCCCGCGAAGGTGCTGGCGCTCGCGGACAAGGCGCTCAAGGCCCACGCCGACCTGCGCGCGGTGAGCGACTACAAGCCGAGCATCAACCTCGAGGACTACCGCGAAGGCATCGTCGGTAGTTCGCCGGTGATGCAGGACGTCTTCAAGATCATCGGCCAGGTCACGGCGAGCGACGTCACGGTGATGATCACGGGCGAGAGCGGCACCGGCAAGGAACTGGTCGCCCGCTCGATTTGGAAGCACAGCCACCGCGCCGGGAAGCCTTTCATCGCGGTCAACTGCGCGGCGATTCCCGACAACCTCATCGAGAGCGAGCTGTTCGGCCATGAGAAGGGCTCGTTCACGGGCGCGACGGCGCAGCGCATCGGCAAGTTCGAGCTGTGCGACGGCGGCACCATCTTCCTCGACGAAATCGGCGACATGGCGCTGCAGACGCAGACGAAGATCCTGCGGGTGCTGCAGGTGGGCGAGATCCAGCGCGTCGGCGGCAGCGAGACGATCCGCGTCGACGTGCGCATCATCGCGGCGACCAACAAGGATCTCGAGGAGATGGTGAAGGCGAAAACCTTCCGCGAGGACCTCTACTATCGGCTCAACGTCGTGCGCATCAAGATGCCGCCCCTGCGGGAGCGGACGGAGGACGTGCCGCAGATTGTCGACTACTGCCTGCAGAGCCTGGTGCGGCAGAAAAAGTCGCGGGTGACGAAGGTGGCGCCGGAGGCGATGGCCGTGCTCACGCGCCACACGTGGCCGGGCAATGTGCGCGAGCTGGAGAACGTGATTTATCGGAGCGCGGTGATCGCCCAGGGCGATGCGATTCTCGTGAAGGACCTGCCTGCGGAGATCTGCGGCGCCGCGGCGGAAGGCCAGCCGGCTGCCACGGCGGCGGAGGTCGAGGAGCGCACGGTCGAACCCGCGACGGCGATCGCGGACGCCGAGCCGGCGCCAGAACTCACCGTCGAGCGCGCGCTGGATTTCCTGTTCACGCAGCTGCGGGCGGAGGGCAAGCCGGTGCTCGCCCGCGTGGAGCGTGAACTGGCCGCCCGGGCCAAGGCGGCCGAGGGCGGCGATGTCGCCAAGGCGGCGAAGCTCCTCGGCATCACCAAGACGGCGCTGCAGAAATTGACGCCCGCCGAATAGGCGGGGACTCAGCGGGCCGGCGACGGATGCAGCAGCCGGCTCGTCAGCTCGACGACGCTCGGCAGCAGCCGCTCGGCAACCTCGGGCGCGATGCCCTCGTTGCGCAACACGGCTTCGTCGAGTTCGGAGGTGAAGCCGTCCTCGCCGACGCCGGTGCCGAGGCAGAGCGCCAAGTGTTTGGCGGCGTGCACGATCGCGACCAGCGGCCGGTGTTGCGGGGAGGCCGCGCCCGGGCGTGGGTAGAAGCCGACGACGTCGACGAGCGATTCCGGAAAGTCCCAGCTCCGCACCAGGCCGGCGGCGACCTGCGTGTGATCGAAGCCGAAAATCTGCAGCTCCGCGACGCGCCACGGGCACTGTTCGCGGGCCTGGTAATCGCGGACGCAGCTGAAGTACTCGCCGCAGGTGTACGCGAGCGCCAGCTTGCCGACGTCGTGCAGGAGGCCGGCGGTGTAGGCGATCTCGGCGTCGACCGTGCCGTAGTGCCGGGCGAGGAGATCGGCGGCGACGGCGGTGGCGAGCGAGTGCGCGTAAAGGTCGCCCGGTTGCCAGCCGTAGCCCTTGACCTCATGGGTCAGCCAGCGCGCGGCGATCTTCGTCGTGGCGAGCCGGTAGATCTCGCGGTAGCCGAGGCGCACGATGGCGTCGGTCAGCGAATCGCAGGGCATGGCCGCGTTGAGGAAGGCGGAGTTGGCGAGGCGCAGAGTTCCCGCGGCGAGCGCGGCGTCGACCTTGATGAGCGCCTCGACCTGGCCCGCGGCCGAGTCGGGATCGGCGAGCTGCTCCATCAGCTTCGGCAAGAGCCAGGGGGCGGAGGGGAGATCAGCGGCCCGGCGAACGACTTCTTCCAGCGATACGCTTTGGTGATTGCTCATACCCATTCGTGCTGTCGGGCCGGCAGGCGCAGGAGCACGCGGCCGGTGTCGAGATAGAGTTCAATGGAGCGGTTGACCTGACCGGCGACGTCCCAGCCCGAGACGCGCAGGTTGTGGCGCAGGACGAGCTGTTTCATCATTTCGATGTTTTGGCGGCCGATGCTGAAGTACTCGCTGGAATCCAGGATCTGCGCGCCACCGAAGATCTTGAACTCGAGCCGCCGCGGCTCGGCGCCAGCGGCGCGCATGGCCGCAAGCAGCGCGGGCACGCCGAGGTCGAGGTACATGGGCGGATGGGGATTCGGCGAGTGGTGCTTGTTCGAATCCGGCAGCATCGCATGCAGCAGCCCGCCCGTGCGCGTGATCGCGTCGTAGGCGGTGATGCCGAGGCACGAGCCCAACCCGAGCGTCGAGATCACACCACTCGGTGCATTGGAGCAGCGCAAGTCCGCCACCCCGACAAAGAAGAGGTGATTGTGCGGTGGTCGATTCGTGCGCGTAGGCGGTTGGAGCGGTGCCCCCATCAGAGGTTCATAGAACCCTCTGTCCTTCGGACGCGGCGCCCGGATCTTGAGGCAGCGGAGAGGGCTAGCGTGTTTTTGACCGACTGCTGCGGCGACCTTGGGGGAAAGCCCTCAAGCGGCGTGCACCTGACGGCCCGCGCGGCCGGGGGCGGCGCGCTCCAATGCCAGAAGTTGGCGCTTGATGTCCTCGCCGAAAGCAAAGCCGGTGAGAGAGCCGTCGGCGCCGACGACGCGATGACACGGAATCACGAGGCAAAGCGGATTCGTGGCGTTGGCGCGTCCCACGGCGCGGGCGGAGGTGCCGAGGGCGCGCGCGAGTCCGCCGTAGCTGCGCGTCTCGCCGGGCGGGATGCGCAAAAGCTCGCGCCAAACCTGCTGCTGGAACAGCGAACCGAGCGGCCGCAGCGACAGGTCGAAGTCGCGGCGCTTGCCGGCAAAATAGGCCTGCACCTGCTCGCGGACTTCGGCAACGGTGGCGCTGTGGGGAGCCGCGACGAAAGCGTCGTCCCGCACTTCGGCCGGCAAGCGGCGGCGCAGGGCAGCCGCGTTGCCGAAGGCGGTGGCGACGAGGCGGCCGGAATCGTCGTGGGCGGCGGAGAAGTCGCCGACGGGCGTCGCGAACGTGAGATGGAAAACGGTCATGGGATGGGTTGGTTGAGCTGCCACAGATGGGCCGTGGCGAGGCTGCGGTACGGCGAGAAGACGGCCATCAGGCGACGCGTCGCGTCGACGTCGGGACGTTCGGAAAGTTGCAGGAGTGACTGCAGTGAGGAGGTGACGCCGGTGTCGCCCAGCGGCACGCAGTCGGCGAAACCGAGGGCGCGCATCATGAGGTAGTTCACGGACCAGGGGCCGAGTCCGCGCACCGCCAGGAGCGTCCGCTCCGCGCGGGTCGCGGACATGGCGCGCAGGGCGTCGAGATTGAGCCGGCCATCCGCAATGAGCTGCGAGGTGGCGATCAGGTATTCGGCTTTCGAGGACGAAAACTGGAGGGGAGCCAGGTCGGCGGGCACCAGCGCCGCGACGGCGTCGGGCGTGGGCGGGGCGATCAGGCCGTCGCCGACCGGCTCGCCGCAGCGCTCGATGAGCCGGCGCTTGAGGACGCATGCGAAGCCGAAGTTGATCTGCTGGCCGATGATCGACCAGAGGAGGCCATCGAAGATGGACGGCGTCAGGCTGATGCGCATCCCGGGACGACCCGCCACGAGGCGGGCGAGCCCCAGCTTGCGCACGAGCCGGACAAAACCCTCGGCGTCCTGATCGAGGCCAAGGAGGCCGGTGACGATCGCGTGGGCCTCGAGGGCGGAGCCGGTGGAGACCTCGGCGCGCACGGTGGCGGGCGCGAGTTCCAGCTTCAGGAGGGCAGGGCCGGTCGCGAGCCGGATGGCGGCGGTGTAGGTGTCGCCGGCGAGCCGTTCGCAGACGCTGGCGGTGTCGCGGCTGAGGGCGCGGCGCAGGTAGCCGAGCGCGTAGTCGGCCGGCAGCGCGACGGTGAACGGGCCGCCGTCGCGGAGCGCGCGATACGCGGTCGGCGTGAGGCCAGTGGTGCGGCGGAAGTGCTCGTGGAAGGCGGAGGTGGACTCGAAGCCGGAGGCTTCGGCGACGGCGAGCAGACCGTCGTCCGTCTCGATGAGGAGCTGCCGGGCGCGGGCGAGCCGCGCGCGGAACAGGACGTCGGCCGGGCTGGCGTGGAGATGTTGGCGGAACAGTTCGAAGAGTCGGGTGGAGCCAAAGCCGGAGCGGCGCACGATGGCGCGCACGTCGGCGAAGGCGGCGGGCTGGGCGGCGATCTCGGCGGCGAGTGTCTCGACGTCCTGCAGCACGGGATCGGCGCCGCGGGCGAAGTCGTCGGGATGGCACTTGCGGCAGGCGCGGAGGCCGGCGGCGCGGGCGGCCTCGCAGGTGGGGAAGAAGCGGACGTTTTCGCGGCGCGGCTTGCGGGCCTTGCAGGAAGGCAGGCAGTAGATGCCGGTGGTGAGCACGCCGGTGAAAAAGTGCCCGTTGCAGGTCGGGTCGCTGGCGAGCATGCGCTCGTACATGCGTTGGTGGGAAAGGCGCATCGCGGAAGATCCTTACGTTCGCGGGCGACCCGCGGCGTGGCAAATGCCGGAATGAATACGGACGAACATGCCGCGAAGGTAGCAGCCGGCGGGCCGGCGCGCGTCCGGATAATTCCGGTGCAATTCAGGACGCGGGCGCGGGCGACGCGGCGGGCGGTTCGGCCGCGCTGGCGTCGTCGGTTTCGCGCGGGCGGGGCGGCTCCAGGCCGATGCCGGCGGCTTCGACGGCGGCGACGGCTTCGGCGAGGGAGCCGAGGAGCGGGTCGTTGCGGCTGGTGTGCAGGCGGGCCTGCAACTCCACGGCCGACGTGCGATGCCGCCAGATCGCGACAGCGATCGGCAGCGTCGCGAACCCGGCGCGGAGGCGGCGGTAAACCTGCCGGGCGGCGCTGACAGTGGAGGGCGGCAGGCCGGAAATGATGACCAGCTTCACGCGCTGGCGTTCGATGACCTCGAGCGTTTCCCGCAGGCCGCTGCCGGCGGGCTGGACGGCGCACGCGGCACCGCGGCGGCGGAGGAGATGGCTGAGCATGAGGCCCACGACCTCGTCGGCCTCGTCGCGGGCGGGGACGACGAGGATGGCGGGTGGGGCGGGCAGCGGTTGCGGCGCGGCCGCGGCGGCCGGCGGAGCGGTGTTCGGATCAGAGTCGGGGGCGAGTTCGCGGTCGGCGGCTTCGTCCTCACGGGCGAGTTCGTCGATCAACTCGCGGCTCGCCTCGAAAATGAAGCGCTGCCTCATCTCGGTGAGGGCGCCGCGGTGTCGATCCTCCTCGGCGAGCAGGAGCGCGGGAATGAATACCTCGTCGTAGAATGCCTCGAGCGGCTTCGTCTCCAGGTGCTTCTGGGCGACGTCGAGCATGTCGTCGGACTCCATCGAGAGCATGCGTTGGTAGAGCTGCGCGGGGGGCTCGAGGACCGGGTCGCTGCCCAGGAGCATGCGCAGGAAGTTCAGCCCGGGGACGTACTTGCCGAGGACGAGCAGCAGGACCGTGAGCGGCGTGGAGAGCACGAGTCCAGCGGGACCCCAGAGCCAGGTCCAGAAGACGGCGGCGACGAGAAGAGCGAGGTTGGAGATGCCGGTGCTCGCGCCGTAGAGGACCACCTCGATGACGTTGTTGCTGATGAGCTCCATCACGATGAAGAGCCCCAGCACGTACATGACCTTGGTCCAGCCCGGGTCGACGACGACGGCGAGGAGGATGGGGAAGGAGGCGGCGATCCACGGGCCGAGGAACGGAATGAACCGGAGGAGCGTGGCGAGGATGCCCCAGAGCAGGGCGTTGGGGATGCCGATGAAGTAGAGCCCGATGCCGACAGGGATGCCGTAGGTGGCGTTGACCACGAGTTGCATGCCCAGGTAGCGCGAGACGCGGGTGGCGGCGTCGTCGAGCGCCTGGGTGGCGACGTTGAGCTGGCCGGCGCTGACGAACTTGATCACGCGGTCGCGCAGGTCTTCGCGCTGGAAGAGCATAAAGACGACGAACACGACGACCATACCGGCGACGCCGAGCGGGCGCAGGATGGGCATGGCCACGTCGCGTGCGAGCTGCAGGGCGGAGACCTCGGCGGCTTTAACCTGGACCGGGACGGGCTTGGGCTCGTCGTCGGGCCGGGGCGGCGGCTCGGCCCGCTCGGGCTTGGCGCGGAGGTCGCGCTGCAGGTTGCCGAACATGTCGGCGATGCGGGAGAGAAAGGCCGGGCTGTGTGGCTGCTTCAGGCCGGCGATCTTCTGGCGGAGTGTGGCCTCGTGGTCGGGCAATTGGCGCACGACGCCGATGGCCTGCACGCTGACGACCCAGCCGATGCCGCCCAGGACGGCAAAGGCGAACGAGACGGTGACGATGATGGCGGCCGGTTTCGGCAGGCCCCAGCGGCCGAGGCGAACGACGAGCGGCGAGAGCAGAAACGCGAGCAACGCGGCGAACGCGATCGGGATGAGCACGTCCTGGGCGAACCGCATGATCGCCACGACGAGGGTGACGATCGCCAGGCGGATGAACCAGGTGAAGGCCTCGTTGTTCTCTCCGATCGGCGCCGCCACGCTAGACGTAGCCGAGGAGGACGAGGATGAGGACGATCACGAGCACGAGCCCGAGACCGCCGCTGGGGTAGTAGCCCCAGGAGCGACTGTGCGGCCAGCGCGGGAGTGCGCCGATGAGGAGGATCAGCAGCACGAGGAGCAGGAGGGTTCCGATGGGCATGGCGGGGATTGGACACCGCGATCGTGCCGCGGGCTCCCGCCTGCCGCCATGGGGTGCGCGCCCGATGTGGCGCCCGGCGTCCAGATCAGCGCGGGGCGGGCGCACCCGCCGGTGAGCCCGACTCGGGCTGCTGCAGTTGCCGCAGCGCCGCGGCATAAGCCTCGGCGGTGTGCAAGGCGTGCGCGGGAATCGGATACTCGGCGTCGAAAACATGCAGCGCCGTGGCGCGCTCGATCGTGACGGGTGACTCGTCGATGGCGCCGTCGGGACCCTGGACCGCGGCGAGATTGAGCCCGAGACGCTCAGCGAGGAAGCGGGCGGCGGCCGCGCGTTTCGACGGGCCGTAGTCGTGGCCCTCGCGCGGCAGGTGGACGTTGGCGACCGCGTTTTCGGCACCGTAGCGGGCGTAGATGGCCCGCAGGAACGGGAACTCGCTCTCGGGCACGTGTCGTGTCCAGTCGGCACCGTCGGACACGACGAGCATGGGGCGGGGCGCGGCGAGCGCGGCGATCATGGCGTTGCTGGCGAAATGGTCGGCGCTGCGGTGGATGGGGAGTCCGCTCTCGCACGGGCAGCCACCGAAGAAGTAGCTCGAGACCATGACGACCGGCACGCTGACCGCGATGCGTGGGTCGAGCGCGGTGAGGAGGAAGGCCTGCGTGCCGCCGCCGGATTCGCCACTCACGGCGATGCGGGCCGGATCGACCTCGGGCAGCGACTGCAGGAAATCGACCGCGCGCATCGCGTTCCAAAGATGGATGGTGAGCGCGGTGGGCTGACGGTGGGCGGCCTGGCCGACGAGCTGGATGGAGTCACCGCAGCCGAACATGTCGATGGCGAGCACGGTGGCGCCCATGCGGGCGAGCGTGGCGGCGCGCGCCTGGACGCCCGGCGAGAAGCGCGCGTGGTGGTCGTAGTCGGAAGGCTGCGTGATCTTCCCCGTGTGGCCGTGGGTGGCGAGGACGGCGGGCGTGCGACCGGTGGGGTGGAGCGGGCGGTAGAGGTTGCCGGTGACGAAATAGCCGGGAACGGATTCGAACGCGACGTTCTCGACCGAGTAGCCCTGGTGGGTGCGGCGCGCGCGAAGGACGGCGTTGAGCGGGGTGCGGCGCGGCCAAGGGGCGAGGCCGGCGCCCTCCTGGATGCGTTGGCGGACGTGTGCCGCGTAGGCATCCCAGGCTGCGCGGTCGGGAAAGCGGGCGAGGGCGGCGTCGAGGATGGCCTGGCCCTGTTCCGGTTTCAGGTATCCCCCGGGGCACAACGCCGGGCCGGAGGTGGGCGCGGGCGGCAGGATGTCGGACGGTACCCAGGCGACGTTGCGCGCGGCGGAGGCCGTGACGCTGGCCGCAGCGGACGCGCCGACGGCGACGGTCGCGGGAAGGGCAAGTACGAAGGGAAGCAGGGCGACAAAGGCGTATAGTCTCATGGGCGACGCAGCGCGGCGTGATTGGGGTAATGGCAAGACGGCGCGGGACAGGGGAGGTTGCCGGACGGGTGGCGCAAACACCAGTTGCGAAGCGGGGGCTGGGTCTGCTTCACTGGCTCTTTTCCGGAATCCTCAACCTCCCTTTTTCACTATGGCCTCCATCTACGAACAACTCCGGGCAGACATCGTCACCGCCATGAAGGCGCGCGACACCGTGGCGACGACGGCGCTGCGGACGGCGGACGCGGCAATCAAGCGCGCCTCGCTGGACGCGAACAAGGACATCGACGACGCGATGACGATCGCGACGCTGCGCAAGGCGGTGAAGAACCTGACCGATGCGAAGGTGGAGTTCGCCAAGGGCGGACGCGAGGACCTGGTGGCGGCGAACGACGCCGAGATCCGGTTGCTCGAAAAGTACCTGCCGAAGGGCCTCGACGCGGTGAAAGTCGAGGCGCTGGTGGCGGAAGCGATCAAAGAGACGGGGGCGCAATCGAAGAAGGAAATGGGCAAGGTGATCGGCGCGCTGAAGAAGCACCCCGACGCCGCGCTGCTCGACTTCGGCCAGGTGAGCAAGCTGGTCCAGGCGAAGCTGCCGTAGCGCGCGGCGCGCGATGCGCGCCTGCGCTAATGGAGAATGCAGAATGAAGAATGTTGAATGGGACGTGGCGAGTTCGGCTGCCTTCGGCCGACTTCTAGCCAAGCGTTCAAGATTCTGATTCAGATGCCGCATGCCGCGCGGTCCGCGCGCTGGTTGGCATTCTACATTCCTCATTCTCAATTCTGCATTAGCGCCGCATCGGCGGCGCGTAGGTCGCCCCTTCGCAAGAAATGGCCATTTCCGGTCAAGATGTGGTGAGCCGGGGGCGGCAGGGGCGCGTAGAGTCGCGGCGGTAACTTACTTTCTATGGCCAACCTCAGCGATCGTCTTCCCAACAACATTCCGGGGCAGTACTACGTGGACTCCTCGTGCATCGACTGCGACCAGTGCCGGGCCCAGGCGCCCGAGTTCTTCGCGCGCGACGACAACGGTTTTTCGTACGTCATCCGTCAGCCGGCCACGGCTGAGGAAGTGACGCTCATCGAGGAAGTCGTCGCCAGCTGCGCCACGGCCTCGATCGGCAACGACGGCGCCTGAGCCGACGTTTGATTCAACTTTGGTCGCGCCGACCGTAACGGCGCAGGCAGCGCCAGTCCCCTCCGGACTGGCGCTTCTTTTTGGCCCAGGAGGTCTATCGTGGAAGGCAAAGTGGCGTGGCGACTCGATCGGGAGGAAGAGGGCCCCGGCAGTGACGGTTGGCAGTCGATCGGCGCCCGGGGCGTTCGATGCAAACGTCGGCGGCCGAACTGAGATAACTAGCCAGATCTGGCTAGTTACGCCCCGATAACTAGCCAATTCTGGCTAGTTATCTCGGCTCACGACGCCGGGCTTGGCGGGCGTGGCGAGCCGCCGAGCCCAGCGATGACCTGCTGGATCCAGCCTCGAACGCGCTTCGTGTCCGCGGCGGCCCACGCTTCCAGAAGCGGCCGCCAGGAGTCGGTCGCCTCCTGAGCCACGAGGTCGATCAGCTGGCGAACGGTGTCCAGGTTGCGTTGCGGCATCGCCGAGTGGACAAACGGCAGATCGAGACGGGCACCGGTCGCGACCGCCGCGACTTGCCGCCGCACGATCGCGAGCCATTCCTCGGCTACATACCGCTCGGCGCGCTCGAGTCCCCGGCGCGTGTAGCAGAGCAGCGGAAACCCATCGGACGATCGCTCGAGCGCGAGAATGCCAGTCGCGATGAGGTCGTCCACGCGCGCCAGAACCTCCGCCTCGGGGTGCCCGGCAAAGAAGCCATATCCCGTGGTCTGCTCGACGCCGAATTGGAGTGCCCGCTTCGCACGGCTTCCGCGCAGAGCCATGACGAGGGTGGTGCGTCCCGCCCGGCCGACGAGGACGTCGACCACGCTGAGGATCGCCCGTTGCTCGCGATCACTGATCTCCGGCATGCCGGGCATCCAAGCCAAACGCGGTCCGAACTCAACCGCGGTATGTGCGGGCGAAACACCAGCTCGAAGAAGGTGGGGACGACGACGGTGGGTTTGGAGTTTCTGTATGACGCGCGTCGGTCTCGGACCGTGCAATTGGAGTATGATCAAACGAGCGCTACCCACGAGCCGAGCCACTATGTGCGCAAGCGGCTCTATGCGGTCGGCCCTGCGCTGGAGGTGAACTATGACAATACCGCCGCGAATGGCGCGCCCACGGCGTGGCATATGAACCTGGTACGGGTTTACGTTCCAGGGCCGGAAGGCGTGATCGGCACACGGGAACTGACACCGGATACGTCGGCAGAGAAGGCGCTAGTTTATCACTACGACCACCTGGGGTCGATTGAGGCGATCACGCCGTTTGGGTCGACGGATGGGAGCCTGGCGGCGGATGGCGGCGGGAAGGCGGGGCGGTTCAGCGAGGATGCCTGGGGGCAGCGGCGCAATCCGCTGACCTGGAGCGGCGCGCCGACGACGACCGACAACGGCGGCGCCGACAGCCTGTCCCCGCGCGGCTTCACCGGCCACGAAATGCTCGACGACCTCGGCCTCATTCACATGAACGGGCGAATCTACGATCCCTTGCTGGGGCGGATGTTGAGTGCGGATATTATTATCCAGGCGCCGCTGAATCTGCAGAGCTACAATCGGTATAGCTACGTGATGAACAACCCGCTGACGCTGGTTGATCCGTCCGGGTTTTCGTGGGCCGACAACCTGAAGAACGCCATTAAGGAGGCCGGCCAGTTGATGGCCAATCTGCTCACCTCAAATCGAGTGAAGGAGGACCACGGAGTGCCTACTGTATCCGAGGAGCAGCAAGGCAACCGGGAACTCCTGAAGGGTGCGTTGGCAGAGCAGGGCAAACATCTTGAAAAGGCAGCTGAAATAACAAACACGGTCGTAAAATCCACACCAGTGCTTGGGCAGGTCGTTACGGCAACGGAAGCCGTGACCGGGAAGAATCCACTGGACGTTACGGGTAACACCAAGGCAAGCCGTGTAGAAGCAAGCACCGAACTACTTGCTAGCATAGTTGTAGGAGCAGCTGCCAACAAACTCGCGCCGAGCCTCACAAGGGGTGGTGGAGAGATTGCAGCGGCATTGAAGCCTGGGGTTGAAAATGTAGCACCTGGTATGGAGAAGGCCGCGTCGCAAATATTGCGTACACCCATTCAACAACTGCAAAGTAAGTTCAAGCACGCTGCCGATTTTGGCCTCTCGGGAGACTTCAGCTTGACGCAGGCAGCAAAATTCCGATCAGTGATTAACCAACATATCAACTCACCGTCTGTTCAGGCGATACAAGGTACCTATCGTAAGATGCCAGCTGTCCATTACTTGGATGGTAAGACACGCCTGAATGTAATCTCTACGCCGTCGGGTGAGTTCTGGACTGGGTGGAGGCTTTCTGATCAACAATTCAGGCATGTCTCGACCACTGGGAATCTTGGAGGAGGGTAAGATGAAGAAAATACATAAGGATTGTATTAAAAAGTATATCGAACTCATTGGTCAGTATGATTCCGGGGATATTGACGCCTCGGCGTTTGAGGTTTTGTACATTAGAAAATTCAAGCGTGAGAGCATTGATTTACCTAAGGATGTGTTTGAGGAACTTGATCGGCTATTTGGCGATGTAGATGCGTATTCACCAGATGATCGCGATCGCGTTATTGGTAGCATTGATGAAGGTGCGCTGCGGATGAGTGCAAAACGGACGCTATCTGCCTTGCGGCTCGTGTGCGGTATAACCTAATATGTTTCGATTAAATCATAATTACATGTCAGAATGTATAAATAGTCGGAGATTCCTGAAAAGTTTCCGCGATGGCGCGATGATCGCGCTGCTCTGGGGAGAGCCGAGGGGGACAGACACGCAAATGGATTGACTAGGAGGTAAAAAACAATTGTCGGTAGCGCATGCGGCGCGCACGGATCAAAGTGAACTCGGAGCGGGAGCCGGGCGTGTACCACTTGATCAGCCGGACGGTGAACGGGGAGTGGATGTTTGGCACGACGGCCAAGGAGATCCTGCGGCGGCAGATGTGGCAGGTGGCAGACTTCGCCGGGGTTGAGATCCTCACCTACGCCATCATGTCGAATCACTTCCATCTGCTGGTGCGGGTGCCGCAGCGACCGGAGCTCTCGGACGCGGAACTGCTGCGGCGCTACGCGGTGCTTTATCCGAAACCGACCAAGTACCAAGTTGCGCGGCTGGAGGTGATCCAGGCTGGGCTGGCGGCGAACACCCCCGCCGCGCAAGCGTGGCGCGAGCGGCAGCGGGCGTTGATGTACGATGTATCTCAGTACATGAAGCTGCTGAAGGAGCGTTTCTCGATCTGGTACAACGCCCGACATCGGCGGTTTGGACCCGTGTGGGCGGATCGGTTCAAGAGTCAGTTGCTCGAGGGCAAAGAGCGGGTCGTCCAGACGGTGGCGGCGTACATCGATCTGAACTGCGTCCGGTCCGGAATCTCGAAGGATCCGAAGGACTACCGGTTCTGCGGGTATGCCGAGGCGGTGAGCGGTCATGTCCCCGCGCGCCAAGGCCTGCAGTCGGTGGTGGGTGGAAACTGGGAGCAGGCGCAGTGCAGTTATCGGCTGCTGCTGTTCACGAGCGGCGGCGCGCCGCGCGAGGGCAAGGCATCGCTCCCCGCCGAACAGGTGCGGGCCGCGGTGGAGGCCGGCGGGAAACTGAGCCTGCCCGACGTGCTCCGCTGCCGGATCCGGTATTTCAGCGAGGGGCTCGTCCTGGGTGGGCGGGAATTCGTCGACGGGCACGTCGCCGCGTACCGGACGAAGCACAGCCTGACCCACCGCGTGAAGCGTCATGACCTGCCGGACCCCGGCTGGGGTGAAATCGCCGGCTTGCGACCGCTTCGCGGAGCCTTGTTGAGCTGACCGACCTTGCGGGCGAACGCGGCGGGGTGCTGCGCACGGGGCGGAGCTGCCCTTCGGCGTTCGGCATGGGGGCAATGTCGGACCCGCGGCGCCGATGAGAACGCCGACGAGCGCGCCGAGAGCTCTCGGCTGAGGCTGAAGCCCTTTAATGTCGGCCAATCCCCGAAATCGGTGGACCACGGGCGATCCCTGCGCAGTTTCATGTGGCGAACATGTCCGTCCCCTTTAGTTAGTCTTGTGGCGAACATGTCCGTCCCCTTTAGTTAGTCTTACGATACCAAAGGCCGGTCGTGGATCGACCTGACGACGATTGATGGAAAGTGGTTCTACAACTACTTGAAGTATGACGCGTATAGCCGGGTCCAGGAACGGCGCCAATATTGGCGGCCAACGGGAGTGAACGCGCAGACATCGACCAATTGGCAGGACTTCGGCGTCAGCTATGAGTACGACGACGAGAGTTACCTGCTCTCGGTTAAGGACACCACGAGCGAAGCGAGGGAGTGGTGGAAGGCGGATCTTCAGGAGGGCTATGACTATCGGGACCGGCCGGTGCTGGTGCAAAAGGGCAGCGGATACTGGACGAAACGGACCTACCGGGACACGGACGGGGTGCTGACGGGGATTGCGACCGGCAAGAATGCCGGCGACTCGGAGTTGCAGAGGTTGAACTTCAAATACGACGGGCTCGGCAATCTGCGGGAGCGCGGCAACCCATTGGCTGGACCGGTCGGCGTAACCGAGGCGCTTGGGTATGATGTCCTCAATCGGCTGACGAGCAGCGCCCAAGGGACCATATCCTATTTCGAGAATGGGAATATCAAACGTAAGCCAAACACGAGTGGGGCCAGCCCGACGGTTGATTTCGGGTATGATGTCGTGCACCCACATGCCGTAACCGACGCGTGGGGCTATAGCATGGGGTACGATGCCGGCGGTAATCTGAACGCCCGCTCGAATTCGGCGACCGGCGAAAGCTGGAACTTCCGCTACACGGGATTTGATAAGCCGAGGTGGATGACGAAGAAGGTGGGGACGACGACGGTGGGTTCGGAGTTTCTGTATGACGCGCGTCGGTCCCGGACCGTGCAATTGGAGTATGATCAAACGAGCGCTACCAACGAGCCGAGCCACTATGTGCGCAAGCGGCTCTATGCGGTCGGCCCTGCGCTGGAGGTGAACTATGACAATACCGCCGCGAATGGCGCGCCCGCGGCGTGGCATATGAACCAGGTACGGGTTTACGTTCCAGGACCGGAAGGCGTGATCGGTACTCGGGAGCTGACGCCGGATACGTCGGCGGAGAAGGCGCTCGTTTATCACTACGACCACCTGGGGTCGATTGAGGCGATCACGCCGTTTGGGTCGACGGATGGGAGCCTGGCGGCGGATGGCGGCGGGAAGGCAGGGCGGTTCAGCGAGGATGCCTGGGGGCAGCGGCGCAATCCGTTGACCTGGAGCGGCGCGCCGACGACGACCGACAACGGCGGCGCCGACAGCCTGTCCCCGCGCGGCTTCACCGGCCACGAGATGCTCGACGACCTCGGCCTCGTTCACATGAACGGGCGGATCTATGATCCGGTGCTGGGCAGATTCTTTTCAGCGGACAGCTTCGTGCAGTTCCCAGGAAACCTTCAGAGCTATAACCGGTACTCGTATGTCCAAAACAACCCGCTAAGCCTCTACGACCCGACCGGGTTCCTTATCAGTTCAGCCGCCGTCGCTGCGAACAGTGCGCGGATGGCGGCGGTGATCAGCCAGGCTGACAGCCCGGCACCTGGGCCAGCCGACATAGCTGGTGCAGTCGTGTTCACCGGCGGGATGTTGATCGCTGATGTCATCAGCATTGTCGAGATCCGCGAAGCGAAGCAACATGAGGAGAGGACCTCGCGCGAATTGAAGGAGACTCAGGAACGGATTCGGCTTGCTCCGACCGTTCCCAATCCCGCGGAAAAGAAGCCACTTATTGCGACACCGGCCGAGGTGCGGATCGACGAAGGGGCGATTCAAAGCAATGGTCAGGGGGACCGGGTTAAGACGAATCAATCACCGACGCAAGAGACCAAGCAGGATGCACCAAAGCAGGACACTCAATCTAGGACGGACGAGGTAAAAAAGACCGACCGAGGTGGCCAGAAAGACCAGAAAGAGGCTGCATCCGACAAAGCGAAAGGCATTCCAGGAAAAGATTTGCCCGGCAAAGGCGAGAGCTGGGTAAAGCTGAAGGGTAATCAGGGATGGAGAGACGCTGACGGTAATACGTGGAAAAAGGACCAGCTTCACAAAGATCACTGGGACGTTTCTGATCGTAAGGAAAACAAGATCCGAGAAGTAGACTACAAGGGCAATGAGCTGTGGCCGAATGGCCCGAAGAACAAAAACAAATGAACGAAAAGAATTTCGCCTATGAACGGTTGCGGAGTGATTTGCTTTGGCCCGCGGTCGACAAGGCAATCAAGAACCTCGTCGCGAATGGTGACCTAATTGAGCAGACGGACCGTGATCACATCGTCGGGTACCTCGTGAAGGTGTTGCGTGCGTCCGTTGGGTCAGTGCCAAAAAAGAAGACAGGCAAAGGCCTTAGCAGAAGGTCAAGTAGGGGCAGGCTTCGTCGCTGATGGTGCGACCGTCAGCCAACCGGTGCGTTTATCGGCGTCCGAAAGGCGTATGGTTCTCGAGTGAGGTGCAGTGTGCGAATTGGATCGTAGGATTTTTGGGCAGACCGCAGTTGCCAGAGAGCGCCTATCGATGTTGTTCTAAATAAACAATTTAGCTAGATCCTTAGGGTTGATGTTCATGAACTTCCATTCTCTGACTGAAATGAGACTTAACGGCGGTGCGAACATGCGGCTGTTGGGCTGCGTGCTGGCTTCGCTGCTTTCGGGGTCTGCTTTTGCCGCTTTGGACAATCCCACCCCGTCCATTCCGACGCCGACATCTTCAACCGCGACGATTAGTGTTCTCAGCGGCGATAACCAGACGGGCACTCCTGTGGAGTTTAACACCACGCCGTTCGACATCGCGGTATGGAACGCGGCGGGGACGGAGCCGCTGGTGGGAACGGAGGTAACGTTTACGGTGGAGTCGGGTGGCGGGTTGCTGGCGGCGACGAAGGATGCGGTGGTGCCGTCGAATACGCTGACGCTGCAGACGGATGAGGACGGGACGGTGCAGGCGTATTACCGGCAGCCGTTGGGGTTTGGCGTGCAGAGCGAAATCAAGGCGTCGGCGGCGGGAGGTGAGATCGTACTGCGGACGACCACGCTGGGATTCGGCGAGACGTTGGATGATGCGGCGAGTGGCTCGGGCAAGGATTCGGGGCGCGGGGACTCGTCTCTGAGTGGTCGCAAGGGCCGGGGTGGCGCGGTTCTGTTTGGCGGTGCCGGCGTCAGCGGCGCCAAGTCATCCAAATCCAAGGCGAAGGTGGCGGCGTTGTCGGTCGCCGCGGGAGAGGTCGTCCTCAAGACGCCCGACGGCAACTACTCCGTCAATACCGACACCTGGGTGATCTCGACCTACAGCGGACAATGAGTGGCCCTAAGAGCGATTCAGGCATGAAACAGACCATGAATCGGCGGGGAATGAAGCGCTTCATAGCGGTGGCGGCCGTTGCCGGCCTTGTGGTCGTGGGACTCGTCCTGGTGTGGCGACACTCACAGCCGCAGTCCGCGGCGGCGCGGCCGGCAAACCCCGCGGTTGCAACGCCGATGGGTGTCACCGCCACCCGGAGCCCGACGGCGGCGCCGGGCAGGGCAGTGACTGCGGTTGCGACACCGTCCTCGGCTCCCGCGGTTCCGGGTGTGCAGGTGGGGGCTTCGGTCTCGTCGGGGTCGGCGCTGGCATCGATGCCGGCGGCGCAACTGGGTGCCGACGAGCCGCCGCTCGAGGCGGCGACGGCCTCAGCCGCCGTGGCGCCGAACGGCGCGGTGGCGGCCAACGTGGATCAATCAGGGCGCGTGCATCCGCGGATCGATGAGGTGACGGCCACCCGGCGGATGATCGCCGCCCACGCGCCGTTGCTCGACCCCAAGGTGGCAGATCCCGACTCGGCCGAAAACCGGCAGGTGCTGCAAACGATGGTGCAGAAGGCGCTCTCGCGGGCGGAGAAGAAGTAGCTTGGCCGGAAGCCAGAGGCCAGAAGCCGGAGGCCGGATGGCCAGATGGCAGAGGTCAGACGTCGGATGTCAGCACCGAGGATCGGAAGCCGGATGGCGGAAGCCAGAAGCCGGATGGCGGAAGCCAGAAGCCGGAAGCCGGAAGCCGGATGGCCGGATGGCCAGATGTCAGAGGTCGGAGGTCAGATGCCTGAGCCGCCTACATGCCTGGGAAGCCACCTCGGCCGCGCATGGCTTCCATCTGGCGCATCATCTTTTTCGCGCCGCCGCCTTTCATCATCTTCATCATCTTCTGCATCTGCTGGAACTGCTTCAGCAGCTGGTTCACCTCGACGATCTTCACACCGGCGCCGTTCGCGATGCGCTGGCGCCGGCTGCCGTTGAGGACCTCCGGCTTGCGGCGCTCCTGCGGGGTCATCGACTTGATGATGGCTTCGGTGCGGTCCATCTGCTTGTCCGCGCCTTCCGGCAGCTCCATCGAGCCCATGCCGGGCATCATCTTCATGATGCTCTGCATCGAGCCGAGTTTCTTCACCTGCTGCAGCTGCGCCAGGAAGTCCTCGAGGTCGAACTCCGCCTTGCGGAGCTTCTCCGCCATCTTCTCGGCGTGCTTCTGGTCGATCGTCTCCTGCGCCTTTTCGACGAGCGAAACGACGTCACCCATGCCGAGGATGCGGGAGGCGAGGCGGTCGGGATAAAATGGCTCGAAGTCGGCGGTCTTTTCACCGGTGCCGACAAACTTGATGGGCACGCCGGTGACCGACTTGATCGAGAGCGCCGCGCCGCCCCGGGTGTCGCCGTCGAGCTTGGTCAGGATCAGGCCGGTGAGCTGCAGCGCCTCGTGGAACGCCTTCGCCACGTTGACCGCCTCCTGGCCGAGGGCGCCGTCGGCGACGAGGAGGACCTCGTCGGGCTGGATGCGCTCGCGGAGGTTCTTCACCTCGGCGATCAGGTTGGCGTCGATCTGGAGCCGGCCGGCGGTGTCGAAAATGATGCAGTCCGCGGTGGCGGCCTGGGCGGCGGCGAGGCCGGCGGTGCCGATGGCGGGCACGTCCTTCGAAACGCGGTCGGCGTAGAACCCGAGTTCCTCCTGCTTCGCGAGGATCTCGAGCTGGTCGATGGCGGCGGGACGGTAAACGTCGACGCCGACGACGAACGGTCGGTAGCCGCGCTTCTTGAGGAGCTTGCCGAGCTTGGCGGACGAGGTCGTCTTGCCGGAGCCGTGCAGGCCGACCATGAGAATCTTCAGCGGGCGGGCGGTCGAAAGCGTGGTGGTGCCCTCGCCGAGGAGCCGGACGAGTTCGTCGTGAATGATCTTCACGATCTGCTGGCCCGGGGCGACGCCCTTCAGGACCTCCTGGCCGACGCATTGCTGCTGCACGCGCTCCACGAACTCGCGGGCGACCTTGAAATGGACGTCGGCCGAGAGCAGGGCGGTGCGCACTTCCTTGAGTGCCTCCGCCATGTTTTCTTCGGACAGACGGCCGACGCCGCGGAGGTTACGCAGGGCCTGGCCGAGTTTGTCGGTGAGGGATTCGAACATGGAAGGGCGACACGGTTGGCGTAAATTGCGGTGCGAAGCAACTACGACTACCGGGGCGTGGCGAGTTGGCCGCGAAGGGGACGAAAACCAAACCGGTGGGTTAACCACCAATGGACACGAGTAATTCGGGACGGAATGCGGAGGCCGTGGCCGCTAAAGCTGCCTGCTCTATTCGTGTCTATTGGTGTCCATTCGTGGTTAACCGTTTTCAGGGGCGTATAGCGAACCGCAGAGGGAGGAGGGAAACCGCGAAAGGCGCGAAAGGACGCGAAAACCTGGGGTGGGCCGGAGCGGGCGGCGAGGACTGCGGGTTTTCGCGGCTGGGTTCGCGGGCGTTCGCGGTGAACCTTGGTTTGGCGGACTGAGCAGTTCGGAACGGGAGTAACCACGAATGGACACCAATGGACACGAATGAACACGAAGGTGGTGACGCCCGATCGGCGGGGCGGAGCGGGGGGCGAGCGGCCGGGGGGGCGGCCGGGTGAGGTCGCGACGGCGCGCAGAAACCGGTCGGCCTCGCGGCGCCCACGTTACCTCCACGTCGAGGGGGGACCGCGGCGGGCGATCGGCAGCGCGGTCCTCCTCAGACCGCCTTCTTCATCTGCGCGATCACTTCCTCGACCTTCTGGGCCATGGCGGTCGGGGAGAACGGCTTCACAACGTAGGAAATCACGTTGTGCTTCACCGCCTCGGTGACGGTCTGGCGATTGCTCGTGCCGGTGCAGAGGATGATCGGCAGATCGAGGAGCTTCGGGTGCTGCCGGATGCGGGCGAGCAGCGCGAGGCCGTTCACGCGGGGCATGCCAATGTCGAGAATGAGGATGTCGAAGGACCGGTCAGGATCCGTCAGGATCCACCAGGCTTCGTCGCCGTCGCTGGCGAAGGCGATGTGCTCGCGCTTGGTGATCGCGGACAGGGCATCGCGCATCAGAAAGCGGTAGGAATCATCATCATCGACCACGAGGATGCGCATGGGGAATAACCCTAGATCGGTCGAAAGCGGGGCGACTTGAACACGTTTCTCTCTCCGAAGCGCCTGTCACGAGCGGGTGATGCGTATCTCTCTTGGGCGGCCGCGCGGCGGCGATCCGGGGTAAACTCCCCGGATTGCGGTTGGGCGGATGCGCGTTGCGGAAGCGGCCGGACGGAGGCATGCCGACGCGCGCCGTCGCGCCGTGATCGACCAACACAATCCGGCGCGGCCCGGGGCCGCGACTGAGCGTGTCAGCGCCAATTTCGTCCTCGTCAACGGATGGCGTTTGCCGGATAACCGCCGCCCCTATGAACCCTGTTCTGCAGCTCTTGATCGACGGCGGCAGCCTTACGACCAGCCAGATGGCGCAGGTCTCCGGGCTGACCGAAGCGGAGGTTAATCAGCATCTGGAACAGTTGAAGAAGGACAAAATCTTCCTCGGCTGGCGCCCGGTGCTCGATCTTTCCCGCGAGGCCGCCGCCGGTGCTGCTGTCCGGGCCGTGATCGAGGTGCGCATCACCCCCGAGCGTGGGGGTGGGTTCAACCGGCATGCGGACCGGATCAGCCGGTTCGACGAGGTGGAGTCCTGCTACCTGATGTCGGGCGGCTACGACCTGCTCGTGTTCGTGAAGGGCGGCTCGCTGCAGAAGGTCGCCTCGTTTGTTTCGGAGAAGCTCTCGACCATCGAGGGCGTGCTGTCGACGTCCACGCACTTCATGCTGCGCTGTTACAAGGAGCAGGGCTTCATGCTGGAGGACGGCGAGCACCACCCGCACCGCCTCAACGTTTCGCCGTAACCTCCGGATCACCGCACCATGAGCACCGATCCGAAACGATGGGTGGCGGGGCATGTGTCCACGCTACCCAAGAGCGGCATTCGCGACTTCTTCGAGCTCGTCGCGAAGATGAAAGGCCAGGACGTGATTTCGCTCGGCGTGGGCGAGCCCGACTTCGTCACGCCGTGGCACATCCGCGAGGCGGCCATCTACGCCCTCGAAAAGGGTAAAACCTACTACACCTCGAACCTGGGCATGCCGGAGCTCCGCAAGGAGATTGCACGCTACGTCGAGGACCACTTCGGGGTGAGTTATCGTCCCGAGGACCAGGTCATTGTCACGGTGGGCGTCAGCGAGGCGCTGGATCTGGCGTTCCGCGCGTTCTGCAATCCCGGCGACAAGGTGATGTTCCACCAGCCGTGCTACGTGAGCTATCACCCGAGTGTGACGCTCGTGCATGGCGTGGGCATCGCGGTGCCGACGTACGCGCAGGACAACTTTGCGCTCACGGCCGAGGCCCTGCGCGCCGCGTGGCAGCCGGGGGCGAAGATCCTGATGCTCAACCTGCCGTGCAACCCGACGGGCGGCACCTGCAGCCGGGAGCAGCTCACGAAGATCGCGGAGTTCTGCCGGGAGAAGGACCTGCTCGTGCTGAGCGACGAGATCTACTCCGAGCTGACGTTTGAGGGCACGCACACCAGCATTGCTTCGCTGCCGGGCATGGCGGAGCGGACGATCTTCCTGCACGGTTTCTCCAAGGCGTTTGCAATGACCGGCTGGCGCATCGGCTACGCTTGCGGGCCGGCACCGCTGATCGACGCGATGATGAAGGTGCACCAGTACGCGATGATGTGTGCCTCGATCATCGCCCAGGAAGGCGCGCTCGATGCGCTGAAGCACGGCTGGGACAACGTGCTCAAGATGCGCGACCAGTACCATCGCCGGCGCGATCTCATTGTGCGTCGTCTCAACGAGATCGGCCTCAAGTGCCACTCGCCGCGCGGCTCGTTCTACGCCTTTCCGGACGTCACCTCGACCGGACTGGGCGAGAAGGAGTTCGCCGTGGGTCTGCTCGAGCAGCAGAAGGTCGCGGTCGTGCCGGGCGCGGCCTTCGGTGAGAACGGGCGGGGGCACGTCCGCGCCTGCTTTGCCACGGCCTACGACCAGATCATCGAGGCCTGCGACCGCATCGAGCGCTACGTCGGCTCACTCCGCCGGTAACCTGCGATCTGCGGCGCCGCCGGTGAATCCGGCCGGCGCGTCGTGCGCAGCCTTGCGCCCGCCGAAGGCAGCCCAAAGCTGTCGCCTCAACGCGTCTTCCTAATGTCCACCGCTTCCCAACGCATCGTTGCCATCGTCGGCCGACCCAATGTCGGCAAGAGTCGGCTTTTCAACCGGCTGGCGCGACGCCGCATCTCGATCGTGCATGACCAGCCCGGCGTCACGCGCGACGTCATCTCCACCGAGATCGAGGAAGGCCAGTACACGCTGCTCGACACGGGCGGCATCGGCTACAAGGGCGTGGACACGCCGGCGGCCCTGACGAAGGCGTCGGAGCAGCAGGTCGATTTCGCGATGGCCACGGCCACGGTGATCCTGTTCGTGGTCGACGGCCTGAGCGGGTTGTCGGGCCTGGACGAGCGGATCGCGCAGAGCCTCCGGCGCAGCAAGAAGAAGGTGCTGTTGGTCGTGAACAAGGCGGACTTCGACGACGACAAGATCGCCCTCGACGAGGCGTATCGCCTCGGGCTGGGGGAACCGCTGCGGGTGTCCGCGGAGCACGGCCGCGGCGAGGCCGAGTTGCGCGATGCGATTGCGGCGGCGCTCGGGCCGGTGCCGGAGGAGGCGTCCGACGCGGCGGTGAAGACCGCCAAGGACCCGTTGTGCATCTGCTTCATCGGCCGGCCAAACGTGGGCAAGTCCTCGCTCAGCAACCGGCTGCTCCGCAGTGACCGGCTGATCGTGAGCGACGTGCCGGGCACGACGCGCGACGCGATCGAGCTGCCCTTCGAGTTCGAAGGGCGCGACGGTCGCATGTATCCCTTCCGGCTGATCGACACGGCGGGCATCAAGGCGGCGGCGAAGCTGGCCTCGCCGGTCGAGTATTTTTCCCGGCTGCGCTCGTTCGACGCCATCAAGAAGACCGACGTGGTGTTCCTCGTGCTCGACGCATTGGAAGGTGTGACGCAGCAGGACAAGGCCATTGCCGGTGAGGCAATCAAGGAGGGGAAGCCCATCGTGATCGTCGTGAACAAGTGGGACCTCGTGCAGAAGGCGTTCAAGGAGCAGGGCGGCTTCGAGCCTTACGAAAGCGAGCGCGACTACCGCGAGAAGTACGAGCACGCGCTGTTCCAGCACCTGTTCTTCACGCCGGGCTCGCCGGTCATCTTCGTGTCGGCGATGAACGGCTACGAAGTCGATCGCATGCTCAACGCCGCGGTGAAACTGAATCGCGTGCTCGATAAGAAGCTGCCGACGGCGAAGCTGAACCAGCAGCTTGCGTTTCTCACCGAGCGCACGCCGCCGCCATCCGTGGGCAGCCAGCGCTTCCGGGTTTACTACGGCACGCAGACGGGAAACCGCCCGTTCCGCATCCGCCTCTTCTGCAATCGCGAGGAGAAGCTGACGGAAAGCTATCGCCGCTACCTCGAGGCGGGGCTGGTGGAGGAGTTCGGTCTGGCGGGCTGCCCGATCTATTTCGACCTGGTCGGCAAACCCCGGCGCGAGCACGAGCCCACGCGTCCGAGCGTGGAAGCCACGCGTCAGGCCCGGGCGGCCGAGCGGCGTCCGGCCTGGAAGAAGACGGACAAGCGCGGGCCGCGCGCGGAGCGCGAGTCCGATGCCGGCCGGGAGACGCTCGAGGACTAGCCGGAGCTTTTCGCGATGGGCACACCCTTGCGGCTAATTTTCATGGGCGCGGACGCCATCGCGCTTCCCCTGCTGAACTGGCTGGGAGGCGAGGGGGCGGCAGTGGGCCAGGTCGTGGGTGTGTTCACGCAGCCCGACCGGGCGACCGGCCGCGGGCAGAAGGTGCAGCCCAACGCGATCAAGAGCTGGGCGGTCGAGCGCGGACTGCCGGTGTTGCAGCCGGAGAAGCTGACGCCGGAGGTGCGGGCGGAACTCGCGGCGCTCGCGCCGGACGTCGCGCTCGTGATGGCCTACGGGCACATCCTGCGCGACGACTTCATCGGCACGCCGCGGCTGGGCACGCTGAACCTGCACACCTCGCTGCTGCCGCGTTACCGCGGGGCGTCGCCGATTCAGACGGCGGTTGCCAGCGGCGACCGCGAGACGGGCGTGACGCTGATGCGCATCGTGCGCCGGTTGGACGCCGGTCCGATGGCGGACGTGGAGCGGGTGCCGATCGGGCCCGCGGAGACGGCGCTGGAGATCGAGGCGAAGCTCGCGGCGGCGTGCGTGCCGCTGCTGGCGCGGGCGCTGCCGAAGCTGGCGGACGGCGCGCTGACGTTCACGGAGCAAGAGGAGGCGGCCGCGACGTATTGCCGAAAGTTGGACAAGGAGGACGGGGCGCTGGATTTCGCGGCGCCGGCGGCGCAACTGGCCGCGCGGTGCAACGGACTTTATCCGTGGCCGAGCTGCAGTGTGGAGCTCGCGGGGCAGCCCGTGAAAATCGGCCTGGCGGAAGCGGAGAGAGCGGTGGAGGCGGCGGCCTCCGCTGGGGTGGCGCCGGGGACGGTCGTCGGCGCGGATGCGGACGCGTTGCGTGTGGCGACCGGCAAGGGCGTGCTGCGCCTGCGGCGCATGCAGCGGCCGGGCGGGCGAATGTTACCCGCGGCCGATTTTCTGCGCGGTTTCCCGGTGCCGGCGGGGACGATCGCGCTCTCGCGTCCGATGTTGCCGCTGGTGGCCAGTACGCCGCCGGCGCCGCGGCGGGGGTCCTAAACCCATGAGCATGCTCGGCCAGTTTCCGGCGCGAGGGGCGCGCGGCTCCGGGGCGACATGTCGCTTGTTTTCGCCGACGCTTTCGGCAAGCTCGGGCGGCATGTGGAAATTTCTCGTGATCGGCGGCGCGACCGCTGCGACGCTCTTCGCCCAAGGCGCTCCGAGTCAGATGGAGATCGCCAATTTGCGGGAAGACGTGCGCGGGTTGACGCAGCGGGTCGGCGACCTGTCGCTGCGCATCGAGCAACTCGAGCGGGAGAACAATGAGCTGCGTTCGCGCGTGGGCGCGGCCGGCCAGAACTATGCGACGGTGGCCCAGTTGAACGACGCGGTCGAAGACCTCAACCGCACGATCCGCAGCGCGGTGGCCACGTCGAAGAACGAGACGCTGCAGCACGTCGCGGCGCAGATGGAGAAACTTGGGCGCCAGACGAATGCCGCCCTGGATTCGCTGGCGAAGACGCAGGCGACGCGGCCCGCGATGCAGACAACGTTCGCCGAAGATTACGCGAAGGAGGGCATGAGCTACACCGTCCAGAAGGGCGATTCGCTCGCCGGCATCGCGAAGAAGACCGGGGCGCGCTTCCAGGACATCATCAACGCGAACAAGATTTCTGACCCATCGCGGATCACGGTCGGACAAGTCCTTTTCATCCCCAATCCGCCTTCGGGCGCAGCGAAATAGCCATGTCGGCAGCTCCCTCCAAATCTCGTCTCGGTCGCGGTCTCGGCGGTCTCATCGCCGCGGCCAAGCCGGTTGTCACTCCGCCGACGGCGCCAGCCGCCGCCACCTCTGCCGCGAGTCATGCGGCATCGCCCGCGCCCGCGCCGGCCCCGGCCACGCCGGGTTACCAGGAGATCCCGGTGCACCTGGTGGAGCCGAGCCCGTACCAGGCGCGGCGGGAGATTCCGCCGGAGCAGCTCAGTGAACTGGCCGAGAGCATTCGCGCGGAAGGCTTGCTGCAGCCGATCGTGGTCAGGAAGACCGGCGAGAAGTTTCAGCTGATCGCGGGCGAGCGCCGCTGGCGTGCGTTCCAGCAACTCAAGATCAAGGCGATCCCGGCCCGCATCGTGGAGGCGAGCAACGCCTCGTCGGCCGCGCTCGGCCTGATCGAAAATCTGCAGCGCGAGGGCCTGAACCCGATCGAAGAGGCGCACGGCTACGCCAGTCTCATCCGCGACTTCGATCTGACGCAGGAGAACGCGGCGGAACGGGTAGGCAAGGGCCGGGCTAGCGTCGCCAACTCGCTGCGGTTGCTCGCGCTGGATGCGGAAATCCAGGGCTACGTCGCGAAGAACCTGCTCAGCGTCGGCCACGCCAAGGTGCTGCTCGGCGTGGAGGATGCGGCGCAGCGGATGGTGCTGGCGCGGCGGATCATCGAGGAGGGCCTCAGCGTGCGCGTCACGGAGAAGCTGGCCGCGTCGGCAAAGAGCGGCGGCAACACCGGCGCGCCGGCGACGCATCGCGCGACGGCGCTGACGCCCAAGGATGCGGCGACGGTCGCGGGCATTGAGAAGAAGCTCACGTCCCATCTCGGGGCGCGCGTGGCGCTCATGCACACGCCGAAGAAGGGCAAGATTGTCATCGAATACCGCGGCAACGAGGACCTGCAGCGCCTGCTGGAGAAGCTCGGCGTCGAGGCCTGAGTGGCCTGCAACCCGCCTCCCAAGCCGGTTGGCGGGCCACGGGCGCCGGCATCGACCGGGCGGGCGGAAAGCGGCAACTTTGCTGCTACTATCTGGATTCAGCCCGTTGCATAACGTCGGCGCCCGGCCGCGTTCCTATCGCCGCCGGAGCGGGGCGGAGTTGAAGTGCCGCCCCCTACCACCATGCCGCTTGTGATCACGCCCTATGCACTCGGCTATGCCTTGGCCGGGCTGTTGGCGGTCGGCTTGCTGCTGGCGGCGCTGCGGCGCCGGCACCTGCCGGGAGCGCGTACGATCGCTTGGCTGTTGGCGGCGGTGGCCTGGTGGGCGCTGGCGGGGGCGGTGGAACTCGCGGCCGTCGAGCCGTCGACGAAAGTGCTCTGGTCGGCGATTTGCTACCCGGGCACCCTGACGGCGCCGGTCTTCCTGTTATGGTTTGCGCTCGAGACGCGGGGCCTCGGGCGGCTCCTGCAGCCGCGGTGGCGGGCGGCAATGCTGGCGGTGCCCGCGCTTACGACGACGCTCGCGGCGACCAATGCGGCGCACCACTGGGTCTGGACGACGTTCGGGCCCGGGCCGTGGGGTACCAATACGATCGTCTATGGCCACGGGCCCGCGTTCTGGGTGGGCGCGGTGGGCTACTCCTACCTGTGCATGACGCTGGCGTCGCTCATCCTGCTTTCGGTGACGCTGCGCTTTTCCGAGCGGCATCGCTGGCGAATGCTGCTGGTGCTGGTCGGCATCTCGCTGCCGTGGCTGGGCAACTTCGCCTACGTGACGGGACTCGCGCCGGTGCCGATGGACTTGGCGCCGTTCACGCTGCTGGTTTCCGGCACGGTTTTCCTCTGGGTGCTCGTGGGGTCGCGGTTGTCGGACCTGGTGCCGCTCGCGCGGATGCGTTTGATCGAGCACCTGTCGAACCCCGTCGTGGTGCTCGACGCCACAGACCGCGTGGCGGAGTTGAACCCGGCGGCGCGATGCTGGTTGGCCGACCTCGGGGGAGACGTGCATGCGGACCGGCTGGGAGCGCTCCTGCCGCGTGATCCCGCGTGGCGGCAACTGACCCAGGCGGGAGTGCGACGGAACGAGCTCGCGCCTGCCTCGGCCGGGGGCCGCACGTTCGAGTGGGAGTGGATCGACCTGCTCAGCGAGGACGGCCGCCCAGCGGGCCGGTTGCTCATCGTCCGCGAGACCACGGCGCGCACGCAGGAGGAGACGCGGCGGCTGCAACTCGAGCGCCGGCTGTTGCGGGCCGAGAAGAACGAGAGCCTGGGCCTGTTTGCGGCCGGGGTGGCGCACGACTTTGACGCGTTGATGCACTCGCTGCTGCGGCGCCTTGAGTCGGCCGGGAACCGACTGGCCGGCGATGCGACGGCGACGCGGGAGATCCGCGAGGCGGAAGCGGCGGTGCGGCGGGCCGCGGAGCTGACGCGGCAGATCCTGCTGTATGCCGGCACCGAGCATGGGGAGCGGGCGCCGCTCGACGTGACGGCACCGGTGCGGGCCGCGGTCGCGCAGCAGCGGCGTGGAATCGATCCGACAATTTCAGTGGAGTTTGCCGCGGCGGTGGGCGTGCCGCCGATCGAGGGCAACGCCGCCGAGATCGAGGCCCTGGCGACGAACCTGTTGCGCAATGCCGTCGAGGCCATCGACGTTCCCGGAGGGAGTGTCACCGTCCGGATCTGGGCGGAGACCATCGGCGCGGCCTTCGACCCGCTGATGCGCTGGGAGCAGGAGGAACCACACGGGCATTGCGTGTGCGTCGAAGTGTGCGACACCGGCCGTGGCATGGACGAGGCCACCCGCGCGCGGGTGTTCGAGCCCTTCTTTACCACGAAGCCCACGGGCCAGGGTATCGGGCTGGCCGCGGTCTGGGGTGTCGTGCGCAGCCACAACGGGTGGATTGGCATCGCGACGGCGCCCGGACTGGGCGCGCGCGTACGCGTGGCGTTCCCGGCGCTTGGGTAGGGCCATGGGGTGGGCCCGGGGGAGCGTCGACGGCGCAACGCCGGGGCGGTCTCCTGCGTCTGGTCATCGGTACCTATGCCGACTCCAGCTTCTACCCCTGCGCCGCGCCGTTGGCGTGCCGCCTTTTCGTTCCACGCCCTCGTGGCGCGCGTTGCCCTTGTGGTGCTGGGTTCGCTGCTGGCCCTGCCGGGTCGGGCGGCTGATGCGCTGGTCGCATTTCCGGGCGCGGAAGGGGGCGGGCGTCTGGCCAAGGGCGGGCGCGGCGGCGAAGTCTACGTGGTGACGAATCTGGAGGATGATGGGCCCGGGTCGTTGCGCGATGCGGTCAGCGCCGGCAACCGCACGGTGGTGTTCGCCGTTTCCGGCACGATCCTGCTCAAGTCGGACCTGTTTGTCAGCCACTCGAATATCACAATCGCCGGCCAGACCGCCCCGGGAGACGGCATCTGCCTCCGTCGCTATCCGCTGCGGATCAAGGGGGCGAACGACGTCGTGGTGCGGTTCCTGCGGGTGCGTCCGGGCGACGAGGAGAAGAAGCCCGTGGACGGCATCGAGGTGAGCGAGGGCGCCAACATCATTCTGGATCACTGCTCGGTGAGTTGGTGGCTCGATGAAGGCATCAACACCTGGCATGGCGCCCGGGACGTGACGGTGCAGTGGTGCCTGATCGCGGAGGGGCTGAATCGAAATATCCACTACGCGCCGCACGCCTTCGGGGCGAGTTGGGGCGGAAAAAACTCATCGTATCACCACAATCTCTTCGCGCATTGCACCGCGCGGAATCCGAGCGTCGCGGGCAATAATCGCTACCGCACCGTGGGCATGGATCACCGGTGTTCGGTCATCTATAACTGGCAGCACCGCAGCTGTGACGGAAAGCCCGAGACCGTCAACGTGGTGAACAATTACTACAAGCCGGGCCCGGCCACGCAGCCGGAGGTCAGGCGCCGGGTGGCGCGCATCGACAACGCGCGGCGCGGGTACGGGTTCGATTCGCGATGGTACATCGAAGGCAACGTCGTCGAGGGGGCGCCGGACGTGAGTGCCGACAACTGGAACGGCGGGGTGGACTTCGATGCGGGCACGAATGCCGCGGCGAACCGCAGTCGGGCGCCATTCCCCTTTACCCCTGTGACGACGCAATCGCCGGAGGAGGCGTACCGCCTGGTGCTGGCCCAGGTGGGGGCGAGGCTGCCGCGGCTGGATGCGCATGACCGACGCGTTTTGCGGGAAGTGGCGACGGGCACGGCGACCTTTGGCGATGGCATCATCGACACCCAGAAGCAGACCGAAGGCTGGCCCGTCTTGAAGTCGGCGCCGGCGCCGGCGGACGCGGATCACGACGGCATGCCGGATGCGTGGGAGCAAGTCCGTGGGCTCAACCCACAGGACCCGGCGGACCGCAACGCGGTCGCCGCCAGCGGCTACACCCAGCTCGAGGAGTACCTGAACAGCCTCGTCACGCTGTAAGGTCTATCTGCGAGGGCCGACGCGTATCCTGTTTTCCGCGTCGTGCCTAAGCGACGTCGCGCACCGTGCCGCGGCAAAGGGAAGAGGCCGAGGCCCGGAGCTAAATATGCCGGGAGCCGGCGGAGGCGTCGGGCGAGAGGACGAACGTCCAGCCGCTTTTGTCGTCGACGAAGACGACCGTGGAAACCGGGGCGGCGGCATCCGTGGCGGGAGCCATGGCGACCGGCGCGGCGACGTTATGCGGGGCGCTGGCGGGCGCCTGATGACCGGGCGTCACGTACAGGCCGATGGCGACGGCGGCCGCGGCTGCGAGGGGCAGCGTCAGCCACGCCGCGAGCGAGCGGGTTGAGCGGGCGGGCTGCTCCGTGCGAATCCGGCGCCGGACCGCGTACCACTCCCGCTCGACGTCGGGCAGTGGCACGGTGGAGGCCTGCTCACGCCAGCCAGCAATCCCGGCGGTGAGTTGCGCCGCGAATTCCCGGCAGGCTGGGCAGGCACCGAGATGCTCTGCCAAGGCGGCCCGCTGCGGTTCGGCGACCGCACCGTCGCGCGCGGCGACGATCTGAAGCTGGGCTTTCTGGCAGTTCATGAGGAGGAGGGAAGACGACGACGGTGAACGTGAGTTTCGGTGTTAGGACGCCGGATCAACCGTGGCGCCCGTCGCCGTGGCGATCATGGCCGCGGTCGTCATGCCGGTCGTACCGATCGTGGTGATAGCGCGGATGCTCGTCGGCGACCCAGACGCGGCGAGTGCGGTATTCCATGTGCGCCGGCTCCATCACCTGCACGAGGTGGCCCCATTGGTTGCGGGTGGTTACCCAGCGGGCGGGCACCCAGACGCGGACGTTGACGTCGCGCCAGTAGCCGCGGGGGCCGTAGTGCGGGCCGCCATAGACCGGGGCGGGAGCGTAGGTGGGCGAGCCAAAGTGGATGCTGCCGTTGACGCTAAGGCGATCGGCGCGGGCAACTGAGGCGGTGGCGAGGCCAGCGAGAGCGAGGAGGGCGAGAGAGAGGCGTTTCATGGTGTCTCCTGGTTGATGTTTGCCCATGAGACGAATCGCGCGCGGTCCATATTCACTCGGGAAGAGGTGCTGTCGGAACGCCGTGGAACTCGGCTAGTTCGCCATGATGATGACACCGGAGACGCCGCCATTGCCCGCGGGGCCGCCCATAAAGACGGCGGGGCGCCCGGGAGAGACGGTCACGACATTGCCATCGCGTTGCACGCGGACATTCCCGGCGTTGTCGCTCTCGAGCTTGACGCTGCCGCCACCCGGCAGGGAGAGGGAGGCGGAGCCCCCGCGCGCGACCGAGGCGGAGGACTCGCCCACGTATTTGAAGCTTTCGAACCGGAGGTTCCGGCGCAGGACGGCTTCATAGGGGGCGAGGCGCGGATCGGTGGCGCCGCGGTCGTTGGACGCGGTGAAGCCGATGGCGCGGACGGACGTGGCGCCGCCGGCGGCGTGGCTGGCGAGGGGCGTGAGGACCAACAGCAGACCGGCGAGGATGGCTTGGACTAATCGCATGGCAGTTCTCCTAGTTTTTGCGCCAGCATCCGGCGCGCATTGAAAAGACGGGACATAACGGTACCGCGGCGGATCGAAAGCGAAGCCGCGATTTCGTCGTAGGAAAGTCCGCTGATTTCGCGCAGCGCGAGCACGGCGCGATGCTTGGGCGGAAGCGACTCGAGCGCACGTTCAAATCTCTCGTTTTGCTCCCGGCGCTCGGCTTCGTCGCGCGGCGTTTCGGTGACCGCGGGTTCGGGGGTGCGCGGGCCGGGCTGGTCGGAGTCGCCGTCGTCGGCGGAAAGGAAGGGAAGAAACCGATCGAGCCAACGCTTGCGGCCGCGGAGATGGTCGATGGCGCGCCGGACGGCAATGGGGTGCACCCAGGTGGAGAATTTGGCGTCGCCGCGAAACTTTGCGAGGTTGCGCCAGACGGTGAGCCAGACCTCCTGGCAGACGTCACGGGCGGCGTGTTCGTCGTGGATCACCGAGCAGACCAGGCGAAACACGGGTTCATAGTGGCTGCGCATCAGCACGCCGAAGGCCTCCTCGTCGCCGGCCTGGGCGCGGCGTAGAAGTTCGGGATCGTCGGGTATCTGGGTGGGCTCGGCCACGTTGGGAGGCGGACGTCCGCCGGGAGGGAGGGTTTCGAAGATGGCTAGGTGCGAGTCAGGTGCAACGTTGTAGGACGCGCAAGGCAGGGCGGCTATTCGCAGTCAAGCGATTGGGGCCGAGACCCGAGCGCGCTTTTGCTTGGCGCGGCGATAATTGGCGATTTGCTCACCGTATCTCTGTTGTTCCACCGCCCATGCGCCAAGCCCTGCAGGCACTGACTGACGAACTGCGCCGCCTCAAAAATGCCGGGGTGAAGAATGTCGCTGTGTCCGCGGAAAGCGTGGCGGCGTTGCGGCACGCGATGGAGTTGCATGGCTGTCTGGCGGACGCCGGGACGGGCGCTGCGTCTTCGGCGTCGGCCGAGGCCTCGCCGCCGATCCGACCGATGGCCCCGCCCCCCAAGGCCTACGAACCTCCGGTGCTGCGGGCGCCGGAACCGGTGGTGCCGAAGGTCGCGACGCCCGCGCTGCCGGCACAACCACCGCCTTTTTCGTTGCCGACGGGAGACAAGGCCGCGCGCTGGGCGGCATTGCGCGAGATCGTCCTGAACGATCCGATCTGCCGCGCCCAGGTCCGCCCGGGAAAGAAGGTGGTGCTCGGGGTCGGCACGCTCGACGCCAAGATCATGTTCGTTGGCGAGGCGCCCGGGGCGGAGGAGGAGATCCAGGGCGAGCCGTTCGTCGGCGCCGCAGGGCAGCTCCTGACCAAGATGATCCAGGCGATGGGGGTGAAGCGGGAGGAGGTCTATATTGGCAACATCATGAACTGGCGCCCGCAGTTGCCGGTTGCGCACGGTGGCGAGCAGGTGGGCAACCGGCCGCCGACCGAGGCGGAGATGCGGTACTGCCTGCCATACCTGCGCGCGCAAATCGAAGTCGTGAATCCCGACCTGCTGGTGGCGCTCGGCGCGACGGCGGCGCAGGGGCTGCTGGGCTTTGGCGCCTTCAAGACGCTCGGCGAAGTGCGCGGGCGCTGGCATGAGTTTTCCGGGAAGCCGCTGATGGTGACTTACCATCCGAGCTACATCCTGCGTAACCAATCCAACCGCTCGAAGCGCATGATCTGGGAGGACCTGCTCAAGGTGATGGAGCGCGCGGGGCTGCCCATCTCGGCGCGGCAGCAGGGCTATTTTTTGGACAAATGAAACGCCTCCTCCTGTTTCTCCTGGCGGTCGGTGCCACGGTGCTCGCGCCGAGCGTGCGCGCGGCCGATGACATCTTCGATTTCGAGGTGTTGCGCTACCAGGCCAAGATGCTGGCGAACCGTCCGTACGCGCTCCCGCCGCCGGTGCCGGACTGGCTGCTCAAGCTGAGCTATGACCAGCACCGGCTCATCCAGTTCAACGCCGGCCGTTCGCTGTGGCGCCGCGAGGCGCTGCCGTTTCAGGTGCAGTTCTTCCATCCCGGCTACATCTTCAACCGTCAGGTCCGCGTGAATACGGTCGAGCGCCGGCACGTGCGGCCGGTGCCGTTTGACCGCGATTTCTTCAACTACGACACGCTCCAGGTTGGCGCGCTGCCGGCGAACATGGGCTTTGCCGGCGTGCGGCTGCTGTATCCGCTGAACCATCCGGGCGACGAACTGGGCGTGTTCCTGGGGGCGAGCTACTTCCGCTTTCTTTGCGAGCGGGCGTTCTACGGCCTCTCGGCGCGCGGGCTCGCGCTCAATACCGGCGTGTCCGGCCCCGAGGAGTTCCCGGTCTTCACCGAGTTCTGGATCGAGCGTCCCACCGAGGACGCGAAGGTGCTGACGGTCTACGCGCTGCTCGACAGCCCGAGTGCGACGGGCGCGTTCCGCTTCGTCATCACGCCGGGGGCGGACACCGTGATGCATGTGCGCACCGCCATCTATTTTCGCGCGGACGTGGGGGTCGTGGGGATGGCGCCGCTGACGAGCATGTTCTGGCGCGGGGAGAACGCGCCGCTGCCCACGCAGGATTTTCGCCCCGAGGTGCACGATTCCGACGGCCTGCAGCTCTTTACCGGCAGCGGCGAGTGGCTGTGGCGTCCGCTGCGCGCCGTGCGGGCACCGCACGTGGCGATGTTCGGCGACGAGAATCCGCGCGGCTTCGGCCTGATGCAGCGCGACCGCAATTTCGAAAACTACCAGGACCTCGAGGCGCATTATCACCTCCGCCCAAGCGCATGGGTGGAGCCCGTGGGCAACTGGGGCCGCGGCGCGGTGCGCCTGCTCGAGCTGCCGACGGAGAACGAGTTCAACGACAACATCGTCGCCTGCTGGGTGCCGGAGAAGCTGCCGCCGCACGGCGAGGCGCTCCTGCTGGAGTATCGCCTGCACTGGTGCCTCGACCAGTTCCGGCCGCCGGCGGGACTCGTGATCGGAACCCGTCATGGCCACTCACCGAATGAGACGGGCCTGGAGCGCTTCGTCGTGGATTTCGATGGCACGTACCTGAGCAACCAGCGCGCCGATCCCGCGATCGAACCCGTGCTCACGGTGGGCGAGGGTGCCAAGCTCGTGCACTCGGCGTTGCACAAGAACATCTACAACGGGAGCTGGCGGGTGTCCTTCGCCTTGCAGCCCGACGGGACCGGGCGGCCGGTGGAGTTGCGGTGCTTCCTCCGGAAGCCGCCCCACGTGCTCACGGAGACCTGGTCGTACCTGTGGCAACCATGAGCGGAGCCGACAGTTCCGGCGCGGCCGGTTCGGAGGCTGACGCGGGTCCCGGTTGGGACGCCGTCGGTCTGGGCGGGGCGCTGGATACGCTGGCCGGCTTTCGGCCGAAGACGGGGAATATGGAGGCCTGGAATGCCGCCTATGTGCGCGTTGAGGATTACCTGCGCGCCCATCGGATTCACAATCGGCTCCACCAGAGCCGTCTGATCCAGACGGTGCTCGAACGCGCGGCCCGCCGCCACGAGGCCAACCCGGCGCTCAATCCGACCCAGCTCGCGGTCGAGGAATTGGAGCTCTGGATGCAGCGCTGGTTTACGTCGGTCCTCGGCGCGACGGAGAACAGCGCGGACCGCGTCGCGGCGCAGGGGCGTCTCGCCATGCTGCTGTGCGATGGCCCGCAGAAATGGCCGTACGTGTTCCTGGATAACCGGACGCAGCCGACCGATTTCGTGACGGCGATGCGGACCGGCGCGATTGACGCCGGCCCGGACATGTCGCTCTCGAGCATGGTGCCCCGGCCGATCGACCTTGGGCCCATCCCGGAGGCTGCGGGCGAGACCATCGAGCGCATCGAGGACTGGCCGATCGTGCGCACGCTGCTGCTGTGGCTCGTGTTTGCCGGCTGCCTGGCGGTCATCTTCCGCATGACCCGCTGAACCGCACGCCATGCGCCTTTTTCTCACCGAGACCATGGACCAGGGCCGGCTCAACCGGCGCCGATTCCTCTTTTTCACGGGAATCTTCGGCGTCACGAGCATCGCCACGTGGTTCATGGCCGACCTCCTCTGGCGCAACGGGCTCAGCATGGTGGAGGGAATCGTCCTCCTGTTGTTCGTCGTGCTGTTCGCGCACGTGGCGGTGGGGTTCTGCACGGCGCTGGTCGGCTTCTATGTGATCAACCGCGGCGGCGACAGTTCGCGGATCGTCCCGCCGAAGCCGGGCGCGCCGCTCGCTTCGACGGCGATCATCATGCCGGTGTTCAACGAGGACGTGAGCCGCGTGTTCGAAGCCCTGCGCGTGATTTATCGCTCGGTGCAGGAGACGGGCGAACTGGAGCACTTCGACTTCTTTGTCCTGAGCGATTCCAACCAGCCGAACCAGTGGATCCAGGAGGAGGTGGCCTGGCTCGAGCTCTGCAAGCAGGTGAACGGTTTCGGGAAGATCTTTTACCGGAAGCGCCGCATTTCGATTAACAAGAAGGCCGGCAACGTCGCCGACTTCCTGCGCCGCTGGGGCCGGCGCTACCGCTACATGGTCGTGCTCGACGCCGACTCGATCATGACCGGCCGGAGCCTCGTGCAGCTCGTGGCGACGATGGAGAAGCACCCGTCGATCGGCATCCTGCAGACCGCGCCGCGGATCGTGAATGGCACGACCCTGTTTGCGCGCGTGCAGTCGTTCGCCAATCGGCTCTACAGCCCGCTGTTCCTGGCCGGCCTCAATTACTGGCAGCAGCACGAGGGCAATTACTGGGGGCACAACGCGGTGATCCGCGTGCAGCCGTTCATCGACCACTGCGCGCTGCCCGACCTGCCCGGCAGCGAACCCTTCGGCGGCCGCATCCTTTCGCACGACTTCGTGGAGGCGGCGCTGATGCGCAAGGCCGGCTGGGGCGTGTGGTTGGCGGGCGACATCGAGGGCACCTTCGAGGAGGGCCCGCCGACGCTGATCGATTCCGCGAAGCGCGACCGCCGCTGGTGCCAGGGCAACATGCAGCATACCTGGCTGCTCACCGCCCGCGGTTTCCGGCCGGCCAATCGCTTCCACATGCTCATGGGCGTGATGGGCTACGTGTCCTCGCCGCTCTGGCTGTTCTTCCTGCTCGTCAGCACGATCCACGTCTTTGCGCAGGTGACCTCGCCGGGGAAACTCGGTCCGCGGCCGGAGGATTACACTTCGATCTTCGGCTACGAACTGGAGGTGCCGGAGGCCTTCACGCTGTTCCTGCTGACGATGTTCCTGCTCTTCGTTCCGAAGGTCCTGAGTGTGATCGTCGCTTTCAACCGCGGCCACGCGGACCGATTTGGCGGCCGCCGCGAACTCGTCACCAGCGCCGTGCTCGAGACGGTGCTGTCCGCGCTCATCGCGCCGATCTCGATGGCGTTCAACGCGAAGTTCGTCCTGACGACGCTGCTCGGCCAGGGCGTTTCCTGGGTGACGCAGCGGCGGGACGCCGATGTCGACGGCACCGACTGGCGCGAGGCGATCCTGACCCACGGCGGGCAGACCTGCTTCGGGGTGGTGTGGGGCGTGTCCTCGTTCATCATCTCGCCCGGCTTCTTCTGGTGGCTCAGTCCGGTGATCGCGGGCCTCGTGCTTTCGATCCCGATCTCGATCTTCCTGAGCAAGGCCTCCATCGGCCGCGGGGCGCGCGAGCTCGGATTGTTCATGACGCCGGAGGAGGTTGCGGCGCCGTACGAACTGAGGCGCCTCGAGCAGAACCTCGCGGAGTGCTACCGGCACCTCGCGCCAATCGGCCCGCTGCGGGCGGACTATGGCCTGCTCCAGGCCGTGCTCGACCCGTACGTCAACGCGCTGCACGTCGCGCTGCTGCGGCAGCGGCGGCAGACCGAGGAGTCGCGCGAGTGGTTTGCCCAGTTGCGCGACCGTCTGCTGCATGACGGGCCCGGCAACCTGACGACGAAGGAGAAACTCGCGCTGCTGATGGATGCCGACTCGATGCTCGAACTGCACCGGGAGTTGTGGAATTCGCCGGCTGAGTCGCTGGCCGAGTGGTGGCGGCTGGCAATGCGCCAGTACAACGTGCTCACGGCCGCGCCGACGACGGCGCTTTATCGCTGAGCGGTGCCCGGAGACTGGCGGCAGGGGCGACCATCGAACGCCGGCGCGCCAGACGGCACGCGAGAACCGCCGGCGCAGCGGCTCAGCGCTTGATGATTCGCCTCAGCTCGGCCTCGGCGCGATCGTACTCGGCGCGGAGTTCGGCGATGAGCGGCGCCACGTCGGCGAGCCCGTGCTCGCGGGAGTGGTGTTCGAGTCGCTCGGCGACGGTGCGGACGTCGGTGGCGCCGACGTTGCCGGAGCTGCCCTTGATGCTGTGGGCGGCACGGGTGAATGTCGGGATGTCGCCGGCGGCGAGGCTGCGGTCCAGTTCGGCCAGCCGGACCGGCGTATCGTCGAGGTAGATTCCGGCGATTTCGCGCAGGAACTCATCGTTGTCGCCGGGATTGAGGGCGCGCAGGCTTTCGATGGCCTGCGGGTCGATGGGGGTGGTCGCGGGCATGCTGGAGTGAGAAATGAGGTATCTGGGCGAGGTGCGCGGGGCAATTACGATTGCGCCGCGCCGCTGTCGGGGGTGGCCCACTCAAACGAGCTGTTCTGCTCGATTTCCTCGATGGTGGTCAGCCCGAGGAGCACCTTCTTGAGGCCGTCGTAGCGCAGCGGTTTGTAGCCGACCTTGGCCGCGGCGCGGGTGATTTCCTGCACGCTGCGACCTTCGCTGATCATGGTGCGGATCTCGTCGGTGATCAGCACGAGTTCATGAAACGCGATGCGGCCCTTGTATCCGGTGTGGCGGCACGCCGGACAGCCGCGGCCGCGGAAGAACGGCACCTCCGGGAGGTCCTCGTCGTGGAAGTACTGCCGCAGGACGTCCTCGGAGGGGTAGTACGCCTCCTTGCAGGCATCGCAGATGCGCGCGGCGAGCCGCTGGGCCAGGACGCCGATGACAGACGGCGCGACCATGTACGGCGCGACACCGATCTCGAGCAGACGGACGATCGCCTGGGGGGCGTTGTTGGTGTGCAGCGTGGCGAGCACGAGGTGTCCGGTGAGGGCCGCCTCCGTCGCGATCTTGGCGGTCTCGAGGTCGCGGATTTCGCCGATCAGGATCACGTCGGGGTCCTGGCGCATGAGGGCGCGCAGCACCGTGGCGAACTTGAGGTCGATGTTGCTGTTGACCTGGCTCTGGGTGACGCCCGGCAGCTGGATTTCGATCGGGTCCTCGATCGTCGAGATGTTGATGTCGGGCGTGTTGATCTCCTGGAGCGCAGCGTAGAGCGTCGTCGTCTTGCCGGAACCGGTCGGACCGGTGACGAAGATGATGCCGTTGGGATTCTGCACCAGCCGCTTGAACGGCTCCAGAATCGGTTTCGAGATCATCATCTTGTCCAGCGTGAGCATCGTCTTGCGGCCGGTGGCAGCGAGGATGCGCACGACGGATTTTTCGCCGTAGGCGCTGGGGATGGTCGAGACGCGGAAGTTCGCCAACTGGCTGCCGACCGCCATCGAGAACCGGCCGTCCTGGGGGAAGCGGGTCTCGGCGATATTCAGGTTGGAGAGAATCTTGATGCGCGAGATGAGCGCGCGATGGAGCTTGCGCGAGTAGGTGAGAATTTCGCGGAGGTTGCCGTCGATGCGATACCGGATGCGCCCCATGGTCTCCTGGGGCTCGACATGAATGTCCGTCGCCCGCTCCCGCATCGCGTAGAAGATGATCTCGTCGAGGATCTGCGCCAACGCGTTGTTTTCGGCGAGGACGGCGAGTTTCTCGCCGGCGATGTCGGGTCGGTCGAACAGGCTGGAGCGCTCGAGTTCCTGCAGGCTCTCCTCGAGGCCCTTCTCGTTGCTGTAGTGGACGGCGATCGCGTCCTCGACTTCCCGCGGCAGCGCGAACACCGGGCTGATGGGGACCTGGGCGATCTGGCTCAGCCGGCGGACCAGCTCGGCATCGGAGGGCGACGCCATGGCCACGGTGAGGACGCCATTGAGCTGGTAGAGACCGATCGCCTTGGCTTTTCGGGCCACCTCCAGGGGCAGGCGTTCAATGGCTTCGTCGGTGATGACCGAAGCGAACGGGTCGACGTAGGCGACGTACATCGAGTCGGCCCAGTACCGGCACGCTTCATCCTTCGCCAGCAGCTTGGCGTCGATGATGGCCTGCACGAGCTGGGGCCCGTCGCCGTGCTTGGCGACGAGGGCGTCGAGTTCGGTGCCGTAGTCGAAATGGGGGAGCGCGCGGACCCGCTCCAGGAAGGCGCTACTTCTTGGGTTTGGCACGGCGGGTGGTCTTGTTCTTGAAGAGTTTTCCAATCTCCTGCTGGTCCAGTTTTTCCATGGCCATGGAACTCGAGTTACGCTCGGCGTCCAACTCGGCCATCAGATCAGCGAGCGAGTATCGCACTTCGGCCACTGGGCCGCGGGGTCTGGGTTTGACGGAGGTCATGGGGTGGATGCGTCGGGAAAGCAGTCGGTGATCGTCTCGCGCAGCGCGTCGACCATCTCGGCCTTGGGGGTGTCTTTGCGGACGTAGTTCGCGGCGCCAAGTTCAAGTGCCTGTTCGACGGTGTGGCGGTTGGCGACGGACGTGAGCATGATCACCACGCAGTCGGGATCGACGGCCATCAGTTGCTCGAGCGCCTTCAGGCCGTCGACCTGGGGCATGTTGACGTCGAGGAGAACCAGCGCGGGATGCTCCCGCTGGAAAACCGTCACCGCCTCGGCGCCGTCCGCCGCCTCGAGAATGGCGGTGATGCCAAGCGAGCGGAGAATGAGGGAAACGTATTTCCGGATGTGGGACTCGTCGTCGACGATGAGGACGCTGCCGGGGAGTTTCATGAGGAGGGGAGAATGACGCGGAACTCGCAGCCGCGTTCGGGGAGATTGTGCGCTTCGATGGTACCGTGGTGGGCTTCGACGATCTTGCGGCAGATCGCCAGGCCGAGCCCGGTGCTCTTCTCGCCGCCGGTGGGACGGACGGAGAGACGGCCGAAATCCTTGAAGAGCTTGTCGCGTTCATCGGCCGGAATCCCCGGCCCCTCGTCGCGGACGGACAGGATGATGCCTTGGGCGTCCGAGGAAACTCTGACGGCCACGGTGACGGTGGCTCCGGGCGGGGAGAACTTCACCGCGTTGGTGAGAAGATTGTCGACGACCTGCTTGATCTTTGCCGGGTCGATCATGGCCACGACTTGCGTGTCGTGGGGTTGGAACACCACGTGCGTCCGTTTTCGGGCGGCCTCCATATTGGTCAGCGCGACGGCCTTGGCCACGACCTCGATCAGGTTGTGTCGTCCCGGGGAGACGTTGAGTTCGCCGGCCTCGATTGTCGCCACATCGAGCAGGTCATTGACCATGTCGAGCATCGAGTGGCTTGCCTCCCGGATGGTCGCGACAAGGTCGAGTTGCTCGGGGTTGAGCGGCCCGACCGTGCCCTCGCCGAGGAACTCGGCCAGCCCCCGAATCGAGGCGAGCGGGTTGCGCAGGTCGTGCGCGGCCATGCCGAGGAAGCGGTTCTTCGCGGAGTTGGCGCGACTCAACTGCTCGACAAGCTGCAGTTGCTCGTCGAGCAACTGCTGGATCTGCAGGTGGGTGCGGATTCGCGCCAGAACTTCGCTGGGGTTGAATGGTTTCGGAAGATAATCGACGCCCCCGGCATTGAAGCCGGCGAGGACATCTTCCGAGTCGTTCTTGGCCGTGATGAAGATCACCGGGGCCGCCTTCTCGCCATACTGCTGCCGCAGCCGGCGGCAGGTTTCGAGTCCATCGATGCCAGGCATCATCACATCCAGCAGCACGAGATTGGGTTGGAACTCGGCGTACGACGTGAGGGCACGTTCTCCGCTGTCGGCATCCGCAATCTCGTAGCCTTCGCGGCGTAGAATCCCGGCGAGGATGCGGATGTTCAGCCGGTCATCATCGGCGATCAGGATCCTGCGGCCCCGAAGGCTGGAGGGAAGGGTTGGATGCGAATCCATCGAAAGCACCCGTTTCTGACCCCGGGGGTCCCGCAGCGCAATGGCAAGTTGGGCGGCTACCACTTACGCCCCAAGGGGCCGCGAAAGGCCTTTCCCCAAGGTAAGGTGGGGCCGCAATCCCGGACCTTACATCACGCGATCGGAATACGTTGATAATTCGGCTTGCCGGCGCTGTTCCGGCCCCAATTGTCTCGCGCCACATCCAACTACGCCCATGGCCAACTCATTTGTGTTCTCCTCGGAATCGGTCGGTGAAGGTCACCCCGACAAAGTCGCCGACTTTATCTCGGACAGCGTCCTTGACGCCTGCCTCGCCCAGGATCCCCGGAGCCGCGTGGCCTGCGAGACCTTGGTGAAGAGCAATCACGTCGTGATTGCCGGTGAGATCACGACCAAGGCGAAGGCCAACTATGAGACCATCGTGCGCGACGCGATTCGCGAGATCGGCTACACGCATGAGGATGACGTCTTTCACGCCGACACGGTCTTTATCACGAACCTTCTGACGAAGCAGTCGCCGGATATCGCCCAGGGCGTCGATGATCGCGCCGCCATCGGCAAGGAGACCGCCGAGCAGGGCGCCGGCGACCAGGGCCTCATGTTCGGGTACGCGTGCAACGAGACGCCCGAGATGATGCCGACCGCGATCATGTTTGCGCACCGGCTCGGTCGTGAACTCACCAAGCTCCGCAAGTCCCGCGTCGTCTCGTGGCTCCGGCCGGATGCCAAGTCCCAGGTTTCGATCCGCTACGAGAACGACCGCCCGGTGAAGGTCGAAAACGTCGTCATCTCGACCCAGCACGCGGCCAACGTCGAGCACGCCGCCATCCGCGACTTCCTCGTCGAGAACGTGATCAAGAAGGTCATCCCGGCCGAGCTGATCGACGCCCAGACCAAGTTCCTGATCAATCCGACCGGCCGCTTCGTGGTTGGCGGGCCGCAGGGCGACTCCGGCCTCACCGGCCGCAAGATCATCGTGGACACCTACGGCGGTTGGGGCCGGCACGGCGGCGGCGCCTTCTCCGGCAAGGATCCGTCGAAGGTCGATCGCTCCGCGGCCTACATGTGCCGGTGGGTGGCGAAGAACATCGTCGCCTCCGGCCTCGCCGACATCTGCGAACTTCAGGTCGCCTATGCGATCGGCTATCCCGAGCCCGTTTCGATCTGGGTCGATGCCATGGGCACTGCCAAGGTCCCCGAGGAGAAGATCTCCGCGGCCGTCCGCGAGGTGTTCAGCTTCAAGCCCGCCGCCATCATCCGCCAGCTCGACCTCCTGCGCCCGATCTATCGCGCGACCACCAACTACGGCCACTTCGGCAAGCCGGATCTCCCGTGGGAGCAGACCAACATGGTCGACGCCCTGCGCGCGGCCGTGAAGTAACCGCTCGTCCGTTCACCCTCAACCCGCACTCTCATGTCTTCCGCCACCTCCGCCCCCACCAAGTCAGAGCACGCTGTCCGCGACATCGGTCTCGCCGACTGGGGCCGCAAGGAGATCGCCATCGCCGAGCACGAAATGCCCGGCCTCATGGCCGTCCGCCGCAAATTCGGTCCGCAAAAGCCGCTCGCCGGCGTCCGCGTCACCGGCTCGCTGCACATGACCATCCAGACCGCCGTGCTCATCGAGACCCTGCGGGAACTGGGCGCCGATGTGCGCTGGGCCTCGTGCAACATCTTCTCCACGCAGGATCACGCCGCCGCCGCGATCGCCGCCGGGGGCACGCCGGTGTTCGCCCACAAGGGCGAGTCGCTCGAGGAGTACTGGGACTTCACCCTCCGCGCGATCAGCTTCCCGGGTGGCAAGGGCCCGCAGTTGGTCGTCGATGACGGCGGCGACGTCACGCTCCTCATCCACAAGGGCTGCGAACTCGAAGAGGGCAGCGACTGGGTCAACACGCCGTCGTCCTCCCATGAGGAGCAGGTCATCAAGAATCTGCTCAAGCGCGTGCACCAGACCGACCCGCTCAAGTGGACGACCCTCGCCAAGGAGTGGCGCGGCGTTTCCGAGGAGACCACCACGGGGGTGCACCGGCTCTACCAGATGATGGAGCAGGGCAAGCTCCGCGTGCCGGCGATCAACGTCAACGACTCGGTCACCAAGTCCAAGTTCGACAATCTCTACGGCTGCCGCGAGTCGCTCGCCGACGGCCTTAAGCGCGCCACCGATGTCATGATCGCGGGCAAGGTCGCCTGCGTCTGCGGCTATGGCGACGTGGGCAAGGGCTGCGCGCACTCGTTGCGTGGGTTCGGCGCCCGCGTGATCGTGACCGAGGTCGATCCGATCAACGCGCTGCAAGCCGCGATGGAAGGCTTCGAGGTCAATACCATCGAGTCGACGCTCGGCACCGCCGATATCTACGTCACCTGCACCGGCAACCGGGACATCATCACCTTGGAGCACATGCAGCAGATGAAGGATCAGGCGATCGTTTGTAACATCGGCCACTTCGATAACGAGATCCAGGTCACCCGCCTCAACGAGTCGGGCGCGAAGCGTGAGAACGTGAAGCCGCAGTACGACCGCTACCTCTTCCCGAGCGGCCGCAGCATCTACGTCCTGGCCGAGGGCCGCCTCGTGAACCTGGGGTGCGCGACGGGCCATCCGTCCTTCGTGATGTCGAACAGCTTCACCAACCAGTGCCTGGCGCAGATGGACCTGTGGAAGAACCGGGGCAAGTACGCGGTTGGCGTGTACCGCCTGCCCAAGCACCTCGACGAGGAAGTCGCCCGGCTGCATCTCGAGAAGATTGGCGTCAAGCTCACCGTCCTCAGCCAGGCCCAGGCCGACTACATCGGCGTGCCGGTCGCGGGCCCGTACAAGCCCGAGCACTACCGGTACTGAGACCGGGCTCGGTCTGCGCTTTCCCCGCGCGCCGCGGCGGTTCAACCGTGCGGCGCGCGTTCCGTGCCCAGGGAAAACGGCGCGGCGCTCTGGCCGCGCTCGTACTGCGCCAGGATCGAGAAGTGGAACGTCGTGCCGCGGCCGACTTCGCTCTCCACCGAAATCGTGCCGCCCATCAGCTCGCACAGCCGTTTCGAAATGATCAGCCCGAGGCCGGTGCCGCCGCGCCGCCGGTCCGACGACGTGTCGACCTGACTGAACGGCTTGAAAAGGTGCGATAGTTTCTCGGCGGGAATGCCCACACCGGTGTCGGTCACGGCGAAGTAGAGGCGCAGCGGCCGCTGCCTGGCGCCGTTCGCGCCGGGTTCGACGCGTCCGCAGGACACGCGGAGCTCGATCCCGCCGCACTCGGTGAACTTCAGCGCGTTGCCGATAACGTTGTTCAGCACCTGGCGCAGCCGGGCCTCGTCGGAGGTCACGACCTGCGGCACGTCCGGGTGAATGTGAGCGCTCATCGTCAGCGCGGCCGCCCGGGCCTTCGGGAGGAAAAATGCCATCGTGTCCTCGATGCAGTGGTGCAGCGCGAACGGCGCGTGCTCGATGTCGAGCCGGCCGGCCTCGATCTTCGACAGGTCGAGGATGTCGGAGATCAGCTTCTCCAACGCCAGGGCGCTGGACTTGATGATCGCGACCTGCTCCCGCTGGTCCTCATTCAGCGGCGTGTCCGCGAGCGTCTGCGCGAATCCGAGCACCCCGTTGATCGGCGTGCGGATCTCGTGGCTGACGATGGCCAGAAACTCGCTCTTCGCGCGGTCCGCCGCCTCGGCCGCTTCCTTGGCCTTCATGGCTGCGGCCTCGGCCTCCTTGCGCGCGGTGAAATCATGCCCCACGGCCTGGTACTCGAGCAGGCGTCCGTCGCGGTCGTGGATCGGCCGCACGGTCCAATGCAGCCAGTGCTTGGTGCCGTCGGCGTACTGGACCTCATGTTCCTGGACCGGAGCCTGCCCTTCGACCGCCTCCAGCGGGGCGAGGTGCACGAACCGCTGTCCGATCAATTCGGCGCGCTTCCGGCCCACGGCCTCGGCGTACGCGCGGTTGGCAAAGGTGAGGGTGCCTTCCGGGCGGTAGCGGCAGATGAGATCAACCTGGTCCTCCACGATTCCGCGGTAGCTGGCCTCGCTTTGCTGCAACGCCTGGGCCATGCGCTCGATATTCCGGGCCAGGCCAATGATGTCATCGTGATCCGTCGTGTCATCCGGCGCCGTGGGGATGGTCTTGCGCAGGTGCTTGAGGCGCGCCTGCAGCGTCTGATCCCAAACGTAGCCGGCGAGGACAAGCAGCACGCAGCCGATGATCGAGAGGCTCAGGACATAGTAGCGCGTGCCGAGCCGCTCCCGCATGTCGTCGTCCAGGACGATGGCGATGAGCGATGCCACCAGCGTCGCCGCGAGCGCCATGATGAAGATCGTCTTCCGCTTGGGATAATCGACCATTGGGGCAGGGCGGAGGTTTGCCGCTCCGCTCCTTGAAAGTCTAACCGAAAAAGCGTCAGTTTCGGTCCGGCGCCGGCCCGCCGGCCTGGATCAGCCAGCGCCGCGGAGGCACGCCGAAGCGGTTGCGAAAAAGCCGGTAAAAATGCGAGAGGTCGTTGTAGCCGCTCGCGAGCATCACGCCGGCGACCGAGGTCCCGCCGGCCCGCAGCAGCCGCGCGGCATGCGCCAGCCGGTGTGCGTTGAGAAACTCCCAGAAGGTTCGGCCTGTCGCCGCGCGAAACAAGGCGGTGAACCGCCGCCGCGAGAGCCCCGCGCGCGTCGCCGCCCGGTCCAAGTCCCACGCCTCGAAGAACGTCTCCTCGATCTCGCGCGCGACCCCGCTCACGCGTTGGTCCGCCGGCGAATCGTCGCCCGCCCTCGGCAGCCGCGAAAGCAGGACCAGCACCTGCGCGGCGTGGGCGCGGAGCGCCACCCCGGCGCCGAGCCGCGCCGTCGCTTGCTCGGCCATGCCTCGTCGCCAGAGCGCTTCCAGGGTCTGGCGCGTCGGACGGCTGAGTCGCAGCACGAGCGGTGGTTGTTGGCTCAGCGCGCCCCAAAGCTCCGCGATCCCGGGATCCTCCTTCACGAAGCGTCGGCCAAGCCCGAGCAGGAGCAGCACCGCCGGCTCGATGTCGACCAGGCAATGGCGTGTCCCGGCGGGTACGATCAGCAGGGCCCCGGCCGGCACCACCAGCGGCTGTTCCTGCCCGCGCCAGTGACACCCGATGCGTCCTGCGTACACGTAGACGAGCTTGTGCGCGGCGTCCGCCCGTTCCGCCATCTGGAAGTTGGTGGCATGCGCGCTTTCCGCAAAGCGCACGCCGTCGGGGGGGAGGGGCAGGGGAATGGGGCGGGAGACACGCACGCGACCGCGATGGATTGCCCAATCGGCCAATCGGTCAAGCCTCGGCTCCCCGGTCCCGGGAACCGGCGTCCGGAGCGCGACGCCGCTCCGCGCCGGCTGCTACCGGTTGAGCAGGCCTCCTGCCATCGCCTGCAGGATCAACGTCCAAAGCTCCTTCGCGTCCGGCTTTGCGGGCGTGCCTTTGACGGCGAATTGCCGCGAGAGCGGGTAGAACCCTTGCGCGTCCGGTTGACCGCCGAGCAGCCCTGCCCGGTTCAGCAGGTACGCCATGTTGTCCTTGCCGGCGAGGGCCAGCGTCACCTGCAGCGGCTGGTTTTGGATCGGTGTGCCCGCCTGGTAGGTGATTGCGCCGTTGCCGGTGATCCGCGTGTCCGGTGACAGGAATTCGAGCTGGCTGATCTTGAGGTTGAGGTCCGTGCCGCGCTCGATGCGCATGCTGAAACGGTCGAACGGCAGCTCCGCCAGCTTCTTCGTCAACTCGGCGACAGCCACCGTGCCTTCGGACGACTTCACCGCGCCAAGCACGCCGAGCAGCGTGGACCCAAGATTGACGGCATCGCCACCTTTGCGGGCCAGCGCGCGAAGCACGCCTTTCGAACCGCTGAGGTCGAATACGCCATTGGCGTTCTGGGCGAGGTCGGAGATCGTCGCACCCTGGCCGTTGAGCTTGGCCTCGATGGTCACGCTGGTCTCGATCTGCGGCTTTTCGTCTGGTGCGGCGGCGCGCAGGAATTCGCCGAGGTTGAATTGGGTGACGTTGGCCGAACCCGTCAGCGCGTACGGCTTGGGTTGCTGGGCGTTGAACGTCACGGTCGCGGCCATCCGGAACGGATTTTCCTTCAGCTTTCCCTCAAACCCAGTGAGCGCCAGTTCGCCCGGCGACGCCGCAAGCGTGCCGTGCACGCCGGAGATCGTGTAGTCGCGACCGTACGCAATCTGCTTCAGGTCGACTTCGATCCGGCCGCCAAACGCGTTCCAGAACGGCGTGGCATCGCGCGTCGGGACCGGTGTCCCCACCGGATTGCCCGTCGCCGGGCGCGTGGGCGCGGGTACCGGAGCCGCGACCGGCGTCGCGGAGGTCTTTGGCGCCAGGGCGGCGAGGGTCTGCAGGTCATCGAGGACGAGTCGCTCGCTGGTAACGCGGCCGTCGAAGGCCACCCGATCCGCCGTCCGCGTCAGCTTTCCGTCCACCAGCAGGTCCGACTTGCGCTGGCCATTGGTCAAAGTGAACGGCATGCGCAGGACGCTCGAGCCGTCGGGCTGGACCGTCGCCGTCAGTTTCAGATCCGCATCGCCAAGGGGGGGGCCGCCCTGTTGCGCGAGGAGGTTGCGGACGGTGGCGCTGACGTCCGCTCGCACCGTGTTGGCCACCGTCGCGTCGAAGGCCACCTCGAGGTTGCCTCGGTTCAGAGTCATCGCGGACGCGCCGAGCGGCTGCTGGGTCAGCGCGGCGAGGTCCGCGTGAACCGCTCCTTTCGCCGACACCGCAAGCTTGGGGCTGAGCTGCGCCTCGCCCTGACTCGTGATGGTCAGGAGGGAGGCCGTGCGGCTGCGGGCCTCAAACCGGCGGATCTCGTACTGGATCTTTCTCCCGACGAGGTGCAACGACAGGTCGGCGGCCAAGTCGACGTCGCGCAGCATCGGCTGCTGGTTCAACGTCACGGAAATTGCGTGCAATTGCACAGGCTCGGCGGTGGTCACGGCCACGTCCATCCCCGGGCGCAGGGTCATGGCAAATACGCCGGCGGACACCTCGCCGCCCAGTTTGCCTCCTGGGAGCAGCGTCTCCGCCCAGGTGAGCGGGAGCTGCCCCAGTTCCAGGCGCAGGGCCTCCGCGTCCGGTTTCTCCGGTGCAAAGGTGAAGTCGTCCAGGGCGCAGGCGATCGGTTGCAGCAGGCGAACGTCCGCGAGCTTTCGGCCATCGGCAGCCGTGGCGGCGAGGTTGAGCCGGTCCAACCGCAAGCGGCGATCGGCAATTCCTGCCGCGAAGGCGGCCTGCACGCGAAGCTGCCGCGCCGGGGCGAGCTGGGCGGAAACTCTCTCGAGCTGGGAGATCTCGCTGCGGAACTCGCCGTCCGCGGCGGCCGTGCCGGCATCGGGCCGCGCGGAGAACTTGCCTGATCCTTCGGCGGCGATCTCGGGCAGGCCCAGTCCGGTCAGCAGGGCGCTGAGCTGCTCGGTGCGCACGCTCACCTTCCACGCGCCGCTCAGCTCGTGCGTGCTCGCGGCATACTGCCCCGCGAGGGTGACGAGTGGGGTGGTGGTGGCGCCTTGCAGGAGTGAAATGTTCGCCGCGTAACCTTCATCGCCGCCGAGCGTGGGCTGTTCCGCTTTCGCTTCGAATTTGATGCGGTCGGTCGGGAGCTTCGGGCCCTTGGCCGTGCCGAGGGCGTTCAGCTCAATCAAGTCGATGCGCCGCTCGGTGGTGAGGTGAAGGTGGGCCGTGCCGCTGAGCTGGGCCGCATTGAGGGCCGCGCCCGGGGTGGTATTGGCCAGATCCACCGTCCAGTCGATGGTGCCGCGCTTGCCGTTGCTGATGTCACTTCCGCGCACGTCGAACTGGGCCGTCATGCCGTCGGGCAGGAGGACGCGTCCGGGCACGGCGAAGCGGGCAATTTGAAGATCCACCGGCAGCTCGAGCTGGTTCAGGACACCGCGGAACGCGTCGCGGTCGCCGGCGGCGCGGCTGGCAGGGGCGGGGACCGGCGAGTTCGGGCGCGGGGCGGGTTGGGCCGAGGCCGCGGCGGCGCTGGCCGGCGCGGCGGTCATCCCGCGGGCATCGATTTCGAGCCCTTCGACCGTGAGGTCGTGCACGGTGACGCGGCGATGGGTGACGAAGTCCCACGCTGAGTACTTGGCTACGACGCGCGCGGCGCGGACCACCAGGCCATCCTTCTCCCAAAGGACGCCGTCAATCGCAGCTGACGACGTGCCGGCGGCAACCCGCGCGAGTTCGGTGCGGGTTCCGGGCTGGCCGCCGAGGGCCTTGCGTGCGGCCCACGTCTGGATCGGGGGCAGGAGGGCAAGCGCGACCAGCACCCCGATCAAGACCAGGGCGGAAATCAAAACGATGGCAGTTACTCGCAACGCTTTCATGGCAATGGCTCCTTCCCAAAAGCAACGTGGTACCTGAATGGCGACGTTTGTTCGGGTACGCCACTGACGAACAACGATCCGAAAAGTTCCGATGACCTGTACCGGCAAATCCGCCGCCGTCGATTGGGACGGCGCCGAGGAGGCGGTCCCAGGTGACGAGGGTCTATCGGCGGATGGGCTACATCATCACCATCGTCGTCCTGCTGATTGTCCTCCCGTTGCTCTTTCTCGTGCTCAGCCGACGCGGCATGCGCGGAGGCGGTATCGGGTCACCGGATCACGGCGTCACGCCCGACCGGCCGTATTCCGACGAGCCAACCCCACGTCCCGGACCGGGGGTCGACCGGCGGATTCCGCCGAGCTGAACATCGCCATCCGCTGGGGTGTGGCCCGCGGGTGCCGGCAACGCGTGGGCTTTCCCTCCTGAGGCTTTCGGCGCCTGGCCGTTGCGCGCCTACGCTTGGTCGACGAACACGACGACGCCGGTGGCATTGTCCGGACCACCGCGGGTGACCGCCTGGGACACGATCTGTCGGAGGACCAGATCGGGAGCATCGAACTCCTGGAGAAAATCCGCGAGTTCCTCGTCCGAAATCATCCGGGTGACGCCGTCGGTGCAGAACAGGAAACGGTCGCCGGCCTGCAGGGAATGGTTGATCAGGTCGATCTCAAGGAGCGTCGGCTGGCCCACGCAGCGGGTCAGCGCCTGGCGGTTGATCTCGTGGTAGAAGACAACCTCGCCCCGCGCGCGCCGCAGCCGGGCCTCGTTCTCGACGGAATGATCCTCGGTCAGGCGGCGAAACTCGCCGCGGTGCGCAAGGTAGCAGCGCGAGTCGCCCACGTGCGCCAGCCGCATCTGCGCTCCGCGGATGCAGCCGACGGTGAGGGTGGTACCGATACCCATGGCCGGACTGAGCTGGACGCCCAGTCGACCCACCGCGGTATTGGCCCGGCGAACAATCGTGGCCAGATCAGGTTCCGCCCCGGGCGCGAGCTGGGCAAAGGCCGCCTGCACTTCCCCGATCGCGAGCTCCGCGGCTTCGCCGCCGCCGGGCAGACCGCCGACGCCGTCAGCCACGCCAAAGAGCAGCGCGTTCTCGTCACACACCAGCCGGTCCTCGTTCTCGCGGCGAACGCGACCGATGTCTGAGAGCGCGGCGGCACGAATCGATGGCATGGAAGGCGCGGACGCTACCGGGGCGGCTGGTCAGGCGAAAGGAAGAAATTGGTCCTCGCGGGTGGCCCGGGTGAGGCGGGTGAACTCCGGCCGGGGCAGGGAGTCGATGAACAGCCGGCCATAGCTCTTCGCCAGCACCCGCGAGTCGAGAATCGTGATCAGTCCGCGGTCGGTTGCCGTGCGAATGAGGCGGCCGACGCCCTGCCGGAACTTCATCAACGCATCCGGCAAGGTGAGCTCATTGAAGGGGCTGCCGCCGCGGGCGCGGATGAAATCGCAGCGCGCTTCCGTGATCGGGTGGGTGGGCGGATCGAAAGGCAGCCGCGTGATGATGACCTGCGCCAGCGCGTCGCCGGGCACGTCGACCCCGGTCCAGAAGCTGTCGGTGCCGAAGAGCACGGCGTTGCCGAGCTGGCGCATCTGCCGGGTGAGCTCCGTGCGCGACAGCTCGCCGCCCTGCAGCAGGAAGGGGCGGCCTGCCGCCCGGTACTCGGGTTCGAGATCCGCCGCGATCGCCCGCATGTCGCTGTAGCTCGTGAACAACACGAGCGTGCCCCCGGTGACGCGCCCCGTGCTGAATCGGATGTAGTCCCTCAGCGTATCGAGAGCCAGGCGCGCCTCCTGCGGCGAGGGCAGGGGGACGTCGGCCGCGACGTACACGCGCATGTTGCGGTCGAAATCGAACGGGGACCGGACGATCACCGCCTCCGCGTGGTCCGCGCCGATCCGCGCGGCAAAGGGCTCGATCTGGCCGCCCATCGCGAGGGTGGCGCTCGCGCAGATCACGCTCGTCCCGCAGCCGAAGAGATGTCGCCGCAGCTCGGGCGCGACGTCGATCGGCGCACTGCGCAGCGTCACAATCGTCTGCTGCCGCCCGCTGCGCTCCGCCCAGTAGACATGCCCCTTGTCGCCCAGCGTGAGCCACTCGTTCACCGTGGCCTGCAGGCCCTTTACGCGCTGCACCTGTTCGAGGAGTTCGTCACGCTCGCGGCCGTCCTCGAGCCGGTCTGCCGCCTTGTGCAACTGGCGGTGCAGCGCGCCGAGCGGGCCGTCGAGCGTCGCTTCGGCCACGCCTTCCTCGCGGACGCGGACGATCGCCCGTTGCGCGAGCAGGGTGTTGCCGAGGAAGCCGAAGAACTGCTTCGAGGCGTCGAGCGCGTCGATGACCAGCTGCTGCATGCCCGCGTCGCCATGCTTGCGCAGCAGACCGCGACTCGTGCGGGGATTGAAGAGGTACTTCAGCGCGCGATCCACGCCGTAGCTCGAGAGCGACAGCCCGAAGTTGTCGGTGGCGACGTCGGGCACCGTGTGCGCCTCGTCGAGGATGACGAAGTCGTCGGCGAACAGCACGCCCCTGGCATCGGCGTCGGCGCCGTGCGCGCGCGCCCCGCCGGCGTTGATCAGGGCGAACAGGAGCGCGTGGTTGACGATGATGACGTGCGCTGACCGCAGGCGCGCGCGGGCCCGCTGATAGAAGCACTTGTTGCAGTCGCAGTGCTTGCGCGAGCAGGACGACGAATCGGCGTTGACGAGATCCCAAATCTCCGGCCGCGGCGGCGGCTTCAACTCGTGCCGCAGGCCGGTGGCCGAGCCTTCCGCCCATTTCGCAATCCGCTGCAACTCGTCGAAGTCGGCATCCGCGAAGAGCGTCGTGCGTTCCGCGAGGGCGTGCCCCAGCCGCGTTGTGCAGAGGTAGTTCGACTTGCCGACCAGCACCGTCGCGCGGAAGTCGACGTACGGCTGGAGCGAAGGGTCGGATTGAAAAAGCCGCCGGCACTTGGGCAGGTCGCTGGTCTCAAGCTGCTCCTGCAGCGAGATCGTGTGGGTCGACACGATCATCTGCCGCTTCTGGTCCATCGCGTGGATGATCCCGGGCACCAGGTAGGCGAGCGATTTGCCGACGCCGGTGCCGGCCTCGAATAGCAGTGGCTGGTCGTCGCGCATCGCGGCGGCCACGGCATTGGCCATCTGCTCCTGCTGCGGCCGGTGCTCCAGCTGGAGCGCACGCTGGAGGATGCCGCCCTCCGCAAACACGTCCGCGGCCAGCGCGGGCGCGCGGCTGAGCGGCGGCGGCGGGCCTTCCGAATCGTCCCGTAGTCCGATCATGGGCAACTTGCCGCCGCGGCGCGGCCGCGGGACCGGCCGGGCCGAAGCTGCCGCTGGAGGAAGGTGAAGCGCAGAGTGATCACGGGAGCCGGAAACCGTGGCCGGGAGTTTCCCGCATTTCAACCGGAAGAATCTCCCGGGCCGGTGCTGGCGCAAAAGGACAGCCGACTGACGCATTTGGCCTCTGGTCCGCAACGCCCGCGTGCGCCTAGCGTGCCACCATCGGGACGCGGGTGCCGTCCCGGCCATTCACCCCATTTCCACCATGAAAACCTCCGCACTGGTCGCGACCTGTCTCACTGCCCTCGTCACCCTCCTGGGTGTTTCGTCCGCCCGTGCGGCCGAGCCCTTCCGGCTTCGGGTCCTCACGTACAACATCAAGAACTGCAAGGGCAACGATGGCGTCGTCGATGTCGCCCGCGTGGCGGCGGTCATCAAGCAGGCGCAACCCGATGTCGTGCTGCTGCAGGAGGTGGACAAGGGTGTGGCGCGCTCGAAGTGGGTCGACCAGCCCGCGGAACTCGGGCGGCTCACGGGGCTGAAGTCCGGTTTCGCGCGGCTGAAGAAGTGGGGCGACGGCGACTACGGCAACGCGATGCTCTCACGGTTCCCCGCGAAGGGCGTGAAGGGCGTCCGGACGCTGCTCGGACCCGATGCGCTGACGCCGTCGGTGATCGGTTTCGAGATTCGTCCCGGTGCCGGAGTCCCACCCATCTTTGTGATTGGCGCGCACCTTAATGTGGAACACGCCGACCTGCGGCTGGCCCAGGCGCAGGAACTGACCAATTTTGCGGTCCAGCGGGGAGGCTTGGTGATCCTGGGCGGTGATATGAATGCGAAGCCCGGCAGTCCCCCCATCGCGCTGTTGCGCTCCGCCTGGACTGATGCCACGGCGGCGGGCGAGGCGCCGACGTTTCCCGCGACCAAGCCGCGGATAAAGATCGACTACATCTTCTGCCGGCCGGCGGACGCGTGGCGCGTGGTCGAAACGCGCGTGATCGAGGAGCCGATGGCGGCGGATCACTGCCCGGTGCTCGTGGTGCTGGAGTACCGAGGAGAACCGGCAAAGGCGGAGTGACGGGGGCCTTGGTCCGTCGGGCGCCGGAGGTGCGACCTTACTTCTTCGCCGCCGGCGGCGGCATCACGGCCGGCATGGACACCCGCATCGCGGCGGGCCATTGCGCGGCCACGGTCTGCTTTCCCTTCAGGTGCAGGTCGAGAAAGTCGCGGCGTGCCTGCTCGATGTCGGGGCCGGCGATGCCCGGGCCGTGCAGGGCGCCGTTCACGAGGGTGAAGCGGACGGGCACGCCGGCCTGGCGGAGCGCGGCGAACAGGAGTTCGCTCTGGTGCACGGGCACGATCGGATCGTGGTCTCCGTGCTCGATCAGGAAGGGTGTGTCTCCGGGGGAGACATACGCGATCGGGTTGGCGCGCTGCACCTTGGCGGCGTTGGCCGGCTCGTTGATGGGGCCGCCAATGAGGGCCGCGGGCGCGGCGGCATCCTTCGGGTCCGGCGGGGGCCGGGCCGGGTCCGCTTTCCAGACGGCCTCGAGTTGGGCGAAATCGGTCGGGCCATAATCATCGATGACGGCCTGCACGCGACTGGAGAATCCGCGGTTTGGGCCCATGTCGAAGTCGGAAACGTCGCCGGTGGTCCCGAGCAGCGCCACGAGGTGGCCGCCCGCCGAACTGCCCCAGGCGGCGATGTGGCCGGCGTCGAGCCGGTACTCCTTCGCATGGGCGCAGAGCCAGCGAATCGCCGCCTTGCAGTCCTCGAGTTGCGCCGGGAAGAGCGCGTGCTGGCTCAGGCGGTAGTTGATGCTGGCCACCGCGTAGCCCTGTTCGACGAACCCGCGGCGGAGCGGCAGGCAACTGCGTTTGTCGCCGGTCCGCCACGCGCCGCCGTGCACCCAGACGATCACGGGGAACGGGCCGTCACCGTTGGCGGGCAGGTAAAGATCGAGCGCCTGCCGCACGTGACCGCCTTCGACGTAGGCCAGGTCGCGCACAGCCTTGATGCTGTCCGGCAGCGGGGCGGGTTGGGTCTGGGCCGGGGCGGCGAAGGGCAGGAGCGTTAGTCCGGCCGCGAGCAGCGCGCCGCGCAGGAGATGCCGTGGTGTCATGGAAAGAGGCGAGGGCGCCAACGGGGGTGGGGCGACTCGCGCGCCGATGAGGAACTACCTGGGACACAAGGGCAAACCCGAACCCGAGCCACCGGCCGCCGTAATCCATGCGCACGAAATCCGTTTGCCGGAAAGCACCGGCTCGGCTCAGTTTCTCGGCCATGGATGCTTCCGCCAAGACCAGCGCCGCCTGGGTTGACGCCCTCATCGATTTCCTCCGCCAGCAACCTGAGATCAGTGCCGTCCGGATCGATCCTGCCGCCCATCGGGTCGCGGTGGCGACGGTCGGCAACGTGGCCGTCGCCGGACTCGAGCAGCGACTCGCCGAGACGATCGCCGCGATCGACGCCGAGCTGGCCCGGGGCGCCGAGGCCGCCGCGCCGCGTGGGTATTCAGTCCGCCGTGACGGCGAGTCCGTGGTGATCGGAAGGGAAACGTGCGAGACCGCCGAGAAACTCTGGCTGTGGCGTGAGATGGAGTGGCCCGCCATCGAGCACGAGGAGGGACATGGCGAACAGGAATGGAAGACGCTTTCGGTCCTCGCGGCCGTCTGTGGCGTCGCCGGCATCACCGGGGCGCTCGTGGCGCATTTCGTGCCTGGCACGCCCGCGCTGGCCAAGGCGTTCTACCTGGTGGCGATCATCGCCGGTGGCTGGGACGCGGCCGTCGACACGTGGGAAAACATCAAAAAGCGCGAGATCGACATTCACTTCCTGATGCTGGCGGTCGCGTTTGGCGCGATGGCCATCAACCACTGGAGCGAGGCTGTCCTGCTGCTGTTCCTGTTCTCGGCCTCGGGGGCGATGGAGGAGTACGCCCTCGACCGGACGCAGCGTGAGGTGAGCGCGCTCCTCAAGAGCTCGCCGAAACGTGCCACCGTCGTGCTGCCCAACGGCAACGAGCAGGAAGTGGGCGTCGAGGAACTCCAGCTCGGCCAGCGCGTGCGCGTGAAGCCGGGCGAGGCGTTTGCCGCCGACGGCGTCGTGGCGCATGGCGCCAGCGCGAGCGATGAATCCGCCCTCACCGGCGAAGCGACGCCGGTCGAAAAGAAGGTCGGTGACCAGGTCTTCAGCGGCACGATCAACCTCTGGGGCGCGGTCGACTTCGATGTCGCGCGCCTGCCTGCGGAAAGCACGCTGCAGAAGATCATCCGGCTGATTCAGACGGCGCAGAAACTGAAGGCGCCGAGCGAGCGGTTCACCGACAAGTTCGGTACCGGCTATACGTATGCCGTCATCGGCGGCGCGGCGGCGATGTTCCTCGTGTGGTGGCTGGTGCTCGGGCTGCCCGCGTTCACCAACACCGACGAGACGCGTTCGGCCTTCTACCGTGCAATGACGCTCATGGTCGTCGCGAGTCCCTGCGCCCTCGTGCTGTCGATCCCGTCCGCCATCCTGGCGGCCATTGCCTGGGGCGCGCGCCATGGCGTCCTGTTCCGGGGCGGCGCCGCGATCGAGAAGCTAGCGGATGTCACCACGGTCGCGCTGGACAAGACGGGCACCCTCACCACGGGCGAACTCGCCGTCGTGGGCTATGAGAGCTATCCGCAGGGCCGCGAGCGCGAGGTGCTCGAGTTGGCCTACGCGCTCGAGGCCAAATCCCATCACCCACTTGCGCGAGCGATCGTGCGCCACGCCCGCGCCGAGGGCGTCAGCGAACTCAAGGTCGACGATTTCCAGTCCATCACCGGCCAGGGATTGCGCGGCAAGGTCGCCGGCTCCTCGCTCCTCCTCGGGCGCCGCGAGCTGCTCGAGGTCGGACCGCTCGCCGACTGGGCCAAGCAGCTTCCCGTCGCTCCCGCCGATCTCAGCGAGGTGTGGGTCATCGGCCCGAACGTGGTCGGGCGCGTCCTGCTGCGCGACCAGGTGCGCAAGGAATCGCAAGGCGTGCTCGCCGCGTTGAAGCGGATGGGCATCCGCACTGTGATGCTCACCGGTGACCGCCGGCATGCCGCCGAAGCCGTGGCCCGTGAGCTCGGCGTCGATGAGGTGCGCGCGGGCCTCAAGCCCGAGGATAAGGTCACCGCCATCGTCAGCCTCCGCGAACAGGGCCAGAAGGTTGCGATGGTCGGCGATGGGGTGAACGACGCGCCGTGTCTCGCCGCGTCCGATGTCAGCGTCGCCATGGGCGCGCGTGGCAGTGACGCTGCGCTCGAGCAGGCGGAGGTCATCTTGATGCATGACCGTATCGAGAACTTCCTGGCGGCCCAGCGCCTCAGCCGGCGCGCCCGTGCGATCATCCGGCAAAACCTCACGCTCTCGCTGGGCGTCGTGGTGGTGATGGTGATTGCGACGGCGTTCGGCGCGGTCCCGCTCGCCGTTGGCGTCGCGGCGCACGAGGGCAGCACCCTCGTCGTTTGCATCAACTCGCTGCGCCTCCTGTTCGGCCGCAACGCGTAGCAGACTGCCGGACCGAGTCCGACAGTCTGCTGATCAAAATGGCTGCGCCATGTTGGTGGACAGGGGAGAGCCGAGTCAGACGGGAAGATTGGCCCGGCCCGCAGTGGACGCCGACCGGTTGCCGCTTTGCCGGGGGGGGAGAACCCGTTCCGGCTGGCTATTCGATCCACACCAGGTCGCCGACGCGCACCTCGTCGTAGAGTTCGATGACGTCGTGGTTGCGCATCTCGACGCAGCCCGCGCTCATCGGCTCGCCGAGCCGCTCCTCGTGGTTGGTGCCGTGGATGTAAACGTAGCGATCGTACGTATCGACTTCGCCTCCGCGGTTCACCCCAGGCTCAAGCCCGCGCAACCACAGAATCCGGCTGGTGATGAGCTGCCGCGCGGCCTCGGAGTCGGGGAATTCAGAGAAGTGACGACCAGTCGGCAGGCGTGACTTGAAGACCATCCCGGCGGGCTGGCCGCCGCCGATGCGTTCGGCGATCTCATGCAGTCCGCGCGGCGTCCCCATCGAACCCTTGATGTTGGACGGCGGTTTTAGCGAGGTGGAGACCACGTAGCTCTTCACCAGTGCACCTTTGCGGAAGAATTGGAGGGTAGCTGTGCTGATCCGCACGATCAGCACCCGTTCTCCGGGCTTGATGCCCAGCTGGGCGCAGGCTTTGGTTACCCGCTCCATTGGAGTCTCACTCGTGAACAACGTATCCATCAATGTCGGCATCGTCGGCGCCACGGGCGCCGTCGGTCAAGAGCTCCTACAGCTCTTGCATGATCGGAATTTCCCCATGGCCCAGCTGCGGCTCTTCGCCTCGGCTCGGTCGGCGGGCAAGGTCGTTACGTGTGCGGGCAAAAAATACACCGTGGAGGAAGCGAAGCCCGGCGTCTTCAAGGACCTCGATGTGGCGTTCTTCGCCGTCGAGGGCGCGACGACCAAGGCGCTTGCGCCTGACGCCGTCGCGGCCGGCTGCCTCGTGATCGACAAGAGCTCGGCCTACCGCATGGACCCCGCGGTGCCGCTCGTCATTCCGGAGATCAACCCGGAGCAGCTCACCCAGCACAAGGGCATCATTGCCAACCCGAACTGCTCGACGGCGGTCACGCTCATGGCGCTGTGGCCGCTGCACAAGGCCTTCGGTCTGAAGCGCTACATCGCGTCGACATACCAGTCCGTCTCCGGCACGGGGACCGACGCGATCGAGGAGCTCGACCAGCAGGTGCACGCCTACGCCAAAGGCGAACCGCTGACTCGCAAGGTCTATCCCTACCAGATCGCGTTCAATGTTATCCCCCAGGTCGATTCGTTTGGCCCCAACGGTTACACCGGGGAGGAGACCAAAATGGAGCTCGAGAGCCGCAAGATCATGGGGCTGCCGGCGCTCAAGGTGTCGTCCACCACCGTTCGCGTGCCAGTCGTCCGGGCGCATTCGGTGGCGGTCAACGCCGAGTTCGAACGTCCTGTCAGCGTTGAGGCCGCGCGTGCCGCCGTCGCCGCCTTCGAGGGCGCCGAACTCGTCGATGATCCGGCAAACAAGGTTTACCCGACGCCCCTGGACTTCAGCCGCAAGGTGAAGTGCGGCGTCGGCCGTATCCGCATCGACACCGCCCTCGACAACGCCCTGGCGCTGTGGGTGAGCGGCGACAACCTCTGGAAGGGTGCCGCCCTCAATGCCTTGCAGAACGCCGAGCTCATGGTGCGCAAGGGTTGGCTCAAACCCAAGGGCCAGCGCTGAGCATCCGCCGTCGCGGCCGACGCTGCGTTCTCCCCCAAGCCCAAGGTGCCGAACCCGCCGGGGGGCTTGTGCGACTTATCGGTTGCCCGCGCGTTTTCGCCTCGGGCAGTGCCCCGGTGCCCTCGTGGCCGGGGTGTCATACCCTCGAATAATTCCTTGTCTTGGCGGTTTACCGGCGGCTTTCATCAACCTTTCGACTCGGACGCCTAGCTCAGTTGGTTAGAGCACCTCGTTTACACCGAGGGGGTCAGGGGTTCGAGTCCCTTGGCGTCCAGTCTACGTTCGAGCGCAGCGGCGAGCGTAGGCTGTCCGTTCGAGTTCCGCCTCCGCGGAACGACGACGGACCTGCTGCTGCGAACCCGGCCGGCGGCTGGCCAGGTTAAGCCTGCATCTCCATTTCTCTTTCCCATGCGACACACGATCTCCGTCCTCGTTGAGAACAAGTTCGGCGTTCTGACCCGAATCGCCGGCATGTTTTCCGGCCGCGGGTTCAACATCGACTCCCTCAACGTCGCGCCGACCCACGATCCGTCGCTCTCCCGGATCACCGTCGCGCTCAAGGGCGACGAGGGGCAGCTCGACCTTTGCATCAAGCAGCTCCGCAAGCTGGTGAACGTCGTCGAGGTGCTCGACTTCAAGGAAGGCCAGGCCGTCGCCCGCGAACTCATCCTCGTCAAGGTCAAGGCCGACGCCGCGTCGCGTCCCGCCATCCTCCAGATTGGCGAGATCTTCCGCGCCAAGATCGTTCACCTCGCCGCCGAGTCGCTGATCATCGAGGCCACCGGCGATGACGACAAAATCACCGCGCTGCTCGGTCTGCTCGAGCCGTTTGGCATCATCGAACTCGCCCGCACCGGCCGGCTTGCCTTGAAACGCTGAGTCGCCCCGCCCACGCGCGCCTCCTTCCACTTTCTCCACCCGCAACCTGAACCGAACACATTCCATGCCCGCGAAAGTCTACACCGACAAAGACGCCGACCTCGGCGTGTTCCAAAACAAAACCCTCGCCATCCTCGGCTACGGTTCCCAGGGCCATGCCCACGCGCTGAACCTCAAGGACAGCGGCTGCAAGGTCATCATCGGCCTCTATCCCGGTTCCAAGTCGCGCGAGGTCGCGCAGCAGCACGGGTTCGAGGTGTACGACACCGCTGAGGCGGTGCGTCGCGCTGATGTCATCATGGTCGGCCTCCCCGACATGAAGCAGGCTTCGGTTTACGAGGCGGACATCCTTCCGAATCTCGCCAAGGGCAAGACGCTGCTCTTCTCCCACGGCCTCGCGATCCACTTCGGCCTGATCAAGCTGCCGAAGGACGTCGACTGTATCATGGTCGCCCCGAAGGGCCCGGGCCACATGGTCCGCCGCCTCTACGCCGAAGGGAAGGGCATGCCCGCCCTCATCGCCGTTGCGCAGGACAAGTCGAAGACCGCCAAGAAGCAGGCGCTCGCCTGGGCCAAGGGCATCGGCTCCACCCGCGCCGGTGTGCTCCAGACCACCTTCAAGGAAGAGACCGAGACCGATCTGTTCGGCGAGCAGGCCGTCCTCTGCGGCGGTGCCAGCGCGTTGGTTCAGGCCGGATTCGAGACGCTCGTCGAGGCGGGCTATCAGCCTGAGATGGCGTACTTCGAGTGCCTCCATGAGCTGAAGCTGATCTGCGACCTCATGTACGAGAGCGGCATCGCCGGCATGCGTTTCTCGATTTCCGAGACCGCCAAGTACGGCGACATCACCCGCGGCCCCCGCGTCGTGAACAAGAAGACCAAGGCCGAGATGAAGAAGATCCTGAAGGAGATTCAGACCGGCAAGTTCACGAAAGAGTGGGTCAAGGAGTACAAGGGCGGCCTCAAGAAGTACAACGCGCTGCTCAAGGCCGGCGAAAAGCACCAGATCGAGAAGACCGGTGCCTACCTTCGCAGCATGATGCCCTGGATGACCAAGAAGAACATCAAGGGCGTGCAGGCTTCCTACTCCTGAGCCAGGCTTGCCTGATTTGACCGCGCAGGGCTGAACCGGGGCATCCCGTTTCAGCCCTTGCTGTCTTTGCCCGGGCGCGCGGCTTGAGTTTCGCGGCCCAAGGCGTTCAGTCTCTCCCTTTCCCCACCTCCGCTTCTCCCACGTGAAACTCGTCCTCGCGACCCGCAAGAGTCCTCTCGCCCTGGCCCAGACTGAAATGGTCGCCGCCCATCTGCGCACCGCGCTGGGCGTCGAAACCGAGCTGCTCAAGATCGTCACCACGGGCGACAAGCAGACCGAGTGGTCGCTCGAACAGCGCGGCGGCAAGGGGCTCTTCACGAGCGAACTCGAGGCGGCGTTGCAGCGGGGGGAGGCCGATGTGGCCGTCCACAGCACCAAGGACCTGCCCGGCGACATGCCCGCCGGCCTGGCCATCGGTGGCTACATGCCGCGCGCCGACACCCGGGACGTCCTGGTGCTCCGTGCCGGTGTCGAGGAGCCGAAGTTGATCGCCACCGGCAGCCCGCGGCGCCGCCTGCAGGTGAAGCTGATGTTCCCGGCCGTCGAGTTCACCGAAATCCGCGGCAACGTCGACACGCGCCTCCGCAAGATCGGCCAGCAGCACGTCGCCGACGGCACGATCCTGGCCGCCGCCGGCATGAAGCGGCTGGGCATCGACGCGTGGCCCGACGTCGAGTTTGCCCCGCTCGATTTCGCCCAGATGGTTCCCGCGGTGGGGCAGGGCGCGATTGCCGTGCAGTGCCGCGAGGCTGACGCCGCCAAGTTCGCCGCGGTGTTCGATGCGCCGACCATGCGCACGGTGAACGTCGAGCGCGCGTTCCAGACCGCGCTCGGCGGCGGTTGCCACACCGCCTTCGCCGCCCACGTCGCGGGCGAAACGCTCTACCTCTTCCACGAGCAGATCGGCCAGCGCAGCCTCCCGCTCACCGCCGCCGACTTCGCCGCGCCGACCGAGACCGCCGCCCGCATCCTCAAGGATCTCGGGCTGAAGGCCTGAGCACCGCGGTAGTCCAGGAGACGGGGGCCGACCGGCGGGAGAGATCGGTCGTAGCTTGGGGTCACCTCTTCAGCCCTTCAGCGTTCAGCTCTTCAGCCCTTTTCTCCCCGACCGTCTTCACCACGAGCGTCGGTTGGTTCGTGCCGAAATAGGGCCCCGCCACCGCGCACATCTCCTTCAGTGCCGCGGCGAAATCGCGCCCCCGTGCGTTGATCGTCATCTGCACCGTCCAAACCGGCGTCGGCCGGCCCACGACGCCCGCGCGCGGATCGAAGGCCAGCACGGCCACAAAATAGCGGGGCTCATTCATCAAGTCGGCCAGGGTGAAGGGCGCATCTCCCGGCGCAGGTGGCGGGAGCACTGCCCCGCGGAGACCGAGCATGTCCTGGCGGCGCATCACTTGCGCCATGTCCTGCCGGTTGATCCCGCCGAGCTGCGACATCGCCGCCCGGCGACTTCCTTCCGCCGCCGCAGCCACGCCCGCAACCCGCGCACTGAGATCGCCCTTTTCGGTCGCTTGCGCTGACTCAACCGCTTCGTCCGCCTGCCGGATCGAGTCCATGTCCATACCCGCCTCTGCGCCGGCGCTCTGTTCGGGCGAGATTAACCCCCAGTGCACGGCGAGCACCAACGCGGACCGCCGGCGCGAGGTGAGCCGTTCAAAGCGCGTCGTGCCCATCGCCGTGGCCACCTCCTGGGTCAGGGTGTCGAAATCGAAGCTCCGCACGCCGTTGTCGCTGTCGTTCGCGTAGCTTTCGCCGCGCGTGAAGAGGTAGCGTTCGGCGGGTACCTCCATGCCGGCATGCTGCTGTACGTACGCCGGAGTCGCGATGGCCCGGACGGTGACCGCCTGTACTTCGGCTCCCGCGGAGCCTCCGCTTTGACATCCGGCGGCAGCCGCGAGAGACGCGGCGGCGACGGTACGGGAGAAAACGCGGAAGATTCCAGAGGGGCTCATGCAGGTTGAAGTTGCACGACATTGGCGTCTGCCGGTCCGGCGTGTCAACGGACCGGCCCCGGGCGGCCTCACCCGTGAGGTCCCGAAATGGGCGCTTTCATTGCCGGGAATTCGCTGCAATCGTGTCCGGTTTCCCGCCCATGAAATCACCTCTCTCCGGCAAACGCATCGCCGTCACCCGCGCGCGCGATCAGGCGCCCGAACTCACCGGCAAACTCACTGCACTCGGCGCGGAGGTCGTCGAACTGCCGCTGATCCAGGTGGTGAAGGACATCGACAAGCAGACGCTCGCCGACGTGCTCCTCGAACTCGGTGGCTATGACTGGATCGTGTTCACGAGCGCCAACGGCGTCCGCTTCTTCTTCGAGGAGTTCCACCGAATCTTTGACGACATCCGCTCGCTGGGCCTGCTGCGCTTCGCCTGTGTGGGCGACGCCACCGCGCGCGCGATCAGGGAGCAGCACCTCAAGGTGGAGTGCCAGCCGGAGGTCGCAACGGGCGAGGCGCTCGCCGACGCCCTCATCGCCACCGGCAGTCTCGACAGCGCGAAGGTCCTGGTGATCACGGGCAATCTCAACCGCGACGAACTCGTCAAGAGGCTCGAGGAGGCCCGCGCCATCGTCGACCGGCTCCCCGTGTATCGGACCGAGACGACGGACGTGACCCACGATCCGGCCGCGGTGGACTTTCGCGCGCACGGCGCGGACGCGATTCTCTTTGCCAGTTCTTCCGCCGTGCAGTCGTACGCCGACCAGGCACGCGCCTTGAAACTCGGCCAGAACGCCCGCAAGCCGATCGCCGGCAGCATTGGGTCGCAGACGAGCGAAACGATGAAGAAGGTCGGAATTCCGATCGCGTTCGAAGCGAAGAAGCCGGGCCTCGACGAACTCGTCGCCGCGCTCGTCAAGACGCTCGGATAAGGACCTGGACAACGCCGCAGCCGGCGAGCAACCGCACGGCCGGGCTCGGCAGAGCAGGGTGGTGCGCCGCCGCGCCGCCCCATCGTCTGATGCGCGGTGCGGTGTCCCGGCCACGTTGCCAACGGCCTGCGGCTGCCGTTCGCGTGACGTCAGCCGCGCCGGACCGGGCGAAAAATCTGGTTTGGTATTCGGGCCCCAAGTGTGTTTCGTCGTCGGCTCCGAACATGAAGGTCCCGTTCCTCGATCTGTCGCTGCAACATCGTGCGCTGCGTGAACCGGCGCTGGCGGCCCTCACCGCCACCTATGACGCCACGCGCTTCTGCCTCGGCAAGGACGTCGAGGACTTCGAGCGGAATTTTGGCGCCACGCTCGGCTACCCGCGCGTCCTCGGCATGAACAGCGGCACCGCCCCGCTGCACGTCGCGTGCATGATCGCGGGCTTCGGCCCGGGCGATGAGGTCATCACGTCTCCGTTCACGTTCATCTCGTCCGCCTGGGGCATCAACTACGTCGGCGCCAAGCCCGTCTTCGCCGACATCGACGAGGGCACGTTCAACCTCGATCCCGCGAAGGTCGCCGCCGCCATCACGCCCCGCACCAAGGGCATCATCGTTGTGCATCTGTTCGGCCAGCCGGCGCGGATGGACGAAATCATGGCCATTGCCCGGCAGCACAACCTTTTCGTCATCGAGGACTGCGCGCAGGCGGTCGGCGCGAGTCACCTCTCCGCCAGCGGTTCGGCCACGCCCGTCGGCCTCATCGGCGACGCCGGCACGTTCAGCTTCTATCCGACCAAGAATCTCGGCGGTTGCGGTGAAGGCGGCGCCTTCGTCTCGCGCCGCGAGGAAATTCAGACGCGGGCGCGCCACGTTCGCGTCCACGGCTCCGACCGCCGCTACTATCACGACATCGTGGGCGGCAACTTCCGCATGGATGGTTTCCAGGGCGCGCTCCTCAACGTGAAACTTCCGCACCTCGCCGGATGGACGGCCCGCCGCCGTGCGATCGCGGGCCGCTACCTCAGTGAGATCAAGCTCGGCGATGTGCGCCTGCCGGAGCAGCCGGCGTATGGAAAGTCCGTCTTCCACCAGTTCACGATCCGGCACCCGCGGCGCGATGCGCTGCGCGAGCACCTGACGAAGCAGGAGGTCGGCACCGATCTCATCTATCCCGTGCCGCTGCATCTCCAGAAGTGCTACGCCAACCTCGGTCGCGGTCCGGGCTCGTATCCGGTGGCCGAGCGTGCGGCTGCGAACTGTGTCAGCCTCCCCATCTTCCCCGAACTCACCGACGCGCAGGTCGACCAAGTCATTCGCGCGGTGAACTCGTTCTGAGCCGGATCGCCGTCGCTCTGCCCCGCCGTGGTGCTCGCACCGCTGCGGCACGCGGTTCGGCGCCGGCGTGACGGTCTGGTGACGGAATCCGCTCTGGCGCCGATCGGCCGACCGCGTAAGCTTCCGTCTTCTTTTCTATGGCCAAGAAAACTAACGGCACGATCGGGATCCTGACCGCGGGTGGCGACTGCCCCGGCCTGAACGCGGTGATTCGTGGCGTCGCCAAGGCCGCGCTCCACTACGGCATTCGCGTGATCGGCATCCGGGACGGATTTCGCGGGCTGATCGAGAACCGGACCCTGCCGCTGGATAGCCAGGCGGTCAGCGGCATCCTGACGCAGGGCGGCACGTTTCTCGGGAGCAGTCGCGACAAGCCGCACAAGATGCCGGTGGGCGGCAAGGTCGTGGACATGACCAACGTCGCGGTGCGCAACTACAAGAAACTCAAGCTCGACTGCCTGGTGTGCCTCGGCGGCAACGGGACGCAAAAGACGGCGTTTCGCCTGCACCAGCGCGGCGGCCTCAACGTGCTCACGTTGCCCAAGACGATCGACAACGACGTCGCCGAGACGGACATCACGTTCGGCTTTGACTCGGCAATGGCGATTGCCACCGAGGCGATCGACCGGCTGCACACGACGGCCACGAGCCACCAGCGGATCATCGTGGTGGAAATCATGGGGCACGACGCCGGCTGGCTTTGCCTCGGCGCCGGCATTGCGGGCGGCGCGGATGTCATTCTGATTCCCGAGATCCCGTACGACCTCGAGGCGGTGGCGCGTCATCTCACGCGACGTCGCAAGGCGGGGAAGCGCTTCTCTCTTATCGCGGTGGCCGAGGGCATCATCTCACGCGAGGAGGCCAAGGCCCGCGAGGCGGCCAAGCGCATTGAGTCCCCCTTCATCGCCGAGAGCGGCGGCACCCGGCTCGTGCAGGAACCCGTGGCGAGCCGGCTCGCCCGCCAACTCCAGCAGCTCACCGGCGTCGAGGCGCGGGTCACGTCCCTCGGCCATGTTCAGCGGGGCGGCACGCCGACGCCGTTTGACCGGCTGCTCTGCACCCGGCTGGGAACCAAGGCTGGCGAACTTCTCGCGCAGGGCCGCTACAACATCATGGTGGGCGTCCGCGGCACCGAATGCGTGCCCGTGCCACTTGCAAAGGTCGCCGGCATCAAGCGTGTCGTTCCCACCAACCACCCGTGGATCAAAACCGCCCGCCTGGTCGAAACCTGCCTCGGTGATGACTGTGAGTGACGCCGTCATGCGCCTCGCTTGCGCCGTACGCCCATGATCCAGGGACTGCGCCTCAAAGTCTGCGGGCTGACCTCGCTCGTCGATGCCCAACTGGCCGACAACTCCGGGGCGGACTTCCTCGGTTTTATCCTGCACCCGGCGTCGCCGCGCCACGTCACGCTCGCGCAGTACGATGCGATGGCCGAACGTCTCCCGGATCGGCGGCGGGTGGCGGTGCTGGTGGAGCCGGAACCCGCGCAGCTCCGCGCCGTGCGGGAGCGCTTCGACTATTTTCAGATTCACTTCTGCGCCGATCTACCGGTCGCGATCGTCGCCGGTTGGACTGAGATCGTCGGTCGCGAGCGGCTCTGGCTGGCCCCCAAGGTCAAGCCGGGCGAATCCGTGCCCGAGTACCTTCTACCCCAGGCGAAGTATTTCTTGTTGGACACCTTCCGGGCGGACGGATTCGGCGGTACGGGCCGCGCGGGAGACTGGCCGCAGTTCGCGCGGGAGCAACGCGCCCATCCCGAGCACACCTGGATCCTTGCGGGAGGTCTGGGACCGGACAACGTGCTCGCGGCACTCGAGTCTTCCGGCGCGCGTTTCATCGACGTAAACAGTGGCGTCGAGGCTGCGCCTGGGGTGAAGGATCCGGAGAAGTTGCGCCGGCTGGTCGCGGCGCTGCGCGCTCGTGGCGGGGTGGCTCCCGGCCGGTGAGAGCATCGCGTCATTTCCGCCCGCGCCACCGACCCCCGGCGGGGAAAAGATTTGTCATCGACGATGGTGGAAAGGAACCGGCGCACTGTCGTGAGGGACAAATGCGCATGCCCTTGTCCCACGCCCCCGCCGATTCCGAGTCCCTCGTGCGCACGTTTGCGCTGCGCGTCAGCCAAGGCGCGGTATGGGTGCTCGTCGCCGGGTTGTTCTCGTTGGTCGAGGCGGCGGTGCTGGTGACGGAGCATGTGCCGGGCCGGTTCCTTCGGCCGCGGCGCGTTAACCGCGGCGAGCGACTGGCGGGCACGGCGGGCGACCGTGGCGGCGCCATCGCCGCCTGAGCCGCGAATTTTCCGGCCACACGAGCCTTGGTTTCCCCGATGGGTCGCGGCCTTGTCGTGACGCGGCGCGCCGGCATTAACGAAGGCCATGCTTCCCGCTTCACCCTTGATCGTCGCCGTCGACGACGAGCCGGACGACGTGTTCTTCCTGCGCCGTACCCTCGACAAAACCGGCATCCCGCATCGCTTTCAGCCGTATAGCAATGGCGAGGCCGCTCAGGCGGCCTTGGCGACGGTGGCCGCGGCGGCGACGCCCGCCGACGCGCCGATCATCGTCTTTCTCGACATCAAGATGGTGGGGATGTCCGGCTTTGACGTGCTGCGGTGGATTCGGGCGCACCGCGCGCTCGATGACCTGCCGGTCATGATGTATTCATCTTCTGATCACCCGTCCGACGTGAGCCTGGCGCGGGAGCTTGGCGCCCAGGGGTACCTGAAGAAGTATCCGTCGGTGGACGCGATGACGACCGTGCTGCAAGAGGCGCTCGCGTTCGCGCAGACCCCACCGCCGCGTTCGACGTTCGTGCAGTGGAGTTACCGCTTCATCGACTCCGTGCCGGTCCCGGCCAAGTAGCGACCGGCGGCTGAGGAGAGCGCGAAGAGTGTGCGGACGTTCCGCGGTCGTGGAGCGCGCCTGAGCGCCAGCGTGCGGCGTGAGTCCGGCGCGGTCGAGGCGGCTCGCCGACGACGTACCCGCTTAGCGTTTCGTCCGCGCCTGCCAGGCGGCGTAGTCGGCATCAAGTCCGGCCGCGCGCGTGTTGTACCAGCCGTAGCCGAGGCGGCGTTCGGCCGAGAGTTCGGTGACAGCGTAGTGCACGGTGCGGTCGCGTTCTCCGAAGATGGGCCGGCTGGTGCCGAGCTCGTAGAAGCGGGCCCACAACCATGGCGCGCCCGGGCGCGCGACGAGGCCCGTGCCTTGGTCGGCTTTGCGATCCCAGGCGGTGTCCCGGATCGCGGTGGCGTGGAGCCAGCGCACGGCGCTGTCGATGGCCGACCGCACCGCCGGGGTGGGCTGGGGCAGCGTCATGAGAAACTGCACGAGTCCCGTGGACTCGCTGGTGCACCCGGAGATCGGCTCGAAGTTGCGCGCGGCGCAGGGCTGCAGGGTGAGCGGATCGTGCTGCTGGCCCCAGAGGGTCAATTGCCCGGCGGGCGTGCGGAGCTGCGCCGCCAGCACGCAGGCGATCCCGCGTTCAAGGGCGCGGCCCGCCTGGGTAGCCTCGCCGCCGCTGACAAAGGCGTATTCCGGGCGCCTTTGGCTTACGTCGCGCAGGAACTCGAGGATGTGCACCATCGCGTCGTCATTGAAGGTGATGGCGTCGTGGTAGCCGCCAACGAGCGGGTAGATCTGCGGGAATCCGCCGTTCGGATACTGGGCGGCGAGCACGTACGCGAGACCGCGCTCGAACGCCGTGCGCCAGGCGTTGACGCGGGGATCACCCTCCGCCGCGGCGGCAACACGGGCGAGGAACCGAAGTTCGGTGATGGTGGAGTCGTTGTCGAAGGTGCCGGCGCTCCAGACGTCGTGGTGGTCGTCGGCTGGCACGCGGTCACGCGTGTAGTCGCCGCTCTTGGTCCAGGCTCCCATGGCCGTCTGCCAGTTCACCACGTGATCGGCGACGGCCCGGGCTTCCGGCGAGGCAAAATAGGCGGCCGGGGCGTTGAGGCGCACGCCGCGACTGTAGGAAGCGCCGATCGGGGCTCCAGCGATTGGCTTGGTGGCGGAATGATCGGCGAGGTCGCGGCCCTTGAGTTGGGCGATGCGACGTTCCGACTCTGCCCAATAGGCGCGCCAGGCGGGTTGCTCGACCGCGGGGAGGGCGTTGATTCGGTCCGCGGTCAGCGGCAGAAATGCGTTCGCCGGCCAGGATGCCGGTGCCGTGTGTCCGCGGGCGACCGGTGGCACTGCTTGCGCGGGCAGGTCGACGGCCAGTTCGACGGCATGGAGCGTCGCCGCAACGGTCGCGGCCAGGCTGATAAACAACACACGCGGGCGGACGGAGAGTTGGAGCGTCATGGATACGATCGCGCTGCCGCGGTCGATACGCGCAAGACGCGGACCTGCGGGAAAGGATGTTCTGCAGCGACGAACCGACCAATCTTGGGCCGTACCCGCTGACGCGCAGGGTTTTACCGGGTTTCGAGAGGCGGGCCCGCGCTCCTGAGTCGGCTCCCTGCAACACCGGGGACTACCGGAATTCCGGTAGTTTGGGTGCTTCCGGTTCGGTGATCACAAGGCAACGCTTCGCCTATCCCGCCATGATTCCCAACTCAACACAGGCGCACCCGCCTGAGGCACGGACGCACACTGTCGTGGTTGCAGACCACATCGTTGCCGATGCTTCGATCCTGCGTTCCTGGCTGGAGCAGATGGGCGTAAGTCCCATCTGCGTGGCGAGCGGACGCGAGGCAATCCGGTTGATCCGCCAACAGCCCATTGATCTCGTCATCACCGAAGTCATCATGCCCAACGGCGACGGACTTGAGGTTATCCTCGAGTTGAAGAAGCAGCAGCCAGGAGCACCCGTGATCGCGATGTCGGGCGGCGGGCGGTATCTTCCCGCGGCCGACTGCCTGCGGGTCGCCAAGGGCCTCGGTGCCCACGAGATCATGATGAAGCCGCTCCGCCACGCCGACTTCTTGCGCGCCGCCCGCCAGTTGCTGCCAGCCTTGGCCGAGGCCGCGATCTCGCAGGTGCAGCCATGAGGGTTCGGCGCTTGCGCCAACGACGCAGCGCCGGATAGCGACTCGGTGCGCTGCGTCTCGTTGCTGCAGCGATGAATGCCATCGACTGAAGTGTCGCTCAAGTGGCTTTGGAATAGCTGCTTACATTTGCACGTCCGCCCTCGGAGCGCGCCTGTCGCCTCTCTGGGGCGCGAGGGTGGAACCATCTCGCGCGGCGCAACCCAAGCGGGAAGAGGCCTGTCCCCTGATCGAGGGGAGGCTCCACCGTGGTCGAGGTCTTTCCCAAAATGGCCAAGCACGCGAGGGGCCTGTCCCCTAAAACTGCGGGACCTGTTCCCCCGATGACCGGTGCTGCGAGCTGCGATCCCAATGAGAGGTCTGTCCTCAACCCGCACCCAACCTGCAGGGGAGGCTGCTTTGAGGCCTGTCCCCTGATCCTGATCCCAAACCGATGAGGGGTCTGTCCCCAATTGCTCGACTGCGTATCCCGGCCCGCCGGAAGGGGCGGCCCCCTGACGCCTAATGTCGGCGCCCGCCGAGGGCACTTGTGGGGCCTGCGTCCTGAGGCTGCGGGGCTCGTCCCCTGAAACCCTGAACGTGAGAGGTCTGTCCCTCGAGGTTGGAGGCGTGACGCGATTAGGGCCTGTCCCCTGACAGGCAGCGCGTTGGCGACGGGATAGGCGAGGGTGGCGGGCGGGGCTAAGACGGAGAATCTGGTTGCCCTCCAATGGGGCGGTGGGTTGTTCTCGCCAGCTCTACACCGACATGAAGCGCACCCACCATTGTGCCCAGCTCACCTCTGCCGATCTCGGCGCCACCGCGTCGCTCGTTGGCTGGGTGGACACGATCCGCGACCAGGGCGGCATCATCTTCATCGACCTGCGTGATCGCAAAGGCATCACCCAGGTGAAGCTGGAACCGACCACCAATGCGGCGCTCGCGGAACAGCTCAAGCACCTGAAGCCGGAGTCGGTGATCGGCATTTCGGGCACCGTCGCCCGCCGTCCCGAGGGCACTGCCAACCCGTCACTGCCGACGGGTGAGGTTGAGGTCGATGCGACCTCGCTCGAAATCCACAATATCGCCGATACGCCGCCGTTCCCGCTGGACGATGTCGGCGGTGACAAGGTCAACGAGGACCTCCGCCTCACGTACCGCTATCTCGACCTCCGCCGGCCGAAGATGAGGAAGAACCTCCTCGTCCGCCATCGTGCCGCGAAGTCCATCCGCGATTACTTCGACGCCCAAGAGTTCATCGAGGTCGAGACGCCCGCCCTGTTCAAGAGCACGCCCGAGGGCGCCCGCGAGTACCTCGTGCCGTCGCGCATCCACGCGGGCCAGTTCTATGCGCTTTCGCAGTCCCCGCAGCAGTTCAAACAGATCCTCATGGTCGCCGGGGTGGAAAAGTACTTCCAGATCGCCCGGTGCTTCCGCGACGAGGACCTCCGCGCCGACCGCCAGATGGAGTTCACCCAAGTGGACGTCGAGGCGTCGTTCGTCACGCGCGAGGACATCTACGCGCTCTTCGAAGGCATGCTGAAGAAGGTTTGGAAGGACGTCCTCGACGTCGACATCCCAACCCCGTTCCTCCGGATGCCCTTCGTAGATGCGATGAACCGCTTTGGCGTCGACAAGCCCGACCTGCGCTTCGGCCTCGAGCTCGTCGACTTCTCGGACACCTTCAAGAACTCCGCCTTCAAGGTCTTCCAGGCGACGGTTGCCGGCGGCGGCGTCATCAAGGCGCTCAATGCCAAGGGCCTCTCCGACATCACCCAGGGCGAGACCAAGAGCTTCGAGGATATCGCGAAATCCCTCGGCGCCAAGGGCCTGGCCTACATCAAGGTTGAGGGCGGCGAGTGGAAGTCGCCGATCGTGAAGTTCTTCACCGACGCCGAGAAGGCCGAGCTCACCAAGCGCCTCAACGTTGAGGACGGTGACATCATCTTCTTCGCCGCCGCTCCTTGGGAAAAGGCCTGTGCAATTCTCGGCCGACTCCGGCTCGAATCCGCGGCGCTGCTCCAGAAGCGGGGCAAGCTCACGCTCCGATCCGACGACTGGAAGTTCCTCTGGGTGGTGGATTTCCCGCTGATGACGTACGATGAGGCGGAGAACCGCTACGTCGCCACGCACCATCCGTTCACCGCGCCGGTCGCCGAGGACGCTCAGTTCCTGGACTCGAACCCGAAGGCCGTGCGCGGCCAGCACTACGACGTTGTGCTCAATGGTATGGAACTCGGTGGCGGCTCGATCCGCATTCACCAGCCGGCGCTGCAGAAGAAGGTTTTCGAGGATGTCCTCAAGATCCCGCAGGACGTCGTCGAGAGCCGCTTCGGCTACATGCTCAAAGCATTCACCTACGGTGCGCCGCCGCATGGTGGCATCGCCTTCGGTCTCGACCGCATGGTCGCGCTGCTCTGCGGCACGACGAGCATCCGTGACGTCATCGCCTTCCCGAAAACCCAAAAGGGCCAGGATCTCATGGCTCAGAGCCCGACGCCGGTCACCGAGCGCCAGCTCAAGGAGCTCCACATCGGCGTCGTGATGCCGGAGTAAGGGCGTCCGCCCTGAGACCTCGCTATTCTCTGAAGCGCGGCGGCCCTTGGTCGTCGCGCTTTTCTTCGTCCACCGCGGGGCACCGGGAGGAGCGCCAACCACGGCGACGGAACGCCCCATTCTTTCCGCTGATCCCCGATTTGACAGGCCGCCGCCAAGCGGCAGTGTGGTCGTGACGCTTGCTTCGCCGGGCGTCATTCCATGACCAACCAGTAAGAGATTCCCATCGGTTCGCTTTGTCTGCGCCGCGCGTGCGCGCGCGGTGCGCAACCTTTGCCCCTCTTTTGGTATGCTGTCTCTGCATGATGTTGTCGTGGAGTTTTCCGGCCGCGCCCTGTTCGCGCCGCTGACGTTTTCCTTTTCCTCACCGCGTTGCGGTCTCGTTGGCGCGTCGGGCTCCGGCAAATCGACGCTGGCCCGCCTGCTCGTCGGCGACCTCGAACCGACGTCAGGCCAAGTGAGGCGTGATACCCCGGTGCATCTTTTCGCCCAACACACGGCTCGCCCGGCGGGCCGGGTGGACGACTTTTTGGCGGATCTCTGGGCCACCGAGGCACCGGCTTCGCCGCTCTGGCACGCGTGGCTGCCCGCGCTCGATCCAGCCGCCGAGCTCAACGCGCTCAGCGGCGGCGACTGGATGCGGGTGCGCCTCCTGCGGCTGCTCGCGATCAAGGGCGAGCAAATCATCCTGGATGAACCGACCAATCATCTCGATCAGGCGGGGCGCGCCGCCGTCGTCGCGTTCGTCGAGGGTTTTGGCCGCGGGCTGATCGTGATCAGTCACGACCGCGAACTGCTGCGGCACGTCGACGAGATCGTTGAGCTCACCCCGATCGGGCTGCAGCGGTTCGGCGGCAACTTTGAATTCTACTGGCAGGCGCGGGCGGAGCAGCGGCAACGACAGACCGAGGCGCTCGAGGATGCGGAGCGGGCGCGCAGACTCGTCGCGCGCGAACAGGCCGAGCAACTCGCCGCCCAGGACCGGCGCATGCAGGTTGGTCGCCGTCGCGCCGCCCAAGGTGGCCAGCCCCGCATCGTCGCGCACGCAATGCGCCGTCGCGCGGAGGAGACGCACGGCCGTCTGGTCCGGCACGGCAGGGCCGAGATCAGCGCCGCCGAGCAGGCTTGGCGGCAGGCGGTCGCCGTGCGCCAGACGGATCCGTTCCTGCGGCTCGATTTCGCCAGCGCCGCTCCGCCGGCCGGAGCCGTGTTCTTCGCGGCGCGTGGCGTGCAGGTGCGGTTCGAGGGCGCCGCCGCGCCGCTTTGGCCGGAGCCACTCGAGTTCACGATGTGCGGCCGGGAACGCTGGCAGATCGGCGGCGCAAACGGGACCGGCAAGAGCACGCTATTGCAGGTGATGACCGGGCGTGCGCACGGCGCCCTCGTGGACGGGGAATTGCGGCGGACCGGGCGTCCGTATGTCTGCCTGGATCAGAATCAGAGTCTGCTGCCGACAACGGGGTCGCTGCTGGAGGCCCTCACCGGGCACACGCGTTTCACCCCGGTCGAACTCAGGAACGAACTCGCCTTCTACGGCTTCACCGGCGCGAAGGTGAGTCAGTCGCTCGCTACGCTGAGCGGCGGCGAGCGACTCCGGGCCGCACTCGCCGTGATCCTGCTGGGCGATTGCCTCCCTGAGGCCGTGCTGCTCGACGAGCCCACCAACAACCTCGATTTCCAGAGCCAGGAACTGCTGCTCCATGCACTGGAGCGCTTCACCGGACTCCTCGTCGTCGCGAGCCACGACACTTGGTTCACCTCCCGTCTGCACCTGACGCACACGCTTCACCTCGCTCGCCGCCTCCCTGCGTGAATCGTCGTGGGCACGAAAAGGTGCAGTAGGGCGCTGTTGTCTTCGCCGCGAACCGGCTTCCAGAGCCGGCTCAAACCGCGCGGTGGGTTAGTTTCACGTTGCATTCAAGCGACTTGCGCGGCTCCGTTGAGGTCCTCCTCGACCATGCAATCGTCCACGCCTCTTGCTGAGGTGCCGTTGGGCCCGCTCCTCGGGTACCTTGCCCTCTGGTTCTGCATTTCGCTGTTCATCCTGCTGCTGGCGAAACGCAAAGGACGTTCGCCTTGGGTCGCGGTCTTCGGCTTCGTGCCGGTGGTGAACGTCTTCTATGCCGTGTGGCTGGCATCACAGCCGGATCGCGCGCTCATCGACCGTCTCGTGGAACTCGAGCGCCGGGCCTTCTTCGGTCACGTGCCGGACGAGGCCCGCCGCACCAATCCCCAGATGCCGCCGGTGGCAGAAACGCCACGAGCCGTTTTCCGCGACCGCTGACGCCTCGACGGACGGCGAAGGGCAGGGGAGCGCGGCAAACGGCTCGGGAGGGGCGCGAAGCGCGCGACAGACTTACTTCTTGGCCTTGGCCTGCTCGGCCTTGACCGCCTGCTCGATCTTGGCGGCCTCTTCGTCGGAGACCTGAATGTAGATGTTGGCCGTCTCGATCTCCATCGTGTAGTTGCGCGTCAGCGAGAAGCCGTAGGTCTTCGCCATGAGGGCGTTGTTCTCATTGAGCTTTGCGAGCTGCGCGTCGAAGTCGGACTTCATCTTCGCCTTCTTCTTGGCGTCCTTCTCCTTGTTCATCGCCGCTTCGAGATCGACGAGCGCCTGGCGCTGGTTCTGGAGAACCTGCACGTTGTTTTGGAACTCACGGACGGCCTGCGCACCCTTGATGGTGGCGACGAGCGCGAACTTCTGCTGAGCGGGCGCGGCGGCGCCGACGCCAATCTTGGGCGTGGTCTGACCCACGGCGAAGCCGGCGGCCAGGAGGACGGCGCTGAGTGACAGGACTGAGAGAGTCGTACGTTTCATTTGGAAGGGTGAAGCAATAGGTCGGATAGCAGGACAATTTCGCCGCTCCGTGGCTAGCTGATTTTGTATCCCCGCCGGGCGCCCGATCGAGCCTCCGATGCAAATGACTGGGCGCCACGGCGTATTTCGCCATGGCCAGAGGCGGCTGGTGTGGGCAGGAAGGTCGCATGCCGCTTCGTCATCAGGTTCTCGGCGCGTGGTACACGCAGTTGGCACAGGCCCTCGACGCCGGATTGACGTTGCGCGACGCGCTTGCCCTGCCGGTGGCTGGCGGGGGCGTCCAACGCACGGCGGGCGAGATGTGGGCGGCGATCGAGCAGGGCGGGTCGGTTGACGATGCGTTGCGCGCCGCCGGGAATGCGCTGCCTGAGGCCGACCGGCTGACACTGTCCGCGGCGGCCGAGATCGGCACGCTACCGGTAATGCTGCGGCGCCTGTCCGACCGGCATCAGCGCGTTGCGGTGGCGCAGACGAGGATGCTGCTGGCCTGCGCTTACCCGATCGGCGTCCTGCACCTCGGCGTGCTGCTCGCACCGGTGCTGCGAATGATCGACTGGAACCAAGGCTTTCGCTGGAGCACGGGCGTTTACGTCGAAACGGTGCTGGCGCTGCTCGTGCCCTTCTGGACGGTCGTCGCGGTGGCTTTCGCGCTGGCGCGGCGCCGTCCCGAGATCGTGCGCGCGATCAGCGTGCGCCTGCCCGGGCTGGGACGGCATCTGCAGGCGCAGGCCTTGTCCGATCTCGCGTTCTTGCTGGGCAGTTTCGTTGGCGCCGGCGTGCGGGTCAGCGATGCCTGGGCGGCCGTCGGTCTGGTCACGACCGCGCCTGAACTCAGGACGGCGGCAAACGCGCTTTCCGAGGTGGCCGAGCGCGGCCAGCCGCCCGGGACCGAGCTCGCGCGGTGGCGCTGTTTCCCGACGGACTTTGTCGCCGCCTATCGCACGGGTGAGACCAGCGGCCAGCTCGATGTCGCGCTCCTGAAGGTGAGCGAACAACAGCAGCAGCGGGCCGAGCACGGGCTCACGCTCGTGATGATCCTTTACCCGGCGCTGGTCTTTCTCGCCGTCGCGTGTCTCGTCGGCTCGCAGGTGCTGTCGGTCTACGGCGGCTACCTCCGGATGCTGACGAAGATGGCTGAGTGACGGCTCACCTGCGGCGTGCGCGGAAGCGACCGCGAGTCGGAGGCGGTTGCCGGAAGACGATAAGGCCGTAGCGCGGGCCCAGGCTAGCGCGCGGGAGCCTCGCCGGCCGCAGCCGGCGCCGCGGCGACGGGGAGCGCGGCCGGAGCATCGCCGGCGCCGTAGCCGAAGAGATGCCGCTGCTTGATCGCGGTTGCCACCGAGACGGGTACCATCGTCTCCCAGGTCTCGTCGCCCTCCTTCAGGCGGCGCAGCACGTCGCGGGAAAAGATGCCGAGGATCTGCGGGTCAAAGCCGGTGATGCAGGCGATGTAGTGGTTCTCGAGCAGGTGCGCGTAGAGATTCCGGAGGTGGTCGGTCACCTGCACGTTGCGGGCGGTGATCAGCACCGTCGTGGCAAACACGTGATTCGGCATCGCACTCGGCGTGGGCTTGCCGGTGCTGAGATACCGCTCGTACGCGTCCTGCCGCATGGGATACACGTACAGCTTCACGGCGTGCCGGAACATCCGGCCGAACGATTCCAGAATTCCGCCCTCCAGGTGCTCGTAGTACTTCTCGTTGAAGATCTCCAGGAGGTTGTCGATGCCCATGGCCACGCCGATCATCTCCTTCGTGTAGCGGCGGAAATAGGACGTCAGCCGGTAGTATTCGGAGTAGTTGGACACCATCGTGGTGAAGCCCAGCTCGCCGAGCACGTCCACGCGGGAGAGGAAGTCCTGGGCGTCGAGTTCGCCCGCGGCCAGGAGGTTGTTCATCGTGATCTCCATCAACACCATCACGTCCTTCCCCTTCACCAGCGGCTCCTGGACGAACTGCGCCGTCGCGCAGCTCAGCATGTCGACGTTCACGTGCGTGACCGGTCGGAAGCTGCCGCGCTCCACGAGCACGGCCTTCTTGTAGAGAACCTCCGACGGCTGCAGGACGTCGCCGGACGAGCTGAACATCACCGCGTTGGTGAGGCCGTGCTGGACCAGGTAAAGCGACATCAGCCGGTTGTCCAGGTGGGCAAAGGCGGGGCCGGAGAACTTGATCATGTCGACCTCGACGCGTGCGGTGCCGACGTTGTCGACGAGCGACTCAATGAAGCGGGTGGGGTTGTCGCGGTAATAGAACGCCGCATACATCAGGTTCGTGCCGGCGATGCCGAGCGCCTCCTGCTGCTGGACCGCCCCCTTGTCCCACATGCGCACGTGCAGCACGATATCGCTCGGCTCGACCCCGGGCTCGGTCTGGAAGCGGATGCCCATCCAGCCGTGCGCGTCATTGCCACCTTTGAAGCTCCGCGTGGTGACGGTGTCCGCGAACACGAAGAAGGCGGTGCGCTCGCCCCGTTGCTCGGCCAGCCGCTCGATGAGCAACTGGTACTCGTGGTCGAGCATGGTCGTGAGCCGTTCGCGGGAAACGTAGCGCGGCGCCTTCCCGTAGATGGCGTCGCTGAACGTCATGTCATATGCCGAGATCGTCTTCGCGACGGTGCCGGACGCGCCGCCGGCCTGGAAGAAGACCCGCGCGACCTCCTGGCCGGCGCCGATCTCGGCGAACGTGCCGTACTTCCGCTCGTCGAGATTGATGGTGAGCGCTTTGCGGTTGGTGGTGAGCAGTTCCTTCTTTTCGGCCATGTGGGAGCGCGAATATGCGCAGCGAGCGCGGCTTGCGCAAATGGGCGGGCGCAAAAGCCGGGCGCGACCGGACACCCGGATGACGCTGGCGGCCGAGGACGGCGGCGCCGACCAGGCGGGGCCGCAGGCGACGGCGCGGGCAACAAAAACGCCGCGCGGTGAGGCGCGGCGGGAAGAGGGAAGCGAACCGGTGTTCGCCGACGCTTACGGGAAGAGCCCGCGGCTCTGCTTGGCGTCGGCCACGCGCTGGATGCCCAGCGTGAGCGCCGCGAGGCGGCGGCTGAACTTGAACTTCCGCTTCTGGTAGTCGACGGCGTCCTTTGCCTTGTCCAGGATCGCGAAGAGCTTCTGCATGACCTCGTCGCGGCCCCAGTAGAAGTTCGAGAGGTTCTGCAGCCACTCAAAGTAGGAGACAACGACACCGCCGGAGTTGCAGAGGACGTCGGGGATGATCTCCAGATCCTCCCGCTGATCGAGGATCTTGTCGGCGGCGTTGGTCGTCGGGCCGTTGGCGGCCTCGGCGAGCAGGCGGCACTTCAGCTTCGGCGCATTCTTCTCGGTGATCACGCGCTCGAGGGCCGCGGGGATCAGGACGGTGCACTTAAGCTCGAGCAATTGCTCGTTGGTGATCGGCTCGCCGCCGTCAAAGTCGCGCAGCACGCGCTGGTAGCGGATGTACGTCAGGGCCTTCTGGATATCGATGCCCTTCGGGTTGTAGACCGCGCCGGTGTAGTCGGAGATCGCGATGATTTTCGCGCCGTACTCGGCCAGCGCGAGCGCCGCCTCGCTGCCCACGTTGCCGAAGCCCTGGATGGCGACGGTGGCCTTGGTGATCGGCAGGTTGAGGTCGGACAGGTACTTTTTGACCAGATACGCGACGCCGGCGCCGGTGGCCTCCCGGCGGCCCTGCGAGCCGCCGAGCGCGATCGGCTTGCCGGTCACGACGCCGGGCTCCACATGGCCGACGTGGTTCGAGTAGGTGTCCATCATCCAGCCCATGATCCGCTCGTTGGTGCCGACATCCGGGGCGGGGACATCGACCTGCGGGCCGACGAAATTCACCAGCTCCTGCATGTAGCGCCGGGAAAGATGCTCGAGTTCGCCGGCCGTGAGGAGATTCGGATCGACGATCACGCCGCCCTTGGCGCCGCCATAGGGCAGGCCCACGAGCGAGCATTTCCAGCTCATCCACATCGCCAGCGCGGCGACTTCACCAATGGTGACGTTCTGGTGGAAACGGACGCCGCCCTTGGACGGTCCGGTCGAGAGGTGATGCTGGACGCGGTAGCCTTCGAAAACTGTGACGCTGCCGTCCTCGCGCTTGATCGGGAGCGCCACAGCGAGGCACCGCTTAGGGTACTTGGTGCGATCACGGATGGCTTCCGGCAGGTTGATGGCGTCGGCGGCCTTGTCGAACTGCCGGCACGCCATGCGGAACACGTCGGAATCGTAGAGAGCCGAAACAACTGCTTTGGACATGAGAACTTGGGATATCGTTAACGGTTTGGGAGCCCGCCGTTCGCGACCGCTCAGTGGGTTTCCCAACGGCAAAGGAGACGGGGGAACGGCGGTATGGGGATCATGGATTGGCGTGGAGCGTGGGTGAACATGGGGCTTTTAGCAAACGGGTTATGACACCCCGGCCCGCTGCCACTGAGTTGCCGGATTCGAGGTTGTTGTTGCGGGTGGCCACCGCGGCAGGGCAGGCTGGGCCCCTTTTGATGTCCTGGATTCTCGCCAGTCTGGTGTCCGCCGTGTTCCTCGGCTGCTACGACCTTTGCATCAAGCACTCGGTCCGCGAGAACGCCGTGCTGCCCGTGCTGTTCCTGGCGAATGTCTGCAGCGCCCTCGTCTGGTTGACGCTGATGGCGGCGGCGGCGGTCGCGCCCGATCTCGTCCCGTCGACGTTTGCGGTCCCATCCCTCACGGGGCTGCAGCACCTGCAGATGCTGCTCAAGTCGGTGATCGTGGCCTCGTCGTGGTGCTGCTCGTACTTTGCCGTGAAGCATCTCCCCGTGTCGCTCGCGGCACCGATCCGTGCGACCGGTCCGGTGTGGACGCTGGTGGGCGCGCTGCTGGTGCTCGGCGAACGTCCGACCTGGCTCGAGATGCTCGGCGTCGTGGTGACGCTCGCATCGTTTCTCGGCCTGTCGCTGGCCGGCGCGCGCGAGGGCATCGTCTTCCATCGCAACAAATGGATCTGGTGGATGTGCGCCGGCACCCTGCTGGGCGGCGTGAGCGGGCTGTACGACAAGTTCCTGCTCGGCCGCGAGGGCTTCACCGCCGCCACCGTGCAGGCGTGGTTCTCGATCTATCTCGCGCTGCTGTTCCTCCCGCTCGCGCTCGGCTGGAAGCTGCGGCTGTGGACGCGCAACGAGTTCCACTGGCGCTGGAGCATCCTGGGTGTGTCGTTTGCCCTCTTGTTGGCGGACTTCGTGTATTTCAGCGCGCTGCGCGATCCGGATGCGCTCGTGTCCCTCGTCTCCAGCCTGCGCCGCGGCAGCATCCTCATCGCGTTCGCGGGTGGCATCCTGCTCTTCAAAGAAAAACACGGACGCCAGAAACTCCCCGCCGTCATCGGCGTGCTGATCGGCATCGTGCTCACCCTCGTCGGCTGACCTGCCAGTGTCGCGCAATACGTGACACTTTCCGGCGTCGCCGCGCTGCGCCGCTGTCACGTATCGCGTGACACTTTCGTGCGGCCGGTGCGGGCATCAAAAAGCCCGGGCGGTGAAGCCCGGGCGCGAGAGTTGAGCGGACGCGATGCGGGTCACCGCACCACGCGGGCGCCGCCGCCCTTGATCTGCTTCTCGACTTCCTTGCGGGTCGCCATGGAGGTGTCGCCCGGGGTGGTCGAGGCGAGCGCGCCATGCGCCGCGCCATACTCAACGGCCTTCTGCGGGTCGTTGAACTCGAGGAAGCCGAACTGCAGGCCGGACGCGAAGCTGTCGCCGCCGCCGACGCGGTCGAGGATCTCGAGCTCCGGATACTTGCGGCTCTCGTAGAACTTGCCGTCGTGCCAGAGGATCGCGCTCCAGTCGTTCTTCGTGGCGGTGATCACGCGGCGCAGCGTCGTGGCGGCCACCTTGAAGTTCGGATACGTCTTCACGGCCGTCGCGATCATGTCCTTGAACGCGTCGAGCTCGATCTTGCTGATGTTGTGGTCGGCACCCTTGACCTCGAAGCCGAGCGAGGCGGTGAAATCCTCCTCGTTGCCGATCATGACATCGACGTATTTCGCGATCTCGCGGTTGACCTCTTGGGCCTTCTGCAGGCCGCCGATGGTCTTCCAGAGCGAGGGGCGGTAGTTCAGGTCGTAGCTGACGATGGTGCCGTGCTTGTTCGCGGCCTTCACCGCCTCGATCGTGAGGGCGGCGGTCGTCTCGGAGAGGGCGGCAAAGATGCCGCCGGTGTGGAACCAGCGCACGCCGAGCTTGCCGAAGATGTGCTCCCAGTCGAAGTCACCCGGCTTGAGTTGCGAAGCGGCGGTGTTGCCGCGGTCAGGAGCGCCGACGGCACCGCGGATGCCAAAGCCGCGCTCGGTGAAGTTGAGGCCGTTGCGGACGTTGCGGCCGATGCCGTCATCCTCGCGCCACTTGATGAAATCCGTGGCGACGCCGCCCTGCATGATGAAGTCCTCGACGAGGTGGCCGACCTCGTTGTCGACGAAAGCCGTCGCCACAGCGGTCTTGTAACCAAAGCACTTCCGGAGACCGCGCGAGGTATTGTACTCGCCACCGCCCTCCCAAACTTTGAATTCGCGCGCGGTGCGAATCCGGCCCTCGCCGGGGTCAAGGCGCAGCATGACTTCGCCCAGAGACAGCTGGTCGAACGCGCAGGATTTGGCAGGCTTGATATTAAGGCTCATAGAAAAAACCGTGGTTGAGGTTCGATAGGCGGCTGAGAGGGAAGAAAAGCGCGGTTCCCGGGTCAAGCGTGCTGGGCGGCTGGGAAACTCCCCAAGACCCTCAAGGCCGGTCAGGCGCCCCGGCCTCCCGGTCGCCACCCCGCGTGCCAGCAGCCCCAGGCTGGACGCCCGCCGCGTCGGCGCGGCCGCGCGGCTACTCCGACCCGCCGGCGTAGCAGTCGCGGCAGGTGCGGTAGGGCGACGAGGGTAGGAGGGCACGGCCGCATTGCCGGCACTCCCGGCGGGTCAGCCCCTGCTTTCCCCAGTTACGGCGTAGGATGGCCTGCGTCTGCTCGGTGGCCTCGCGGCGGAGTTCCTCCACGTAACGGCCATCGTTGAACGCCTCGGGAAACTTCAGCGCGAGCCAGCGGTAGACGGTCGTGAGCTTCAGCGTTTCTTCGAGCGACTCGAGTCCGCCGGCCGCGTCCATCCGGCGGGGAAAAGCGACCGTCTTCTCCGCGTCGAGCAGTTCGAGCCACTCCGCAAACGTGCTGCGGAAAAGGTGCTCGTCGAGGTCGAGCGGGGTGCATGCCAGGGTGTACCGCTGCTCGACCGAAAGGGAGGAGGCGTAGGTGTCGACGAGTCCTGCCGCGGCAAACACGTCGTCCTGCACGTCTGGAAAGAACGTGCCGGCGGGAAACGTGAGCCGGGTGCGAAAGAACTCCAGAATGGGCACGAGCCGTTCGAGCTTCAGCAGGTCGGCGATGGCCCGCACGTGCATCGTCGTGGGTGCCGCCGGGAGCACGTTGAGCGGCGGCATCTGCTGCGCCTCGGCGAGTGCGGCTTCGATCCGGCGGCCGTCACGCGCCGAGAAAGCCGCGACCCAGCCCGTTGCGCCCGGGCCGCGCCCCGCCCGGCCGGCGATCTGCATGATCTCAGCGGGGTCGAGCCGGCGGTTGATCTCCCCGTCGAATTTGTCGGTTTCGTAGAACGCCACGCGGTCGAGCGGCAGGTTAAGACCGAGCCCGATCGCGTCCGTCGCGCAGACGATGTCGGCTTCGCCCTCGCGGAAACGGCGTGCCTCGTTGCGTCGCACCTCGGGCGAGAGACCGCCGTAGATGACGGCGACGCGCTGGCCGCGCGACTCGAACATCGCCTTCAGTTCGAGCACCATGGTGCGCGAGAACCCGATGACGGCCGTTCGCGGCGGCAGGTGATGCCAATCGATCAGGCCCTCGTACTTGAGGGCGCCCTGCCGTTGGCGGTGGTGCACCTCGAGTTGGTCGCCACAGAGTTCGGCGAGGCGGCGGATCACCGGCTCGGTCGCGTCAGGCCCGGTGACGATCAGGGTGTCCGCCGCCACGCCGCAGTACGCAGCGACCCACGCCCAGCCGCGGTCGCGATCGAACGCGAGCTGGATCTCGTCGATCACGGCGACGGCGAAGCGCCGCGAAAAGTCTGTCATCTCCACCGTGCGCGCCGAGTGCGTATCTGAGGTGATGTCACGTTCTTCGCCGGTGATCAGCGAACACGGACGGCCCAGTTCCACGAGGCGGTCGCGCTGCTCGAGGGCGAGCAGCCGCAGCGGGCCCAGGTACATGCCGGTCGGGGCGTCACGCAACGCGAGCACCGCGTGGTGGGTCTTGCCGGAGTTCGTGGGCCCGAGCCAGGCGACGACCTTGCGCTTCAACCCGCGCGCGACCGGGAAGCATTGCAGATAGTCGAGAAACCCCGGGTTTCGCTCGGCGAGGCCGTCGAGGAGCGTGCGATCGACGGCGTGCGTGCAGGCGAGGCGGATGCGGTGAAACACGTCCTTGCGATCCGTGAGCAGGGGAGGCTGCGGCTCCGCGGCGCGGTTCACGTCGACCTGGCGGAGCACGCCCCAGCCTTCGTAACGCGGCGGGGTCTCGCGCAGCCGGCGCTCGACCTCGGCCGTGCCGCCGGGCTTGCGGCGCCGCAGGTCGGCCGCGACCGCCGCCGGGCCGCGCGTGACGACGTCGATGGCAAGCACGGCCAGCTTGAGCAACACCGGCGAGAGCACGGGCAGCGCGACGCCCGGCTGGAGCGTCACCGTCGCCGGCAGCAGGACGGTGATCTCGTCGCTCGGCTCGAGGTAATTGCCGAAGCGCAGGCCGGCATCGGGCGCGGCGGCGGCGAGTTGTTCCACCGTCAGCCGGGCCAGACTGGAGCGCACGCCGCCGACGCGCACGCGCGGTCCGATCGGCGCGCGCAAGAAGGCGTCCGCCAACTCGGTGTCCTCAAGCCCGAGCTCCGCCAGCAGCGACTGGCGTGCGCCCGTCACCACTTCCTCATGCGTCCACTCGCGTTCGAGATCCATGGGCGGCACTGTCCCGGGCGGCTGGCGGATGTCAAAGCCCCGGGGGGCGGGCCGCCGGAAAACGAGGTGGATATCCCGCCGGAGGGATGGTTCGCTGCGTCTCCGTCCATGGACACCACCTCCCCGAAGACCACCCGGCCGCGCATGATCGTCGCGTTGATGGAGACCTTTGGCCTGCGCCTGTGGGCGGCGGTCCTTGTCGCCTCGCTCCTCGCGCTGCTCGGCGTGGCCGCGATCATCTGGATCGTGCTCTCGTCGCCGCCGCGCGTGATCACAATCACCAGCGGGCCGCCGGGGAGTTCGTTCCAGCGCAACGCCGAGCGCTACAAGGCCGAACTCGCCAAGCACGGGGTGGAGCTGCGGATCCTGAGTTCGGGCGGCTCACTGGAGAACCTGAAGCGGCTCCAGGCGCCCGAGTCGGGGGTGGACATCGGCTTCGTGCAAGGTGGGCTCACCGAGGGGGTGCCGCCGCCGAATCTCGTCTCGCTCGGCAGCATCGCTTACCAGCCGCTCTGGCTCTTCTACCGCGGCGCGCCGATCAGCCGGTTGTCGGAACTCGCCAGCCGGCGCATCGCGGTCGGGGCTGTCGGCAGCGGCACGCGCGCGCTCGCGATGACGTTGCTCCTGGCCAACGGCGTGACGCCGCAGCAGGCGACGCTGGTAGAGGACGATGCCGAAAGGGCGTCGGGCGGGCTGATCGAGGGGCGGCTCGATGCGGTATTTCTCATGGGCGACTCGGCGCCAACGCAGGTGTTGCGCACGCTGCTGCGGACGCCGGAGGTGCAGCTGTATGATTTCACCCAGGCCGACGCGTACGTGCGACGGTACCCGTATCTCAACAAGACGGTGCTGCCGCAGGGCTCGTTTGACCTCGGGAAGAACCTGCCGGCGCGCAACGTCACCCTGCTCAGTCCGACCGTGGAACTGGTGGCGAAGAAAGGGCTACATCCGGCGCTCACCGACCTCGTGCTCGGGGTGGCGCAAGGCATCCACCGGCGGGCGAGCCTGTTGCAGAAGCAGGGTGAGTTTCCGGCGCCGCTGGAGCACGAGTTCACGCTGAGCGAGGATGCGCTGCGGTACTACAAGTCGGGCAAAGGCGTGGTGTACCGGCTGGTGGGCTCGTTCTGGGTGGCAAACCTGATCAATCGCGTGCTCCTCGCGCTGGTGCCGCTGATCTTGGTGCTGGTCCCGGCGATGCGGGTGCTGCCGTTGATCTACCGCTGGAGCATCCAGCTGCGACTGTACCGGTGTTACCGACCGCTGATGCTGCTCGAGCGCGATGCGGCGGGACCGCTGACGAAGGCGCGCGGCGAAGAACTGCTGGCGCGGCTCGATATCGTGGAGCAGGCGGTGAACCGGCTGCGCGTGCCGGCGTCGTTCGCGGACCAGTTCTACGAGTTGCGGCAGCACATCGTTTTCGTGCGCCGGCGCATCCGGCTGGCGATGCTCTCCGCGTCGTCTGCGCACTGAGGTCCGCGCCCGGCAGCACGCGGAGGCGAAGGCGTAAGGAGCAAGGCTTAAGGTTCGGACCGCGGTTGGGAGGTGGGGCGGCCATCGGCACCGCTGGCCGGGGAAAGGACGGTCCAGGCGGAGAAAGTTGCGGCAGGTCATAACTACATCGCGACATGGCGAAGACGTACGTATCCAAATCAGAGGGCGCCCGCGGGCGCACTGAGCAGCTCAATGGCTTCGAAATGTACTTCGAGGAGTACGGCGCCGGGGAGCCGCTGGTACTCCTGCATGGCTTCGGCGGTTGCACGCAGAACTGGCACCCGTTCATCGCGCCGCTGGCCGAGCGGTACCGACTCATCGTCGTGGATCTGCGGGGACACGGGTTCTCGACGAATCCGGAGAACACCTTTACCCACCGACAGGCGGCGCGGGACGTGTTCGCGCTGCTCGACAGACTCGACGTCGGCCGATTTTCCGCGATGGGCATGAGCACCGGCGGAATGACGCTCCTGCACATGGCGACGACCCAGCCTGAGCGCGTCGCGGCGATGGTCTTGATCAGCGCGACGTCTCACTTCCCGGACGAGGCCCGGGCCATCATGCAACGGGCTTCGTTCGCCACGATGCCGCGGGAAGTGCAGGCGATGTACCGTGAGTGCGCCAAGCGCGGCGACGCGCAGATCCGGGAGCTGATCGCCCAATTCAATGCCTTCCACGACAACCATGACGACATGGCCTTCACCGCGGCGACGCTGGCGACGATCACGGCCCGCACGCTCGTGGTGCACGGTGATCGCGACCGGTTCTTCCCGGCGGAAATCGCCCTCGACCTCCACCGCTCGATCCCTGGCGCGGCGCTCTGGATCATCCCTGGCGGCGAGCACGTGCCCATCTTCGATCGCGACGTTCCCTTCACCACCACCGCGCTGCGGTTCCTCGCCGCACCCCATGCCGCGTAGCGAGCGCGAAGCGGGCTCGCACGTGACGTGCGTCGGCGGCGGCGACCAACTCGCGCCACCTTCGCGTCGGCGCCGCTATGGTTTACCTGCCCCGAGGCGTCCCCACCGCGACCAGAGTCGCCGCCTCCGGGCGGCGCCAATCGTTAACCACCGGCGTCACGGCGCGTAGCTTGAAATGGCGGCGAAGGGGCGTCCTCATGGTGCGATGGAGAATGCCGTCAAAGGACAACGCTGCGTGAGCGAACGCGAACCCGAGCTGGGGCTCGGCGTGGTGGCGAGCGTGGACGTCGCCGCCAAGCGCGTGGGCATCGCGTTTCCCGCCACCGGCGAGCAGCGACTGTACGCGCTGGACACGCCGGTGCTGAAGCGCGTGGTGTTCCGGGTCGGCGAGAGCATCGCCAACCGCCAGGATCTACGCCTCACGATCGAGGCGGTGGAGGACGACGGCGGAGTCCTGACATACGTCGGCGGCGGGGTTCGGCTCCGGGAAGACGAGGTGTCGGACGTGACGACGGTGGCATCGCCGCCGGAGCGCCTGCTGGCGGGACAGTGTGATCCAAGCGACGTCTTTGACCTCCGTTACCGGGCGCTGCAGGCGCGGGCGCGGCGGCGAAGCGCAGACGTGCGCGGATTTCTCGGCGGCCGGGTGGAGCTGATCCCGCACCAGTTCTACATCCTGCACGAGGTTGCAGCGCGACAGATCCCGCGCGTGCTGCTGGCGGACGAAGTGGGTCTCGGCAAGACAATCGAGGCGTGCCTGATCGTGCAGCGCCTGCTCGCGGTCGGGCAGGTGAGACGCGTGCTGGTGCTCGTGCCGGAGTCACTGACGCACCAGTGGTTCGTTGAGCTCCTGCGGCGGTTCAACCTCTGGTTCAGCATTTACGACGAAGGCCGCTGCGCGGCGCTCGAGGCGAGCGATCCGGGGGAGAACCCGTTCCTCGCGTCGCAACTGGCGCTGGCGAGCGTGGACTTCCTCACGCAGATGGAGACGCGGCGTGATCAAGCGATCGCGGCGGGCTGGGACCTTGTGATCGTCGACGAGGCGCATCACCTCGTGTGGACGCCGGAGCGGGCGAGCCCGGAGTACGCGCTGGTGGAGGCGCTGGCGCAGCGGGCGCCCGGCCTGTTGCTGCTGACGGCGACGCCGACGCAGCTGGGACAACAGGGGCATTTTGCCCGGCTGCGGCTGCTGGATCCGAGCCGGTACGACAACTACGACCGGTTCGTGGCGGAGGCGGAACAGTACGCGGCGGTGGCAGGCGTGGCGGAGAAGATCGTCGGCAGCGGGCGGTTGACGGCGAAGGACCAGGCGACGCTGCGGCGCGTGTTCACCCGTGACCCCGAGCGGCTCGCGCAGCATCTCGCCGGGCTGAAGCAGGCGAAGGCCGGGGCGCGCGAGTCGCTCTTGCGCAGCCTGCTGGACCAGCACGGGACCGGCCGCGTGATGTTCCGCAACACGCGCGCGGCGATGCAGGGCTTCCCCAAGCGGCGGTACTGTCCCGTCGAGCTGGCGGATCCGGGGGTGGCGCTGCATGCGCGCATTGCCCGGGAGCTGGCGGCGGAGGAGGCGGGGACGGATGGGACGCTGCGGTATGCGTTCAAGGAGGATCCGCGGCTCGAGTGGCTGGTGGGTTTCCTGCAGGCGCACCGCGAGGAGAAAGCGCTCCTGATCTGCCGCACGCAGCGCAAGGTCGTGGCGCTGGAGCATGCGTTGCAGGAGAAGCGGAAGGTGAAGGTGGCGCTCTTTCATGAAGGCCTGCCGCTGGTGCAGCGCGACCGCCACGCGGCGTGGTTCGCAGAGCCGGACGGCGCGCAGCTGCTGATCTGCTCGGAGATCGGCAGCGAGGGCCGGAACTTTCAGTTCGCACATCACCTCGTGTTCTTTGACCTGCCGCTGAACCCCGGGCTGATCGAGCAGCGAATCGGACGGCTGGACCGCATCGGGCAGACGCAGCCGATCCAGATTCACGTGCCATACGTGGCCGGCAGTGCCGACGGATGCGTGGCGGAGTGGTACCACCGCGGGCTCGACGCGTTCGAGACGCCGCTGCACGGTGGTGAAGAGTACCAGGCCGCGTTCAAGGCACGGCTGCTGGAGGTCGCGCTCGCCTATGGCAGCGGCAAGGCGGCACCAGATGCTCTCGCGCAGCTCGTGGCGGAGACGGCCGCTTTTCGGGAGAAGCTGGCAGCGAAGATGAAGCAAGGCCGCGACCGGCTGCTGGAGCTGAACTCGTTCCGGCCGGACGTGGCGGAGACCGTACTCGAGCGGGTGCGGGCGGCAGATGCCGACCGATCCTGGCGCGAATTCCTCGTCGGACTGCTCGATCACTTCGGTGTGCGCGTCAAGGAGCACGATGACGGTGACCTGTTTCTCGACCCGAGCCATGCGTACGTGGAGTCGTTCCCCTCGATCCCGGCGGACGGCATGCTGGCGACCTTCGACCGTCAGCGGGCGCTGGCGCGGGAGGACATCCGATTCCTCTCCGCGGACCATCCGCTCCTGGGCGACGCGATTGACCTGCTGGTGGATTCACCGGCGGGGACGACGGCGTTCGGGCGCCTGACCACGGCCAAGCCCGGATTGCTGCTCGAGGCGGTATTCGTGCTGGAAACGGTGGCGGAGACGCGGTGGCGCGTGGATCAGTTTCTCGCGCCGACGCCGGTGCGGGTGGTGGTCGACGTACGCGGCCAGGAAGTCACGGCTGAGCACGATTTAGCGTCACTCGAAGGCTACATCGAAGATGCGGACCTGCATCGGTTCCTGGAACTGCCGGCGTTTTCCGGCCGCGTGCTGAAGGCGATGCTCGCGGCGGCCACCAACCGCGCGGAGGTACGCGGGGCGGAGATCACCGGCGCGGCGAGTGCGCGGGCGCAGGAGACACTGGCGGCCGACGTGCAGCGCCTGGCCGACTTGCGGAAGCTCAACGACCACGTCCGCCCGGAGGAGGTGACGCAGGCCGGTGAGCGCCTGGAGCGGACCTCGGCGGCGATCGCGGCGGCGCGGCTTCGCCTCGACAGCCTGCGGCTCATCCTCGCGGGCGCCTGAGGCGCAGGGACTTGGTGAAGGGCGGCTCGGAGCGCGAGGCGCGTCCACGCGGGCGCGCGGCTGCGCATCAAGGCACCGGGACGAGACCTGACAGGTGGGAGATGGCAGCCCGGGCTGGCCGCGACGGAGATCGGGGCGCGGTGGCCACGTGGCGCCAGCCGAAGCGGGTGTGGCGGGAGGCGGCGTTGACCGTCTCGCCCGCGGCTTCACCGCGCTGCGGCAAGGTGAACCAAGGACCGTGGCGGACGTAGTGGGCGAGGATCCCGGCTTCCGGGAATTTCATCAGGTAGCCATCGATCCGGAGGTGCCTGGCCATGGCGATGTCGTCGGCGTCGTTGGAGTACGTCGCGACGATCACGCGGACGTCATCGTAGCGCGGATTGTGCCGCAAGCCGGCGATCAACTCGCGGGCGCCATCCATGCGGATGTCGATGAAGAGCCGCGCGGGCAGGACGCCCAGCACGGCCGCCGACTGGAGCCCGGATTGGGCGGCGGCGCAGCAGTCGAACGTCGTAACGGGATTGGCAATACCGCCGGTCCGGAGCAGGTGCCGGAGCTGAAAAACGTCATCCTGGCAATCGTCCACGATGACGATCGGGGGAAGTGTTGGATCGGGAAAGTTCATGGGCAAAAACCTCCATGCAGGCTCCAACCCGTGTGGGGGAGCATACCAATACTCCTCAACTCGCGACGTCGCCACCGGAAATCCGTCCGCAAGGGGGCGCAGAAACGCTTACGAGATTCTCCCACGCCGCCACGGAGTTGGTTCGTAGTATGCTCTGATCCGGGATTGCCCGACCGGCACGCGCGACCCTTGCTGGTGCGGCTCTAGACAAAAACCGCGCCCCATGACGCTTCCTTCGCAAACACCGCGAACAACGCATCTCATGGAGGTCGCTGCCGATGAAACTTGGACAAGCTGGTTCCAGCGCTATGGCCCCAGGCTCCTGCTCTGCGCCCGGCAATGGACGCATTCGCAGGCGGATGCGGAGGACGTTGTCCAGGAGGCATTCGTGCGCTTCTGGCGGCACCAGCGGCACCTGCCCGGGGAGCCGATGGCGCTCCTGGTCACGTCCGTGCGCCGCGCCGCTTTCGACCGGGCGCGAAGCGAGTCCCGCCGCACGGCGCGGGAGGAGGAGGCACAGGGCGAAGAGAGCGGCGCTCGCGTTTCCTGGTTTGAGCCGCCGCTCCTCCAGGAGGAACGCCGCGCCGCGCTGGAGCGGGCCGTCGCGCAACTGCCGCCCGAACAGCGGGAGGTGCTCGCGCTCAAAATCTGGGGCGAACTCACCTTCCAGGAGATTGCCACCACGCTGGATATTCCCGCAAACACCGCCGCTTCCCGGTACCGCTACGCGCTGGCCGGACTGCGCCAACTTCTGACCGCCGCCGACTGCCATGGATGACGAGCTTCAGTCCCTCGAAGCCGAGTTGCAGGCCCTGCGCCCCGCCGCTCCTTCCGCCGCGCTGCGGCAACGAATCGCCGCGGCGCTGGCCGAGCCGGCGGGAGCTGCCCGCCCATCGCGTTCGCGCTGGTGGTGGCTCGCGCTTGTGCCGGTTCCCCTCGCCGCAACCGTGGCGGTGCTGCTCACCGTTTCCCGTTCCGGTCCCGATGCGCCGGCAGGGCGCGAAAGCCTCCCGCCCAGGGTCGCGACGCCGGGGGCAAACACCCCGGAGACCACCGCGACCGATCGCGTCGGCGAAGTTCTGAAGCCGATCGCGGCCGCCCAGATTCTGTATGCGGCCAACGACGAGGGATTGGTCTTGCTCGAAGATGGCACGCCGGCGCGCCGCGAGCGACTCCGCTACGTGGAGACGGTGCGCTGGCGCGATCCGCGCACCAACGCCGCGCTGACCTGGCGCGTTCCGCGCGAGGAAGTTCGCATCACCCCCGTCCGTTACCAGTGACCCATTTTTCCTTCCATGAAACCAAACCTCCGTTTCCTCCTGCCCGTGTTTTCCTCCCTGGCACTGACGTCTCTCGCGGGCGCGGCAAGCTCGCCCGCCGCGGCCGAACCGGTTCCCGCCCCCGACCCACAGGAGCGGCGTACCTTCACCGCCACCATGCAGGCCAGCGGCCCCGACGGCCACACGGTGCGCACGATCATTGGCCCCGTGAAGGGCACCACGCGCACGTATCAGGTCGATCGGGTCATCGGGCACGCCATCGAGAAGGAGAAGGCGGCCTTCCTTGGCGTGGAGGTAATCCTGGCGTCCGAGACGCTCGCCGCCCAGCTTGGCCTGGCGCGGGGCACGGGGCTGGTGGTGCGCGACGTGGTGACCGATTCCCCGGCGCGCGCGGTGCTGCAGGAACACGACATCCTGCTGAAGCTCGATGACCAGATCCTGGTCGACGCCCACCAGCTCGGCGTACTGATCCGCCAACACAAGGAGGGCGACGAAGTGACGGTCACCTACCTGCGCGCGGGCAAGCCGGCCACGGCGAAGCTGAAGCTGGTCATCCGGGATCTGCCCAAGTTGACCCGCGCGGACGAGGACATGCTCTACCGGCTGGACGGAAAGGGAATCTCCGCCCAGGCATTGCGCACCGGCACGCCCGGCCTGCGCGTAAGCGCCCTGACGTTTCCCGCCATGCCCGGCGAAGCCGGTCGGATCCAGATCGAAAAGCGTGGTGCCGGATTTCGGATGAACCGCTTCGACACGGGCAACAGCAGCCTCGTTTACAGCGACGAAACGGGGGCGATCGAGCTCACGGCCAAGGACGGCGTGAAGACGGTCGTGGCGAAGGACGCGAAGGGCCAGCAGACCTTCTCGGGCCCGGCCACGACGGATGAGGAGCGCAAGGCGCTGCCGGCAGAAGTCCGTGCCAAGCTCGAAAAGCTTGAGTCGATGCAGGAGATTACCTTCGAGCCGGCGGATGGCATCGAACACCTCGAAGGCGCCGTCGGCCAGCCGGGCGGGAAGTCGGTACGCGTGGAGCGCCAGCCGCATCACCCGGGAGTGTATTGATCAGATTGCCGGCCGGTCGCGCCTTGGGGGTGCAAGCGGACTGTCCGTGAGCGGCGGGGTGGCGTCGTTTGGCGCCCTGGCGGAAATGGCGTCACCGCCCCTCCCGCCTATGCGCAACTCACCCCGTCGGCTTGGCTTCCTCCTCCGTCTCGGCGCGTTCGGCCTCATTGGCCTGCCCGCCACCTACGCCGCCGCTAGCTCACCCGCGGCGGCGGCCCTGTCGGGTGCGACCGTACTGTCGACTTTCGACCAGGGGGAACTCGCGGTCTTCGAACGCAAGGCAAGCCTGGCGAAGCGGCTCGGCGCGACCCACGTGCCGCTCACCGACGGGCTGCCGACCGCCCGCTGGCAGTTCGTTCCGGCCGATGACCCGTACCCGGGTTGGTTCATTCAGCGTCCCGACTTTCTGAAGCTGTTTCCGCCGGCCGAAGTCGCGCCGTATGTGGATCAAGACTACGCGCGACGCATCTGCACCATTCTGGGCGAGCGCGCGCGGATCCTGCGGCAACTCGGGCTCAAGGCGCACTGGGGCTCCAACCTGCCGCAGGTGATGCCGGAGGCGTTCTTCACGGCGTATCCTCACCTCCGCGGTCCGCGCGTGGACCAGCCGAACCGCTCGCGCGTGGCGCGTTTCTCCATGTGCGTGGACCAGCCCGAGACGCTGCGGCTGTATGCCACGGCGATGAAAAGCCTGCTGGCGCTCTGCCCGGAGCTCGAATCGTTCAGTTTCCTCACCCAGGACTCTGGTTCCGGCTTTTGCTGGGTGCCGGCGTTGTACCCGGGGCTCAATGGTCACAGTGACTGCCGCGCCCGCCCGATGTCCGAGCGCATTTCCTCGTTCCTGATCACGCTGCAGACCGCCGCGCGCGAAGTGGGACATGAGGTCCAGATCAACCTGAACCCGATCGAGCCGCGGCAGTGGATGATTCCGTCATTCGGACCGGAGCAGCTCGACGCGATCGCGCATCGGCTGCCGCGCGGCATCGCGGTGCAGGGGAGGGAAGGACCGGACGGTCGCCCCTATCGGTACCTGGGCTCGAGCGACGCGTACGCGCATGGCTCGTTTTACCCCGTCGTCGGGCTGGCGGTGCCTGACCTGCGCTGGCTGCGAACCGGGCGGACTGCGCCGATCAAGGCGGAGGCGGGGATGCCGGCGCGCCGGCTGATCAGCCTGCGTCCGGACGAGGCGACGATGGCGTTTTCGGCCCAGCTCTATGAGGCGACGCGGGCGACGATCGATGGCTCGGTCGCGGAACGGCTGGGCGCGTTGCGGAATTTTGCGGCGACCGTCGCGGGCGAGGTGGGTGCCGACGACCTGCTGCAAATCTGGCTGCTGCTCGATGACGCCGAGCGGCGGCTCGAGGCGCTGAACTTTGGCGACATGCTCCAGTTCGGGCACGTGCTGAACCGGTGGGTGAACCGCCCGATGGTGCCGTTCCCGGCGGAGCTCTCCGCCGAGGACAAGGCGTACTACCGCCGCTTCCTGTTTCAGGCCAAAGGCGAGGAGCAGGCGGACAACCTGGCGGACATCCAGGCCATGCGGATGTACGAGGGCTTCGGCGCGCGACTGCTGTTCCAGCGCGTGATCGAGACCGTGGTGCCGACGGTGGAGGACGCGCAGGCGCGCGCCGAACGTCTGGCCCGCGGAGCACCCGACGCCGAGGCGCGGCAACGGTGGAAGCTGCTCGGCAAGCGGCTCGAGGTGATGGTCTGTCTCCTGCATTCGGCCGACCACATGGTGGCCTACCAGGCGCAGCTCGATCGCGTGAAAGCGCTTGGCGTCGAGCCCGAGCCGAATCCGCCGCTGGGCGCGGAGTCCAGTTGGGACCGCACTGATCTGGTCCGCCTGGCTCGCGAGGAGATCGACACGACCGTGCGATTGAAGCGCCTGCTCGAGAGCACGTCGGAACCACTGCTCGACCTGGCGTCGGTGCCGGAGGAGGAAACCATCATGCGGCTCGGTCCGACTCTGGCCGCCCAACTGCAGCGGAAGATCGACCTCATGAACGCGCACTGGATGGACTACGACCGCTTGTTCACGAAGCCGAATCCCTGAGGAGCGGAGGCTGAAAGCTGAAGACTGAAGGCTGAATCGGTCGGCGGTCGGCGGCGCGGAGCGTCACGTTCCAAAGCGCCAGGCAAGGATGCGTGACTTCTTCTGGCCCTGCGTGAGCTCGATCGTGCGGACGTCGGCTGGCGGCACGCGCGCGAGGGCGCGGCGGAGGGGAGGGAGGCTTTCGCGTTTCGATACGAGCGTTGTGAACCACCGGCACTGCGTCCGGAACTGAACACTCTCGGCGATCATGCGCAGGACAAAGCCAACCTCGCCGCCGGCGCACCATAGCTCGTGGCTCTGGCCGCCGAAGTTGAGCACGCGCTCGGGCGTGCGCTCGCCGGTCAGGTTGCGCAGCTTGCGCAGCGTGCCGGCGGCGGCTGCGGCGGCAGAGGTGTGAAACGGTGGGTTGCAGATGCAGGCGGCAAAGGAATCGCCCGGGCGAACGACGCCGCGAAAAATCTGCTGCGGGTCGGGTTGCCGCCGCAGCTCGATGCGAGGACCGAGCGTGCGATTACCGACGACGATCCGGCGTGCAGCCTCGAGCGCGACGGGATCGATGTCGGTGCCGACGAAGCGCCAGCCATAGCTTGCGACTCCGATGATCGGATACACGACACTCGCGCCTACGCCGACATCCAGGATCGACACCCCGGGCTGCGGCGGGGCGGCGGAGGGCTCAGGCGCTGCCTCGGCCAGGAGGTCGGCGAGATGATGAAGGTAGTCGGCGCGGCCCGGAATCGGCGGACAGAGATAGCCGCGAGGGAGCGCCCAGAACTTGATTCCGTAGTGGAGGCGCAGGAGAGCCTGATTGAGGGCGAGGACGGCCGCCGGGTTGGCAAAATCGATCGTGGGTTCGCCCCGCGGGCTGGAGTGGACGAAGCCCGTGAGCGCGGGCACGGCCTGGACGAGGGCGGCAAAGTCGTAGCGGCCGGCGTGCGGGTTGCGTGGATGCAGGCCGGCAGCTGGGCGGGCGTTGGCGGAAGTGCGGTTCAAGGCGCCCGAGCGTGGAGGATTCGCGCCGAAGTTCACCGCCAAAGTTTCGGATGGCGGTGGGTTGAGGCGCGGAGGGAAGCTCCGAAAGCGGTGCAGGAGACGGTTGCCGGAAAGGCAGCTCTCTCAGCGATGCGTGACGCCGCGGCGGGTGGGAATCCGGCCGAGGAGGGCAAAAAGCTGGGCGCGGTCGATGGGCTTTGCGAGGAAGTCGACGAAGCCGAGGCGCTCGCATTCAGCGCGAAGATCGTCGGCGGCATGGGCGGAGACGGCGATGAGCACGCAGTCCGGGGAGCACACTTCCTGGGGGCGGGTGGCAATGGCGGCCACGAGGGCATCGCCGCTTTGCCCAGGCATCTCGAGGTCGACGAGCGCAACGTCGAACTCCTCGTGCTGCATGGCCGCGAAGGCGTCGGGGACGGAGCCCGCGGTCACGACGGTGCTCGATGGCTCGAGGCAGGCGCGCAGCACCTCCTGGTTGGCGACGTTGTCGTCGACGACGAGCACACGCAGGCGCGGCAGCACCGGCTGTGCGGTGGATGGCAAATGGGGTCCCGGCGCGGCGCGCTCGACGGTGGCGGTGAAAAAGAACTCAGCTCCCGCGCCGGCCTCACTCTGGACCTGGAGTTCACCGCCGAGCAGGCTAACCAGACGGCGGCTGATGACGAGACCGAGGCCCGTGCCGGCGGCGGCGGGCTGGTCGGGACCGCTGATTTGGACGTAAGGTTGAAAGAGCAGCTTCTGCTGCTCGCGATTGAGCCCGGGCCCCTGGTCGATCACCGCGAAGCGCAGTCGGAGTTCCGTCGCGTTCTCCACGGCGGCGGTGATGCGGAGCCGCACCACGCCCGGCGGGGAAAACTTGAGCGCGTTGGCAATCAGGTTGGAGAGCACCTGCTGGAGGCGCGGCGCGTCGAGCTTGAGCCAGAGCGGAAGCAGCAGCGGGGTCTCAAGGCGGAGCGCGACCTGCTTCTGCTTCGCCTGCGCGCTGAACAGCCCGAACAGCTCGGAGACCAGCGCTCCGAGTTCGACGGGTTCGGGGCGGAGCTCGAGTTTCCCGGCTTCGATGCGCGAAAGATCGAGCAGGTCGTTCACGATGCCGAGCATCCGAATCGCCGCCCGGTGCACAGTTTGGAGGCGTTGAGCGTGCGGCCCGGGTGGCATCTCGGCAACCAAGCTCTCGGTGAGTCCGATCAGCGCGTTGAGCGGCGTGCGGATCTCGTGTCCGGTCATGGCGACAAATTCGGACTTCGAGTGATTGGCCGCCTCGGCGCGCTGCTGCGCTGCCTGCAATTCGCGGGTGCGCTCGACGACGCGGGCGTCGAGCACGGCATTGGCGCGGACGAGCGCGGCGTGGCCCTCGCTGACGCGACCGGCGAGGCAGTTGAACGCGGCGAAAACCATGGCGACCTCGCGCGGGACCTCCTGGACGGGCGCCGGCATGGCGGTGACTTCGCCGCTTTCCGCCTGGTCGACGGCATCGAGGGCGAAGCGCTCGAGGGGCGCGGCGAGGCGGTGGCTGGCGAGGGCGGCGACCCAGACCGAACCGCCGATCAAGAGCGGCACGAGGGCGGTGAGGATGTAATATATCCAGAGGACGTCGCCGAGCACCGCGGCGACCGGGCGAAAGGCGATGACCTTGATACCGAAATCGAAGGTCTGGGCGTAGACCAGGGCCTGCGTGGGGCGGTCGCCAGCCGCGGCGGTGGCGATTTCAAGGATGCTGAAAGCCCGGCCGCGGGCCGAGCCCAGCGGCGAGTGGCGGACGTTCTCGAGTGATTCGACGCCTGCGGCGGAGTCGGCGGCGATGACGCGCCCGGTGGCGTCGACCAGGACCACGGTGACATCGTGGCCGACGTCGGCCTGGCGGGTGGACGTGGCGAAGCGATGAACCTCCAGGGAGCCCTCGACGATGCCGGCGAACGCGCCGTTGGGGGTGCGCCAAGGCGCGCTGAGCGCGACCAGGATGTCGCGGCCAAAGCCGCGGCCCCGAAAGACGCCGGAGGTGTAGGGTTCGGACCGGGCCTGCGGAACAGCGAAGTAGTCCCGGTCGGCTACGCTGGCCCCGTGAAGCTCCGGACGCAGCGGGGCGGTTTCGATGAGGTGACCTTCGGCGTTGGTCACGAGCATCGTGACAAAGTCGGGATGGGCACGGAGCGATTCCTGGATGATAACGCCGGGCTGGCTGGCGCCGCGCGTGAGTGTGGCGGCAGCGGCGACCACGGCGGCGCGGTGCAGGCGCAGGTGTTGCTCGAGGGATTCGCCGACGGCGTTGACGGCGTCTTGCAGCCGGGCCTCGTTGGTGCGCCGGGTCACGTGGCGCAGGAGCAGCGAGCCGCCGAGGGCCATGAAGACGGCGGGCCCCGCGGCGAGCAGGAAGGCCCAGCTGAACATGAGTTGGCGAAGCCCGCGCGGAGCCGGGCGCGCCGGCAGACCGAGCCAGCGTCCGATGGGCATCGAGCGGCAAACCGCTTCGGCGAACAAGACGATGCTCACCGAGATGAGCACGTGGTCGAAGACGATGACTGCGGACTGCGCGGACGGGCAGCCCGTCACGCGGGTCAGCCAGGCAAAGGCGAGCGGGAGGCCGCAGAACGCCCAGAACAGGACATCGGCAAGCGCGGCGCTGCGCAGGCGGTGGCCAACGCCACTCAGCCAGGCCGCTTCGAGCGTGACGATCGGAAGGAGGATCGCGGTCTCGGGTGCGGGAGCGAAGACGGTGGGAAGTTGCGCGACCAGCGCAGCGAGGGCTGCCCACGGCGGCGGGAGGAGCAAGACCAGCGGCGTGGTGAGGAGCAGGCCGAGCTGGAGTCCCAGCCCGAATGACAGGTCGAGCGGGGAGGCGTTGAGCGCGGTCGCGAGGGCGACGAGCCCGACGACGCGCGAGGCACGGACGGCAAGCGTGCGCGTGGGAGTCATGCGGTGGGCGAGGCGGCGGCGGGTGACGGGGCCTCGGCGGGGCGCGCGCCGCTGAACTGGACCAAGAAGCGCGCGCCCTGGTCGGGCTGGCTCTCCGCCCACATGCGGCCGCCGTGGGCGTGGACGAGGCGGCCGATCAGGGAAAGGCCGAGGCCGACGCCGTCGCCGGTGGGCGCCCGACCCAGTTGTGAGAAGGCGCGGAAAAGGCGTTCGCCCTGTTCGGCGGAGAAGCCGACGCCGTTGTCCTGCACGTAGAAGACCGGCGGCGCTTCGCCGAGCAGGGCGCCGATCTCGATGCAGGGTGTCGTTCGGCCGGCGGAAAATTTCACCGCGTTGGTGAGCAGGTTGTAGAACACGCGCTCGAGCAGCACGGCGCTGGCGGCCACGGGCGGGAGGTCGCGCACGGTGAACTCGGCGGTGACCTGCGGAAACACCATGCGCACGTGCGACCACACTCGCTGGATGACGGGCTTCGGATCGATCAATTCGGCGGCTTCGCCGGTGTCGCCCTCATGCTCGTCCCGGGCGAGTTGGAGGATGTTCTGCACGAGGTCCTGCATCATGAGCGTGGCCTGGTGCGCGCCGTCCACGAGTTGCCGCGAATCCTCCGGCAAATTGGCTTCCCGGAGCAGCGAGAGGTACCCCTTCACGACGGTGAGCGGCGAACGAAGGTCGTGGGTGACGAAGTTGGCGTACGACAGCAGCATTGCGTTGGCATCGCGGAGCTGGCGGGTGCGCTCATGCACCTGGCGCTCGAGCTCGGCGTTCATGCGCTCGCGGGCCTCGGCGATGGCGCGAAACCGGTTGAGCGAAACGATGGTGCTGACGCGCGCACGCATCTCGTCGCGTGAGCAGGGCTTGGTGACGAAATCATCGGCCCCGGCCTGCAATCCCTCGAGGCGAGAGGCGGAGTCGTGCAGGGCCGTGACCATGATGATCGGCACCCGACCGAATTCAGGATCCGCGCGGAGTTGGCGGCAGACGGTGTAGCCGTCCATCTCGGGCATCATGACGTCGAGGAGGATGAGGTCCGGCGAGACGGCGCGGGTCTGCGCGAGGGCTTCCCGGCCGTTGCGGGCGACGTGGACCTCGTAGTCGTCGCGAATCAGGAACGACTCGAAGGTCAGGATGTTCAGCTCCTCGTCGTCGACGATCAGGATCTTGGGCTTCATTGAGGGGAGAAGGGAGGTTGGGAGGCGCTGGGTTGCGCCGGCAGCGTGAGGGAGAAGGTGCTGCCGCGGCCGGGCGTGCTCTCCACCGCGACGGTGCCGTCATGCAGGCGCACATAGTGGTCGACGAGCACGAGGCCGAGGCCGGTGCCGCCGAACCGACGCGAGAGCGAGGCATCGACCTGGGTGAAAGGTTGGAACAGCAAGTGGAGTTTCTCCCGGGGAATGCCGATGCCCGTGTCGGCGACGGTGATGACGACGCCGCCGGCCGCCGTGGCGCGGGCGGCAACGTCGACGCGACCACCGCTGGCGGTGAACTTGATCGCGTTGTGCAGGAGCTTGAGGACGGCCTGGCTGAGCAGGCGCTCGTCGACGTGCGCGAAAAGCGGTGGCGTGGGACGCTGGACGGAGACGGTCAGGCCCTTGGCGTTGAGATCGGCGCGGAGGCTGTCGGCGGCGGCGGCGCACACGCTGCCGATCTCGACCAGGGTGCGGTTGGGCTTGAGCCGGCCGGCGCCGATGCGGGCAAAGTCGAGCACGTCGTTGATTCTTTGATACAGCTGTTGGCCGGCGGTGCGGATGAGGTCGAGGAAGCGCCGGGTGCGGGCGGGATCGGCGTCAAGGGACGTCTCGACGAGGAGCGACTCCGAGAGGCCGAGCACCGCGTTGAGCGGGGTCCGGAGCTCGTGGCTCATGGCCGCGAGAAACTCGTTGCGGGCGCGGCTGGCGGCTTCGACCTCGGTCTTGGCGGCGCGGAGGGCGGATTCGGCCGCCTTGAGCGCGGAGATATCGACGATGGTACCGACGAGTCCGGCCTGGGGATGGACGGAACGGTCGGGGATGCGGGCGCTGACCTGGACCCAGCGGATCGTGCCGTCGGCGCGGAGAAACTGGACCTCGCAGCGGTGTTCAGGGCGGGTACCGCGGAGCAACTCGAGCAAGGCGGTGCGGTGGGTGCGGCGGTCGGCGGGCACGGCGAAAGATCCGCAGAAACGCTGCAGGGCGGTCTGAGGGTCTTCGCCGGTGAGGTTCCGCCAGGCGGCATTGAGATAGGTGAAATTGCCGCGGTGGTCCGTGCGGAAGACGACCTCGTTGAGATCGTCGAGAAGCGTGTTGTAGCGGGCTTCGATCAGCGCCTGGCGCCGGCAGTGGTCGCAGCGGTCGAGAGCGGCGCCAATAAGGCGGGCGCAGCGGCGCAGCGTCGCAAGGGCCTGGTCCGACCAGGAGGTCGCGGCGTGGTCGGTGAGAACGAGCACGCCCCAAAGCGCCGCGCGGCGGTGAATCGGCAGCACCGTGAGGCGGGACGGGGGCTGAGGCGAAGGCCGGGCGGGTTCGGAGGTGGTGGTAGCGGGCGGAGCGTCGGAGAATGGTGCGCCGGTGGCGGCGACGATGGCTTCGCCGCGGCTCAGGCGATCTACCCAATCGAAAGCCAGGACGGTTCGGCGCGACGGCCAGGCAGGCTGGGGCGTTGGCGTTGTGGTGGTGACGGGAGGCCAGGCCACGATGTGGACGACCTGCCAGTCGCTGGTCGTTTTGGGGGACAACGTGCAGATTTGGGCGGCGGTGGCCTGGGCGGCGGGAGCGAGAATTGCCAGGAGGTCGGAAAACCCATGCGGCGGGAGAAACCGGCGGACGACATGCTCGGCAAGTTCAGTGGCGGCCAGAAGCAATTCGGGCAGGTGCGGTTCGCGGATGGAAGGCGCGGGGAGCTGGGCCGCGGGGGCTGGCGGAGAAGCTGCTGATGCGGACATCATGCGGAGCAGCCCAAGAATGTGGCGTCACGGCGGTCGATGTGGCAGGGCGTTTCCGGTCGGCCGGGTGCGGTCGGCGAAAAGAGCGCAGCAGAAAGCATTAAGCAGCATACGGATTCCGTGGGAGCTGCTAAATGCGTACTTTCTGCCAATGCGGGCGTAGTTAGCCGCATCGAGGGAGAGGTGCTGCCAAATGCAATCGCGCGGATCCGAAGTCGCGGTGGTTTTGAAAGACTCTGGAGCAGGCTGAGATCCATCGCCATGGCGCAGGAACGGGAGCACGTGCGTTAGAAGCTGGGCCGGCACAATGGCCATTATGTAAAGTAAAAGTATGGCTAACTTCTGCCTTCCCGACTCGGTCTGCTCCCCTGGTTGCGAGATTCGGTCCGCAGGTGTCCCGATCGAAGGGCGACGAACTTCTCCCGCTGATCCCCGGCTGTGGCTCGATCGGTTTGGGAAAGTGGCGCGCGCTTTGAGTCCAAACTCACGAATTTGTGGTCAATCCACGGTGCTACTCTCCTGCCAGGCGCGGGTGGCGCTGCCCCGCCGCGCATTCTTCTCAGGAATCCGATTGCCGACAAAGCGAATGAACGCGCACAGCAGCGCGAGTGGCATGGTCTTCTCGCCCGCGGCTGCCACCAGATCTTAACCATCGCGACACTCCCGGCGCTTGACTCAACCGAGGGCGGCCCCGTACGCCAAGACCGTGCGGCAAGAACATGCTGCATAAATATACCACGAACCCCCTCCTCATGAAAACCTCCGGTCTCTTGGCGCTTGCGGCCGCCGTCCTCTCCCTCCCCGTCGTGAACTTCGCCGCGCCCGCCGGCAAACCCTACAACGTCACGGACCATATTCCGTTCGAGCAGATCGTCGTCCAAGGCCACCGCGGCGTGGGCGAACTTGCCGAGGAGAACACCATCGAGGCGTTCGAGATGGCATGGGGCATGGGCATCTACCCGGAATCCGACCTGCGGATGACGAAGGACGGCGTGATCGTGCCCTTTCACGATAATGATTTCCGCCGGGTGGTGAAGGACGCGCCGCCGGAGCTGGCGCGCAAAGGCGTCAAGGATCTCACTTTCGCTGAGCTTTCCGAACTCGATGTGGGTTCCTGGAAGGGCGAGCAGTACAAGGGGCGCCGGGTGATCCCGATGTCGGCCGTCTTCGAGCGCATGCGCGGGCGGCCAGAACGGCACCTCTACATGGACGTGAAGAAGATCGATTTCGCGAAGCTCGCGGCCGAGATCCACAAGTACGGGATCGAAAAGCAGGTCATCCTTGCCTCCCGCCTTCCCGACGAGCTGCGCCAGTGGAAGAAGCTGGTGCCTGAGTCTGGCACGCTGCTCTGGGTGCACGGCACGGAGAAGGAGATTCGCCGCGACTTCGCGGCGTACCGGAAAACTGGGTTCGAGGGGTTCACCCAGGTGCAGATCCACGTCTTCCCCAAGGTTTCCGATAACAACTACGCCACTCGCGTGGACGAGAGTTCGTCCGACAATCCCTTCCGCCTGCGCAATGACTTTCTGCGGGAGATTGGCGAGGAACTCCGCCAGCACGGCGTGATCTTCCAGGCGTTCCCCTACACGACCGATCCGACCGCCTACGGCCAACTGCTCGACCTGGGCGTGATGTCGTTCGCGACGGACCATCCCGACGTGACGATGCGCGAACTCAAGGCGTACTACGCGAAGCGCGCGGCGGCGCGCCAGTAATCTCCGGCCGCGTCGGCCGGCCAGTTTCATCCGTCGCTTCTGCACGGCGGGAACCTCCCGGGTTCCCGCCGTTGCCATTCTTGGGGGTCGACGCAAACGGGCTTGGAAAGCTCGTTTGCGGGGATCCGACCTCCGCTCGTTTCCGCTTCGGCATGGGTATTTCCCCTTAACGTTTGGGCCGGCTGGTCGATAACGGGAGTTGCCTCGCGACCTGCAGATTTGGTCGACCGGCCTTCCTCCTTCGGGACTTCAGCCCGAAAGACAAAGGAGCAGCGCGTGGCACCTCCATGCCGACGCGCGCCCTTGCGCGCCGGTTCCACTGGAATTTCCCGACACCTCCTCCGCCGCTTCTCCGCGCCGGTCCGGGACGTTCCATGCCCGTCGCACTCCGCGTCGGGCACTCAAACAGTCAAACCCTATGAATACCTGGACCGTCGGAAAACGTATCACGGTTGGCTATGCCACCGTCCTGCTCGTCACCCTAGCCATTGGACTTTTCGCCGCTTCGCGGCTCACCGTCATCGGTGACCACGCGGGCACGCTTACGCGAGACGCGATGCCGCAAGTGATCGCCTTGGGGCAGATTCAAACCAACACCGTCCTCGCAAACGCGTACTTGCTGCGGCACATCCTCCTCGCCGAGGCGAGCCAGCTCAAGGACCTCGACGAAGCCGTCACCACCCTCGCGGCGGCCAACGACAAGTTGTACCAGGTTGCCCAGGACGGGGCCCGCACACCCGAAGCAAAGGCGGCGATGGCCAAGGTCATGGCGGCGCGCGACCTCTATCTGAAACAACGGGCCGCGGCGTTTGCGCTGAGCCGGGGCGGCCAGAAAACAGAGGCCTTCGTCGCGTATGAAAAACAGGTCGGACCCGATTTCCGCGCGCTCAATGCCGCGCTGCAGGAATCGGTGAACCATTATCGCGACGAGGGCGGACGGGCGGGCAACGGCATCACCGGTGCGATCGTTGCCTCAAAGCGCTTTATCTTCATCGGCATTGTCGCGGCGCTGCTGCTCGCCTCCGGCATCGGATACCTGATCGTCCGGGCCACGAACCGCATCCTGGTGGTCACCTCCGAGTCGCTCGATGAAGGGGCGGCACACGTGACGGCCGCGGCGGGCCAAGTCTCGGCCGCGAGCCAGATGCTCGCGGAAGGATCGAGCGAACAGGCTGCAAGTCTCGAGGAAACCAGCTCCTCGCTCGAGGAGATGGCTTCGATGACGAAGCGAAATGCGGACAACGCCAACCATGCGAAGGAGCTCTCCGGGCAGACCCGGCAGGCGGCCGATACGGGAACGGCGGACATGGACGAAATGAAGGCCGCCATGAGCGCGATCCAAGAGTCGTCGACCGGCGTCTCGAAGATCATCAAGACGATCGACGAGATCGCCTTCCAGACGAACATCCTTGCGCTGAATGCCGCGGTCGAGGCCGCGCGGGCCGGCGAAGCCGGCATGGGCTTCGCGGTGGTCGCCGACGAAGTGCGCAATCTCGCCCAGCGCTCCGCGCAATCCGCCAAGGAGACGACGGCGAAGATCGAAGATGCGGTGGCCAAGGCCGAACGCGGTGTCGCCATTTCCGCCCGCGTCGCCAAGTCCCTGGCCGAGATCGCGGAGAAGACCCAAAAGGTCGACGCTATCGTCGGGGAGATCGCGACCGCCTCGAATGAACAGAGCCAAGGGATCGACCAGCTCAACACCGCCGTGGGCCAGATGGACCAGGTCACGCAGTCCAATGCGAGCAACGCCGAGGAGACTGCGTCGGCCGCCGAGGAGTTGAACGGCCAGGCGCTTTCGCTGCAGGACGCGGTGGTGGAACTGAAGAAACTCGTTGGCGGCAATGCCGGCGCAGGCCGTTCCGCCGCGGTGCGCACGGAGCGCGGGCGGCCGGCGCGCGCCCCGCAGAAACTGGCGCGAGTCGTGAAGACGCCGGCCAAAGAGGCCGTGATTCCCTCCGAGAGCACGCCGCCTGGCACGAATGGCGCAGCGCCCCGCAACGGCGCGATCAAGATTGCCTCGCCGGAGCTAAACTTCCGCGACGTCTGAAGTCGGTTGGGCCCGCTGCCGTCGCCAAGGGCGGCAGCGGCTGGGCGGTTGCGGGACTCGTGAACGCGGTGCCTGACTGTCCAGCGAAGTATGGCCGAACGGCCGAGCCGCCGCTTCGTCCTGCTGGTGGACATTCGGCACCTCGATTCCATCTTCATCAGTCCCCTTCCCCCCGCATGAAATTGGTCTCCCCTCTCCTCCTCCTTGGCGTCGCGGTGGTCGGTACGGCCGCGGCGCAGCCCGCCGCTTCCGTTGCGCCGACGGTGCCGGCGCTCCGACGCTTCGAGCCCGCCTACCCCGTGCGTTATGCCCCCATGCCAGTGCCGGAGATTCGGCAGGTCATGGAGCGGGTTCATGGTTACCTCGATGGCGTCACTCCGGCGCAACTGATCGACGCGAAGACCCGTCAGCCGGTCGACCTCGCGGCGGCGAATCCGAACGCGGTGATCGCACCGGGCGACTTCCTGCTGGTGACTTACGAATGGGGCGTAACCTACGCCGGTATGCTGCTGGCAAGTGAGGTGACCGCCGACGGACGCTATGCCGACTATGCCGCCACCCGCTTGAAGTTCATTGCGGATGCGGCCCCGCGGTTTCGGGCGCAGTTGGCCGCCTTGCCGGAAAACGCCCGGGAGCGCATGCGCGTGCCGTTTCGCTCGGTCAATGCGCCGCACACGCTGGACGATTCGGGCGCAATGGCGGCCGCCTTCATTAAGGCCGCCCGCGCGGGACACCACCCCGAGGCCTTTCGCCCGGTCATCGACAATTACCTGAAATGGATCAGCCGCGGGCAGCAGCGCCTCGCCGATGGGACGCTCGCGCGCAATCGTCCCCTGCCCAACTCACTCTGGCTCGACGATCTCTACATGAGCGTGCCAGCCCTCGCGCAGATGGGAGCGCTCACGGGCGACCGCGCCTATTTCGACGATGCGGCGCGCCAGTTGATTCAGTTTCACCGGCGAATGTTCGTGCCGGAGAAGGGGCTTTTCATGCATGGCTGGGTAGAGGCCATGGACCCGCATCCCGCATTCCACTGGGGCCGGGCCAACGGCTGGGCCGTGATGGCGGCGGTCGAATTGCTCAGCGTGATGCCTGACGACCACCCGCAGCACGCCGCCGTGCTCGCGATCTTCCGGGCGCATGCCCGCGGTCTCGCCGCGTGCCAGGGTGGTGACGGCCTCTGGCACCAGTTGCTGGACCGGCCCGATTCCTATCCCGAGAGCTCGGCGTCCGCGATGTTCGTGTATGCGCTCGCCCGCGGCATCAATCGCGGCTGGCTCCAGCCGCTCGTCTACGGTCCCTGTGTTTCCTTGGGCTGGAATGCCGTGGCGAAGACGGTGAACGTGAAAGGCCAGGTCGAGCAGACCTGCGTGGGCACGGGCATGGGCTTCGAGCCGACATTCTACTACTACCGGCCCACCTCGGTGTATGCGGCTCATGGTTACGGCCCCGTCCTCCTGGCCGGCGCCGAGATGATCACGCTTCTTCAGGGCCAGGGCGCCGACGCCAACGTCCATGATGGCGCCATTCAATTCAGCCGCGCCGCAGCCTGGCGCTAAGCCGCTCCGACCGGTCCTCATCAACCTCGTCCAGCCTATGCACTCCTCCCGAGTTCTTTCCTGCCTACTCGCCCTCGCGGTGGTGCAGGCATTCTGCGGCACGGCCGCGGCCCAGATGGGCCGGCGCTTCCCTTCGGAGAAGAAGGTCATCCCGGATCCCGTGACCGGCGTGCCGCTCACGTTCCTGACCAGCGCGCCGGCGGGCGACTCAAAGATCTACCCGACGCATCCTCAGTGGACGGCGGACGGGCAGTGGCTGATCTTTCGCTCAAACCGGGCCGCCGGACAGGCGTTCGCGGTCAACGAGCAGACCGGGGACATTGTCCAGGTGACGGAGACCGGCTACACCGGCGCCCTTGCCGTCGGTCAGAAGTCCATGCGGCTCTTCCTCACTCGCCCGGCGGATCACGTGGCGCGCATGGCGCTGCCTGAGGCAGACCGCCGCAAGCCGTCCAAGGAACCCTTGGAGGTCGTGGCGATCGATCTGGCGCGACTCTTTGCGGACAGCGCGGCCGGCAAGATGCAGGCGGCGGCGGCGTACGAGCAGGTGTTCGGCACCATCCCCACCGACATCGGTGGCGGGGGTGAACTCGCGATCGATGAGAACGAGAAAATCGCGTACTTCCGCATGCTGCGGGAAGCGGCGGCCAAGTATCTGCCGGCCGGGACGAAGCTCGAGGCGAACTATGGCCCGCGGAACATGGGGGCAGGCCCGGCGGGCGTCGCGATGATGAATCTCGAGACCGGTGAGGTGAAACCGGTGGTGGCGGTGCCGTTCCAGGTCGGCCACATCCAGTCGAATCCCTGGACCTCCGGCGAGGTCGTCTTCTGCTGGGAGACCGGCGGCAAGGCGCCGCAGCGCACGTGGACGGTGAAGTCCGACGGCACCGGGCTGCGTCCGCTGTACCGGGAAGCCAGTTACGACTGGGTGACGCATGAGGCCGTCATCGGACCGGATGAGGTGGCGATCGCCATCCTTGGCCACCGGCCCGCCGATCTCGTCGATGCCTGGGGGCAGTGTGGCAGCCGGGCGCATCCCACCGGGCTCGGGATCGTGAATCTCCGGACGGGGCACATCATCATTGCCGGCCAGACCAAGCATGGCAGCGGCTTCTGGCATGTGCATGGCTCGGCGGATGGCCGCTGGGCGGTGGGCGACGACTTCGCGCGGAACCTGTACCTGATCGATCGACGCACCAACGAGATGATTCTCCTGACGGCGGGACACAAGGAGACGGCGGCGGACCATGTCCATCCGACCTTCAGTCCCGATGGCACGCGCATCGAGATCCAGTCGGCGATGCTGTCAGCCGACAACCGTTCGATGAATATCTGCGTCGTGCCGGTGCCCAAGGCGTGGTTGGCGCGGAAGTACGATAGCAAGGTTCACCCGGAGTAAGGGCAAGCGTATCCATCCAGATCCGACGGGCGCCTCGCGGGGCGCCCGTTTTCATTCCGGCTGGGGTGATGGGGCTGCCATTCCCGGTTCCCGGTCAAGAACCGCGGTGCTGGAATCGTTGCCTCTCCAGGCGATGCAGAGGCCGAAATTCGACTAGCCGCTCGTCTACGAGATTGAAGGACAGTCGAGACGGCCCTCGCCTCAGCGGGCGGGTCCCCAGTGGCTCGTGAACGGGTAGTAGACGAACAGCGGGCGACCCACGACGTCCTTCGCCGGGACGAAACCCCAGAAGCGGCCATCGAGGCTGTTGTACGAGTTGTCGCCAAGCGCGAAGAACTTCTCTTCGGGAACCGTCAGGACCTCGCCGGTGCTCAGGAGACCGGAGTTGGCGTAGCCACGATAGCGGCCCTCGCGACGGTTGTTGGCGCGGAACGCATCGGAACCGGAGATCGGCTCGCCATTGCGGTAAAGCATCGGGCTGCGGATCTCGAGCTTGTCGCCCGGCCCGCCGACGAGCCGCTTGATGTAGTACTGCTCGACCTGGTTGCCCGCCTGGTCCCGCATGTGCGGGCTGTCGATGTGGTCCGTGCGGAAGACGAAGCCCTGCCCCACCTTTGGGCGCGCGAAATGGTACGTGACCCGGTCGACGAAAAGCTGGTCGCCGGTGATGATATCGAACGCGAGAAACGGCTCGCCCTTCACCGCCTTCAGGTCGACCGGGATTTCGCGCACCGCGCCCAGGCCAACACTCGGTGCCATGGCGCGCCAGGCAAGCTGGGCGGCATCGATGCCGGTGGCATCGTGGAAGGCTTGGTCAAAGTCGAAGTCCAGCGGCACCCGCAGCTGCACCGGGTGGCCGTTCACGAAGAACGTGTACTCACGGACCGTGGTCGGGATCACGAGCCACTTCCGCCCCGGTTTTGCTTCAAAGTAGATGCGTCCATCGCCGGCGCGGACGGGGATCGTGACCGGGCCGGTGTCGGGGGCCACCATTTCGCGGCGCTGGGCGCCGAACGCCAGGAAGCGGCCGACGCGCCCGAGGGCGCCGGGGCGTTCCGCCGGATTCCGCCAGACCTCGGCCGTCATGCCATTGTAGGTCGGCCACATCGAGTTCGTCGGGATCTTGAACGGCTGCACGAAGTACGTGCGGATGCCGAGGATCACCAACGCGGCCACGAGGAAGAATTCGACGTTCTCGACCAAGGCGGTCTTGGGGTAGATCGCGCCGCCGGTGCGCCGCAGCACTTCCTCCAGCCGCTCGATCGCCAGCTTCAGACGCTCAGCTCCGGCCTTCTCCTTGAGGAGTGCCTGGAGGCCGGCAATCTGGCCCTGGAGTTCGGCAACCTGGGCGGCCGGCAGGACGTCGCGGCGGAAGTGATACACCTTTTCCGCGAGCTCGAGCCAGTTGGCCGCGTTCTCGCGCATCTTTTTCTCCTGAGACTTGAGGAAGCCGAACATCGGAAGTGGGGAGTGAAGAGAGGTGGTGACCGAGCGCGCGGCGGCGGGCGATGGCGGAGCCGCCGTGCGGGGTGATCAGGCGGGATTCCGGGCGGCGCTCGTCACTGGTTTTGGAGCACCTTGATAAAGGCGTCGGGCGGGATGGAGACCTTGCCGATCTGCTTCATCTTCTTTTTGCCCTCCTTCTGCTTATCGAGGAGCTTCCGCTTGCGGCTGATGTCGCCGCCGTAGCACTTCGCGGTGACGTCCTTGCGCATCTCGCGGACGTTGTCGCGGGCGATGATCTTGCCGCCGATCGCGGCCTGGATGGCGACCTTGAACATCTGCGGCGGGATGATCTTGGCGAGACGTTCGCAGAGTTCGCGGCCCTTCGCTTCCGCTTTCTCGCGGTGGACGATGCTGGCGAACGCATCCACCGGGTCGCCGTTGATGAGGATCTCCATCTTCACCAAGTCGGCGGCGCGGTAAGCCCCAAGTTCGTAGTCCATCGAACCGTAACCGTGGGTGATGCTCTTCAGCCGGTCGTTGAAATCCACGAGGATCTCGTTGAGCGGCAGCGTGCACTTCAGCATCACGCGGTTCATGTCCAACGTGTCCGTGTGATCGCAGCTGCCGCGCTTCTCCATGATCAGCGCGAGGATGTCACCGAGACTGTCGTTCGGGACGATGATCGACGCCACGATCGTGGGTTCGCGGATCTCCGTGATTGTGCCGGGATCCGGCAGATTGATCGGGTTGTCGACCTCGAGGACCTCGCCGCCGTGCGGGACGACGTGGTACACAACGCTCGGGTACGTGGAGATGATCTCCACGTCGTGCTCACGGCGGATGCGCTCCTGGATGATCTCCATGTGGAGCAGGCCGAGGAAGCCGCAGCGGAAGCCGAAGCCAAGGGCAACGGAACTCTCCGAGGAGTAAACGAAGGCGGAATCGTTGAGCCGCAGGCGACCGAGGGCGGCCTTGAGCTTCTCGTAGTCGGCGCTTTCGAGCGGATAGAGACCGCAGAATACCATCGGCCGCACTTCCTTGTAGCCCGGCAGCATCTCGGTGGCCGGGCGGTTCGCGATGGTGATGGTGTCGCCGATCTTGATGTCGGAGGTCGTCTTGATGTTCGAAACGACGTAGCCGACGTCACCCGTCCCGAGTACGTCCACCTTCTCCATCTTTGGGGTGAACACGCCAACTTCCTTCACCTCGGACTTCACGCCGTTGCTCATGAGGAGCATCTGGTCGCCGGCCTTGATGGCGCCGGAGAACACGCGGGCGTAGGAAATCACGCCGCGGTATGAGTCGTACAGGGAGTCGAAGACGAGGGTCCGGGTCTGCGGGTACTCGGTCCAGCGCGGTGGCGGGACGCGTTGCACGACGGCCTCGAGAATATCCTGAATGCCGATGCCCGACTTGCCGCTGGCGAGGATGGCCTCCTCCGCCGGGATGGTGAGGATGTCCTCGAGCTGCTTGGTGCAGAGCTCGAGATTCGCGCTCGGCAGGTCGATCTTGTTGATCACCGGGATGACGCGAAGTTTCTGGCCGAAAGCGAGATGGGCATTCGCGACCGTCTGGGCTTCGACGCCCTGGGCGGCATCAATCAGGAGCACCGCGCCTTCGCAGGCCGCGAGCGAACGCGAGACCTCGTACGAGAAGTCAACGTGTCCGGGCGTGTCCATCAGGTTGAGCTTGTACGTGTGCCCGTCCTTGGCCGGGTAGTACATCGTCACCGGATGCGACTTGATGGTGATGCCGCGCTCCTTCTCCAGGTCCATCGAGTCGAGGTGCTGCTCGGTGAGCACCCGTTGCGCGACGGTGTTGGTGTACTCCAACAGGCGATCGGACAGGGTCGTCTTCCCGTGGTCGACGTGAGCGATGATGCAGAAATTACGGGTATAGAGGACCGACATCGTCAGACAGTCGCCAAATCGGAGTGCTCCGCAAAGGATTTCACGAGCCAGGCCTTCTCGGTTCGTCGCGCGAGGCCCGAGAGAACGGCGCCGGGCCCGAACTCCCAGAACTCGGTGGCGCCAGCGGCGGCGGCGCTGCGCATGCAGTCTTCCCAACGGACGGATGAGACGACCTGTTTGACCAAGGCGGCCTTGAGGTCGGCTGGGCTGTTGACGGCTTGGCCGGTGGTGTTGGTGAACACCGTGAACTTGGGGGCCGAGAACGCGATGGGTTCGAGGAACGTCGCGAAGGCGGCCCGCGCGGGCTCCATAAGCCGGGAGTGGTACGCGCCGGCGACGTTGAGGAGCATGATCTTCTTCATGCCCCGTTCCTTGCCGGCGGTTACCGCGGCTTCGACCTTCGCCTTCTCGCCGGAAATGATGATCTGGCCGGGAGCGTTGAAGTTGGCGGTTTCCACGTCGAAGTCGCGGCAGAGGTCCTGCACCTTGGCGCGGTCCTCACCAATGATCGCCGCCATCGTGCCGGTCGTGGCTTCGCAGGCCTGTTGCATGAGCCGGCCGCGCTCGGCGACGACTTTGAGGCCGGTGGCGAAGTCGAACACCCCGGCAGTGCAGTAGGCGGTTAACTCGCCAAGGCTCAGACCCAGCGCGTATTGAGGCGCGCCGGCGGGCACTCTGCCCTGCTCGCGCATTGCGGCGAGCGTGGCCAGACCATGCACAAATAGCGCAGGCTGACAGACTTTCGTTTGTGTCAGCTCGGCGTCCGGCCCTTCGAAGCTGATCTTCGCCAAGTCCCAGCCAAGAACCCGGTTTGCCTCGTCGTACAGCGCCCGAGCCGCGGGTGAGTTGTCGTAGAGCGACTTGCCCATGCCGACCTTCTGGGCGCCCTGTCCAGCGAAGATAAATGCGAGTGCCATGGTGAAAACACGCGAGACAATCGGTCGGGGCGTGGAAATCCAAGCCCTAAAAACGCTTCAGCGGCTTGAAGTATTTCTCGTCGTTCGCGGGCTTCACAAAGTCAGGAACCGCAGGCTTGGGCGCGGGTGCCGGCGGCGGTGGCTCAAGCAGCCGGGGACCAGGCGGCGGGGCTGTGACTGGAGGAGGCGTTTGGATACCGGCCGGCTTCAACTCCGATTCTTGCCAGAGGGTCAGGTAAGGATTGTCGGCGGGGGAGCGAGGAGGCGTTGCGGATGGAGGGAGCGCCCCCGGGTGGTCATTGCTCGCGCGTAGGTCTGCCAAGGTCTGCGTGATCGACGCGTCCTGCGCCGGCGCAACGTTCGTGGGATCGCCGCGTTCTCCGCTGGGGGCCAAGGTCCGGCGCAGGAGTGAATAGTCCTGCGGGGTCATCCAGTCCGAGAGATAGCGGGTGAATGGATTGGGCGAAGTCTCGGGGGAGCGTGGCGATGGCGCATGAGCGGCATCCGCATCGGCTCCAGTCGCGGTGGTTTCCGGATCAGCGGGATCGGCGGAGGCGTCGTTGGCCGTCCCGGTATGCACGCCGTTGTCCCGGTGATCGGGCCGTGGTCGGCGTTGGGCGCGAAGTCGCTCCGAGCCTCCCGTCTTCGAGGCATCCGCATCGGGCTCCATCATCGCGTCGACAAGCCAGTTTCCGGTGCGTCCCGGCCTCATTCGAGAATCCACGGGCTTGTCCGCCGGCCGCGGAGAGACGGGGGCTGGCGGATCTACGAGGTTTGGCGCGTGCAACTCCGGCACGGTCACGCCGGGAAGCGTCGCGTCGGTTGGTGTGACGGTTGCGGCCGTATTCCCCGCTTTGAGCGTGTCGAGCTGCTGTTTTGCCTCGGTGAGCGACGATGCGTCGCGTGCCTGTTGGACCGGAACCCGATCCGCGGCGGAGGCTTCCACTCCGGCCAGGAGGAGCAGTCCCAGAACCTGCGCGACCGCGCTCCAAGCCGGCATCCAGGGACAACACGACATGGGAGGTGAAGGAGCCCTCCGCTCAGCTCTTAATGAAAATGCCCTTCATGTTCATCTCCAGTTGCTGCGGATTCGGGGAGTGCTTGAGGGCGTCTTGTTTGTTGATCTTCCCGGCCTTCCACAGGCGGTAGAGGTCCTTGTTGAAGGAGAAGGTGGCGGAGTCCGCGTTGCTCTCGAGCAGCCCCTGGATCTTCTCGTTCTGCCCTTCCAGGATGAGATTCTTCACCGTGGCATCGGCGTAGAGAATCTCGTTGGCCGGGACGCGACCATGGCCCTCGGCGGTCGGGATGAGCTTCTGACAGATGAAGCCGCGCAGCGACCCCGCGATCGCGCGGCGGGCTTGTACCACCTCTTCGGCGGGAAAGAACTCGAACAGGCGCGTGAGAGATTGGGCGACCGTCGCGGCGTGCATGGTGGAGAACACCAGGTGGCCGGTTTCGGCGGCGGAGATGGCGGTCTCGAAAGTCTCCCGGTCGCGCATCTCGCCGATCAGGATGATGTCGGGGTTCTGGCGGAGCACGGCCTTGATCGCCAGGCCGAAGCTGGGGACGTCGAGCCCGATCTCCCGTTGCTGGAAGAGGGACTTGTCGTCCTGGAAGGTGTATTCGATCGGGTCCTCGATGGTGACGATGTGTTTGTCGAGATTCTGGTTAATCCAGTTCAGCATCGCGGCCATCGTGGAGCTCTTGCCGGAGCCGGTGGCGCCGCACACCAGCAGAATGCCGTCCTTCGCCTGGCTGAGGCGAACGAGGGCCGATTCGGTCTCGCCGAGCCCGAGTTGGGCAAAGCTGGGCACGCTGCTCTTGATGTGCCGCATCACGATGCTGACCAGGCCGCGTTGGTGAAAGGCGTTCACGCGAAACCGCCCCACGCCCTCGGCGGCGTACGCGAAATCGACCTGCCCCTCCTCTTCCCATTTCGCGCGAAAGACCCGCGGCACGTGCTCGCTCACGAAGGCCTCGGCCTCCGGGCACGTGATCGGATCCATGTCCACCGGCTTGAGTTTGCCCGCGATCCGCACGTAGCCGGGCTTGTTCGATTTGATGATGACGTCGCTGACGCCGCTCTCCACGGCGAGCTTGAGCAACTCGTTGAACAATTCCGTGTGAGGTGTGACGGTCGCCATGGGAGAAAAGCGTTGCGGATTCGGTAATTCGCCCTCGTCTCTTCAGCAAGGCTTCATTGCCCGCCTTCCATGAAACTCCGCCCGCTCACTGGCACGATTACCGCCCTTGTGACGCCGTTTTCCGACGGCGATGTTGCTTACGAAGACCTGAAGAAACTGGTGGCGCATCAGATCAAAGGTGGGATCAATGGTCTGGTGCCGGTGGGCACGACCGGCGAATCGCCGACCTTGGGTTACAACGAGCACATCGACGTGATTCGTTTCGTGGTTGAGCAGGCGCGTGGCCGGGTGCCGGTCATCGCCGGGACGGGCTCAAATTCCACGCGCGAGGCCATCGAGTTGACGCGTCTCGCCGACGAAGCGGGCGCGGACGCGATGCTGCTCGTCGCCCCCTACTACAACAAGCCGAGCCAGGAGGGGCTGTATCAGCATTTCGCGCAGGTCGCCGAGGAGACCGACAAGCCGCTTATCCTCTACTCCATCCCGGGCCGCTGCGGCATCGAGATCAGCGTGGGCGTGCTGGAGCGCCTCCGCGCCAAGTACCGCCACGTCGCCTGGATCAAGGAGGCCGGCGGCAGCGTCGACCGGGTTGACCAGATCAAGCAGGCGCTTGGTTCGGACATGACGGTCCTGAGCGGCGACGACTCGCTCACGCTGCCCTTCCTCTCCGTCGGCGCCGAAGGCGTGATCAGCGTCGCGTCGAATCTCTTCCCGCGTGAGGTGGGCAAGATGGTGCAGGCGGCGCTGGGGAATGATTTCGCGCAGGCCACGAAGCTCCACCGGCGCCTGTATCCGGTTTTCAAGGCGCTCTTCCTCGAACCCAACCCGGTGCCGATCAAGGCCGCCCTGGCCCGCGCCGGCATCATCAGTTCGCCCGAGGTCCGCCTGCCGCTCTGTGGCATGGCGGACGCGAACGCGAAGCTGCTCACCCAGGCGCTCGCGAAGCTGCGCTGATCTCCACCATGTCCCCCACTCTGCTGATCAACGGCGCCAAGGGCCGGATGGGCCACGCGCTGCTCCAGGCCGCGCAGGAGTTCAACCTGACGGTGGCCGCGACTGCTGATGCCGGCGATGACCTCGCCGCGGCGATGGACCGCGCCGACGTCACGGTGGACTTCAGTTCGCATCTGGCGACGCGCCAGCTCCTCGAGCTGGCCATCGCCGAGCGGAAGCCGGTCGTCATCGGCACCACCGGCCATGCGCCGGAGGCCAAGGCGCAGCTGCTCAAGCTGGCCGCGCAGGTCCCCTGCGTGTGGGCCGGTAATTACTCCGTCGGTGTGAATCTGCTCTTCGCGCTCACGCGCCGGGCGACAGCCGTGCTGGGGGCGACGTATGACGCGGAGGTCGTCGAGATGCACCACCGCTTCAAAAAGGACGCGCCGAGCGGCACCGCCGCCCGCCTGCTCGAGATCATCCTCGAGGAACGCAAGCTGGGGGCGGAAGCGCTGCGCCACGGCCGCAACGGCATCACAGGCGAGCGTACTTCCGCCGAGGTCGGCATCCATTCGCTGCGCGGCGGCGACGTCGTGGGCGACCACACGGTGATCTTTGCGGCGCTGGGCGAACGCCTCGAGCTCACGCACAAGGCGAGTGACCGTGCGATCTTTGCCCAAGGCGCACTGCGGGCGGCACGGTGGATCGTGAACCAGCCGGCTGGCGTGTACGACATGCAGGATGTGCTCGGACTGAAGTGAGCCGACCGAGACGCGGGGCGCTTTTCTCCTCGCCCCCCTCGCCGCGGTCGTCGGTACTTCCGCCATGATCACCTCCATCCAGGGAACCCTGACGGCCGCGACGCCGTTGCGTGCGATCGTCGCCTTGAACGGGTTCGAGTACGAGGTGCACATCCCGGTGACCACCGCCGAGAAGCTGCCGGCCACGGGGACGACGGTGAAGCTGCACACGCTCGTGATCTACCGGGAGGACGCGCAGACGCTGTACGGATTTGCCACTCCGGCCGAACGCGATTTTTTCCGGCTGTTGATCGAGAACGTGACGGGAGTCGGCCCCAAGCTCGCGCTGACGATCATGAGCCGGCTCTCCCTGCCCTCCCTGGAGAGCGCGATCCGGCTCGGCGACATTGCGACGCTTTCGAAATGCCCGGGCATCGGCAAGAAGACGGCGGAACGGCTGGTCGTGGAACTCAAGGCGAAGCTCGGCGCCGCCGACACGCCGGTGGCCCTGGGCGAGCACGAGGCGGCCGCAGAGGCGGGACCGAGCGCGCATCGCGACGCCGTGGCCGCGCTGATCGCGCTCGGCTACAAAGCCGCGGATGCCGATCAGGCCGTGCGCCGCGCCGCTTTGGCGTTGGGCGCGACGGCCACGACCGAAGCGTTGATCAAGAGGGCGCTGGCCTGACGTCCGCGCTGGTCAGTTCCGGGATGGCAACCAGCCGTTGAAGCGCATCCAGGCCTCGCACAGCTTGGGCCAGTCGGCGGTCGGGCCGAGCTTCGGATCCATGCCCGCTCCGTGCGGCCCCTTCGGATACAGGTGCATCTCGATGGGGCGGTTGGCCCGGCGCATCGCCTGGAAGAACAGCAGGCTGTTTTCGACGACCACGGTCCGGTCCTCGGTGGAGTGCACGAGAAATGTCGGCGGTGTCTGCGCGGTGACCTGCGCGTCGACGGAAAGGTGGTGCCGCAGCTCCGGCGATGGATTGTCCCCCAGCAGCGCGCGAATCGAGGCCGCATGGCCGTACGGCGGCTGCATGGAAATCACCGGGAACACCAGAATCATGAAGTCGGGGCGGCCGTTCACCGGGTCGAGCGCCGCGCCGGTGCGGCCCTCCGGCGCGTCGGCGAGGGTTCCGGCACAGGCCGTGAGATGGCCGCCGGCGGAACCGCCGAGCATCCCGATCCGGTCCGGCTTCACGCCAAATTCCGCGGCGCGCGACCGCACCATCCGCACCGCGCGCAATGCATCCTGCAGCGGCGCGGGGTGCCCGTACTCAGCGTTGCGATACTTGAGCATGAACACGGTCACGCCGAGTGAGTTCAGCCAGGTCGTGAGCTCGCCACCGTTGAGGCCCGCCGCCACGCGTACATATCCCCCACCCGGGGCATAGATCACCGCCGTGCCATTCGCCTTTCCCGGCGGCGGGGCAAAAACGGTGAGGGTCGGATGATGGATGTTCAGAAAACGTCCATTCTCCTCCCGTTCGGGACCGGCGTCCGGCTTCAGCCCCGGGACTCCCTCCGGCCAGAGATCGATGATGGGCGGGGCGGCGCGCGACAGCAGCGGCGCGACGAGCGCCAGCGCGAGGCAGAGCACGAGACGGGGGCTGAGGTGCATGCGGGGCGGAATTGGGTTTGAATTCTGTGGGTGGGGTGGCGCACCGCAATCGCCCGGGCGGCTAACAGTCAGACCGGCGGCGCGACTCCCCTACTTTCCCGCCGCCGCCCACCGGCGCAGCGCCTCGCCCGTCAGCGAGCCGGGCTCGGTTTCGATGTCGGCCCGCGACCCCGCGTAGATCAACTGGCCGCCGTGGCGACCGCCGCCCGGGCCCAGATCGATCAACCAGTCGGCCAGGTTGATCACGTCGAGGTTGTGCTCGATGATGATCACCGTGTTGCCGGCGTCGCGGAGTTTGAACAGCAGGTCCATCAGCTTCTGGATATCGGTCCAGTGCAGCCCGGTGGTCGGTTCGTCGAGGATGTAGAGCGTCGATCCCTGCTGCCGCTTGCTGAGCTCAAGCGACAGCTTAATGCGTTGGGCCTCGCCGCCCGAAAGCGTCGTGGCGGACTGCCCCAACGTGAGGTAGCCGAGTCCGACCGCCTCGAGCGTCTCGAGCTTGTCGATGACGCGCGGGATGTTGCGGAAGAGCTGAATCGCCTCGCGCACGGTCATGTCCAGGACGTCCGCGATGGAGCGACCGTGGAACAGAATCTCCAGGGTCTCACGATTGAAGCGCCGCCCGCCGCAGCTCGGGCACGGCGCGTAGGCGTCGGGCATGAACTGCATGTCGAGCTTGATCACGCCATCGCCCTGGCACCGCTCGCAGCGACCGCCGCGGACGTTGAACGAGAACCGGCTCGCCTTGTAGCCGCGCACCTTGGCGAGCGGAGCCTGGGCGTAGAGGTCGCGCAGCAGCGGCAGCAGATCGACATAGCTCGCCGGGTTGGAGCGCGGGCTGCGGCCGATCGGCTCCTGGTCGACCTGCACGAGCTTCTCGAAGAAATCGAGGTTCTCGATTTGGCGATGGGGCGCCGGAATGGCGCGGGCGCCATTCAGTTTGCGGGCGGCGGCGGCGGCCAGGATGTCCAGCACGAGCGTGCTCTTGCCCGAGCCGCTGACGCCGGTGACGCACGTCAGCAATCCGACGGGGAACTTCACGTCGATGCCCTTGAGGTTGTTCGCGCGCGCCTCCCGCACGGTCAGCCACGCGCCGTCGGGCGGCTTCACCTTGGTGTCGCGAACCACCGACATTTTGCGCGCGAGATAGGGCCCAGTCCGCGAGGCTTTGAGCGGGAGCTGCATGCAGGCGTCCGGAGTGCCCTGGAACAGCAGGTACCCGCCCTCGATGCCGGCCTCGGGCCCGAGTTCGATGAGTTCGTCGGCCGCGCGCATGGTGTCCTCGTCGTGCTCCACCACGAGCACGGTGTTCCCGCGATCGCGGAGCGCGACGAGCGTCTCGAGGAGTTTCTGGTTGTCGTGCGGATGCAGGCCGATGCTCGGCTCATCCAAGACATAGATGACACCGACCAGGCCCATGCCGAGTTGGGTGGCCAGCCGCACGCGCTGGGCCTCGCCGCCCGAGAGCGTGCCATAGTCGCGTTCCAGCGTCAGGTAGCCAAGGCCGGTCTCGAGCAGAAAGTGGAGGCGTTGCTCGATGCCGGTCACCACATCGCGCAACGCGTCGTTGTTGCCATGCGCGGCCACCAGGCGGCGCGCGAAACCGTGCGCGGTCTCCACGTCAAGGGCCATGAACTGCGGGAATGTGAGGGCCGGCGGCAGCGGCGCGGCGGGCTGTCCGGGCGCGACCGCGTTGGCCGCCGGGGCGGTTTCCGGCACGGGCTGATCGCGGATGAGGACGGCGCCGCTGCGCGCGTTGAGCCGCGAGCCGTGACACTCCGGGCAATCGCCGCTGATCATGTAGGCGGTCAGCCGCGCGCGGAAGCCCTCACTATCCGTGTGCCGGAAACTTTCTTCGAGGTCCGCAATGACGCCGGCGAAAGGCATGGCCTTGGCCTCGCGCATGCGCCGCAGCTTGAAGGCAAACTGCCGGTCTCCCGCGCCGACGAGCAGGACGCGGCGCGTCTCCTCGGGCAGCTTGCGCCACGGCACGTCGGCATCGAAGGGCAGTTGCTCAGCCAGCTGCTTCAGCAGGGCATTGTGCTTGATGATGAGATTTTTCCCGCCGATCCGCCACGGCTTGATCGCGCCCTCACGCACACTCTTCTCCGGGTCGGGCACGATCAACTCCGGGACAAATTTCAGCTTGCGGCCAATGCCGTCGCAGGACGGGCAGGCGCCCTCACGATGGCTGAAGGAGAAGTGTCGCGGCGTGAGCTTGTCGAAAACGTCGCCGCAAATCTCGCACGCGAGCGATTCACTGAGCAGCAACTCGCGCCAGGGCTCGTCCGCCGTGCGTTGCGCGAGGACGATGGCGCGGTCCTTGCCCTCGCGAAACGCGAGCTCGAGCGAGTCTGCGAGACGGCTGCGTTGGTCGACGGACGCGACCAGCCGGTCGACCACCAGGTCGACCGCAATCTCCCTCGTCCCCACGCCTACCGGGAGAATTTTCGGGTCGTCGAGGGTCTTGATCTCGCCGTTGAGACGCACGCGCTGAAAGCCGCGCTGGCGCAGGCGGGGCAGTTCATCGCGCAGCACGCTGGGTTTTGCGCGCATGAAGGGCGCCAACAGCATCACCCGGCAGCCCGCACATTCGGCGAGCACCCGCTGCACATTGTCGTCGAGGGAACGTTGAATGATCCGGCCGCCGTCCTTGGGACAATACTGTTCGCCAGCGAGCGCCCACAGGAGCTGGGCGTAATCGGCAATCTCCGTCGCAGTGGCGATCGTGGTGCGCGGGCCGCCAGCTCCGGTGCGCTGCTCGATCGCGAGCACCGGCGACAGGCCGTGTATGAAATCGACGTCGGGGCGCTTGAGCTGATCGAGCACCTGGCGGGCCTGCGTGCTCAGCGATTCGATGTATTTCCGGTAGCCCTCCGCGTAGATGGTATCGAACGCAAGCGACGACTTCCCCGAGCCGCTCGGACCGGTGATAACGACGAGTTTGCCGCGCGGAATCCGCAGCTCCAGGTTCTTTAAGTTGTGCTCCCGTGCGCCTTTAACGTGGATGGTGGTCGCGACCTGCATGTATGACCCGGAGTCTCGACGAAATTAGGCGCCGGTCAAAGCTGCATCAGTGTTTTTGCCTATGGTTGGCTGCAGGGGATTTACCCTTGGCGGAGGCCGGCGGGGTGTCTTTTCTCCCGGCCGCTAGTGTAAGTCTGTCCAGCTACTTACTAACCCAATTCGACAGGGTCCGCTGAGGACCTTTGCCTAATTATGCAATCCCTACGGATGTTTTCGTTTCGCGGCCGCGTTGGTGCGGTGGCGCTCGCGTTGTGCGGCCTGGCCACTCTGGCCAATCCCGTCCAAGCCGTGCCGTTTTCGGCGGGCGAGTTGAAGGGCAACTTCGACAGCACGCTCTCGTTCGGCGCGATGTATCGACTGTACGACCCGAGTGCAGATTACTACGGCATCTCGGCCACCTACAACGGTGTCCCCGGCCTGCAGAACTCGGTCAATGCGGACGATGGCAACCTGAACTATGGCCGCGGTCTTGCCTCCGCCCTGGTCAAGGGCTCGCACGACCTCGAATTCAAGTATCGGAATTTCGGCGGACTCGTCCGCGGCTACTGGTTCTACGACTTCAAGGCGGACGACACCGACCGGACGAAGCTGAGCGATCTGGCGAAGGATCGCGTCGTGCACGGCGGCCAGCTGCTCGACATGTATGTGCGCACGACGTTCGAGCTACAGAACTCCGCACCAGTCGAATTGCGCGTCGGCCGCCAGGTCCTGAGTCTCGGCGAGAGCACCTTCATCCCGAACGGTCTCAATATCGTCAACCCCGCGGACCTCTCGAAGCTCCGCACGCCGGGTTCCGAGATCAAGGAGGCGCTCCTGCCCGTGAATATGATCAAGGCCTCGGTGGGGCTGACGTCGAACATCACGGTCGAGCCCTTCGTGCTGCTCGAGTTTCGCCGCAATGAACTCGAGCCGGCCGGCACCTTCTTCTCGACCAACGATGTCGCCACGCGCGGCGGAAACACGGTGTGGCTCGGCTTCGGCAGCATCGCGGACCGCTACAGCACGATCGGCGGCATCCCGCGTGACCGGGACCGCGACGCGCAAAACTATGGTCAGTGGGGCGTCGCGGTGCGCGCGATGGTGCCACAGATCCAGGACACCGAGTTCGGGCTTTATTATGCGCGATACTCCAGCCGCTCGCCGATCCTGAGCGCGTTCACGCCCACGGCCGGCATCAGCTCGGCGCTGGTTCAGTCCACGGCGGTTTCGATCGCGCAGGGCACCTTGGCGCCGGCTCTGGTCAACGCCGGCCTCCCGCCGACCTCCGTGCCGGGAGCCGTCCAGACATTGCTCGGTGCCGCCCTTACGGGCGTCCCGGCGAGCGCGCTGCCGGCCAACCTGCAGCCGTTCTATCCCGCCGCCGCCACCATCGCGGCCAACGCGGGCAAGGTCGGCCTGCTGACCGCTGCCGGCGCCGCCCGCTATTTTGCGGAGTATCCGGAGGACATCTACATGTACGGTGCCAGCTTCAACACCTCGATCGGCACCACCGGCATCTCCTGGCAGGGTGAAGTTGGCCTCAAGGAGGATGTGCCCCTGCAGGTCGACGACGTCGAACTCCTGTTCGCCGCGCTCTCGAGCCTCTCGCCGAAGTTCGGCGCGAGTAATCAAATCGGAAGCTATCTCGGCCAGTACAACCGGGAGATCTCCGGCTATCGCCGCCATAACGTGTGGACTGCGCAGACCACGCTGACGAAGGTCTTCGGCCCAATGCTCGGCTCCCAGCAGTTCACCCTGCTCGGTGAAGTCGGCGGCGTCTGGGTCAACCTTCCCTCGAAGGACGTGCTCCGGTACGACTCCTCCGGCACCTTTACCTCGGGCAGCCAGACCGCAATGGACAACACCGGCTTTGCGCAATATGCGGCCACGCCCGCGAGCGCGTTTGCCGACAAGTTCTCCTGGGGTTACGCGGTGCTCGGGCGGCTTGAGTATTCGGGCCTGCTGCCGAACATCACCACGCTGCCGTCCGTCGCCTTCACCCATGATGTGCGCGGCAATACCCCCCTCCCGCTCGGCAACTTCCTCCAGGACCGCAAGAGCGTGACCGTCGGCGTCGAGTTCAGCTACCGCAACGCGCTCTCGGTTGAGCTGCGGTACGTCAACTTCTTCGGTGCTGGTAAATACAATCTGATGGCCGACCGGGATTTCTTCACCACCACGGTGAAATACTCGTTCTAAACCTCCCCTCCAACCGGCGGTCGTCTTGCGGCCGCCTCCCCCATTTTCCCCGGGCGTCGGCAAGACCGCCGCCCATTTGCTTCCCCTTCACGATGAAAATCCGCCTCCTGTTCGTCCTGTCGTGCGCCGCCGTCGCGGCGTCTGCCACCCGGGCCGCCGTCTCCGAGGCCGAGGCCGCCCGCCTTGGCAAAGACCTCACTCCGATGGGAGCTGAGGCCGCCGGAAATGCTGCCGGCACCATCCCCGCCTGGAATGGCGGCATCATGACCCCGCCGGCCGGTTACAAGCCGGGTGACCACCACCCCGATCCGTTTGCGGCCGACCAGCCTCTCTATACGATCACGGCCGCCAACATGGCCGAGCACGCCGAGCAGTTGACTGCCGGTCATCAGGCGCTGCTCAAGGCGTACCCGACCTACAAGATGGTGGTGTATCCGACGCGACGCAGCGCCTCGTATCCGCAGCGCATCTATGACGCCACCCGGGCCAACGCCACGACGGGGCAGATCGTCGCCAACGGCAACGGCATCAGCAACGCCACCATTGGCGTGCCGTTTCCGATTCCCCAGAGCGGCATCGAAGTCGTCTGGAACTTCCTGACCCGCTTCCGCGGCTACGCGGCCGTGCGCTACATCGACCAGGCCGCCGTGGAGCGCGGCGGCGGTTACCAGATCGTGAAGTTCGAGGACGAGTTCCTCTACAACTACTCGCGCCCGGACATCACCGTGAAGGAACTCGATGAGGGCAACGTGCTCGTCTACTTCAAGCAGGCGACTCTCGCCCCCGCCCGCCTCGCCGGCACCATCCTGGTGGTCTGGGACAGCCTCAATCAGGTGAAGGAGCCGCGTCGGGCCTGGCAGTACAACGCGGGCCGGCGCCGCGTGACGCGCGCACCGAACGTCGCCTACGACAATCCCGGCACCAATGCCGACGGCCAGCGCACCACCGACCAGTTCGACTTCTTTTCCGGCGCCCCTGATCGCTACGAATGGAAGCTCCTCGGAAAGAAGGAAATGTTGGTCCCGTACAACTCCTACAAGCTCCATGCCAAGGGTTTGAAAGCCTCGGAGATCCTCAAGCCGCTGCACATCAACCAGGACCTCGCGCGTTACGAGCTGCACCGTGTCTGGGTGGTCGATGCGACCCTGAAGCCGGGTGTCTCCCACCTCTATTCGCGTCGGACCTTCTACATCGATGAGGACAGCTGGCAGATCCTGGCCGCCGACCATTACGACGGTCGCGGGCAGATGTGGCGTCCCTCCGAGGCCCACTGTATCAATTATTACGATGCGCCGACGTTCTGGAGCACGCTCGAGGTCATTCACGACCTGCAGAACAACCGGTACCTCGCCCTCGGCCTCGACAACGAAAACGCGATGTACGACTTCACGCTGAAACGGGCGCCTTCCGACTACACGCCGGAGTCGCTCCGGCGCGAAGGCGTTCGCTAAGCATCTCCACCCGGCCGCGCATCCGCTTGTGCGCGGCGAGATCGGCGCCGGGTTCACCCCCGGCGCCGTTTTGTCCAACCGGCTGCATTGATGCCGGCCATTCTGCGTTGTTGCCGGACGCGCCCGTTTTGCCCTTTTCTGATCAGCCGATGAGGTCACCAGCTCCGCTCGTCATGCGCTGCACGCGCATCCTCCCCCTCCTCCTCCTTTCCCTTCTTGCTCCCGGAGTCCAGGCGTTGCCCGTTGCCTCCCGCACGTTGCTGCTGGACGCCACCCAGGCCGGTGAGGCCATCGTGGCTGTCGGGGAGCGTGGCACCATCCTGCGCTCGGTTGACCAGGCCCGGACTTGGGTCACGGCGCAGAACCCATCGGCGGCCGCGCTCACCGGCGTCAGTTTCGGCGACGCACAGCATGGCTGGGCGGTCGGACATGACGCGATCATTCTCGCCACCACTGACGGCGGGGTCAGCTGGACCCGCCAGTGGCAGGGCGAGAACCTCAGCGACTCGTTTCTCGACGTGCTGGCTCTCGACGCGACGCACGTCATCGCGGTCGGCGCGTACGGCCTGTGCCTGAAGACGACCGATGCGGGACGCACGTGGACGCGCCAGCGGATTCTCGAAGACGACTACCATCTCAACCACCTGACCCGCGGACCGACCGGGACGCTTTATCTGGCGGGCGAACATGGCACCTTGCTGCGTTCCACCGATCGCGGGACAACTTGGTCGCCGATCCCGACCCCGTACGACGGCTCGTTCTACGGTATCCTGCCGCTCGGTGAGCGGAGAATCCTGGCCTACGGGTTGCGCGGGCGCGTGTATCGCTCGGAGGACGACGGTGGTACCTGGCAGTTGGTGACGACGCCAGAGCCGGTGCTGCTGGCGACGGGCGTGCAAACCACTTCCGGCGCGATCCTGCTCGCCGGCGGGGCCCGCGGCCTGGTGGTGGCAACCGGAGCCGGCGGCGAGTTCAGTCGACGCGACGTCGGCGTAGCCACCGGCATTGCCGAGCTTCTCCTGCTACCCGGCGAGGCGCTGCTTGCTGTGGGCGAAGCGGGTGCGATCCGTCTCGAGGCTGCGCAGATTCAATCGGCCATCACGCCCGCTGGCGCCCCGACGTCGGCCCACCCGCAACGCTGAAGCCCGCTCCTTTCATGCTCGAGAGATTCACAACTTGGATGTTCCGCTGGCGCACGCCGCTCATCGCGGTGTTTGCCGCGCTCACGGCGGTGATGGCGTACTTCGCCGTCAACGTTCGCGTTGACGCCAGCTTCAACAAGTCGCTCCCCCGCGAACATCCCTACATCCAGACCTTCACCAAGCACCAGGGCACCTTTGGCGGCGCCAATCGCGTGCTCGTCGCCCTGGTCGCGAAGCGCGGAGACATGTTCAACGAGCAGTTCTTCCGGGAACTGAAGCGTGCCACCGACGAGGTCACGTTCCTGCCGAGCATCGACCGCGCGCAGGTCCAGTCGTTGTTTACGCCGAACGTCCGGTATATTGAGGTCGTCGAGGATGGTTTCACGGGCGGCAACGTCATCCCGGGCGATTTCACGCCGACGCCGGCAAACTTCGCCACGGTGCGAGAGAACATCATCAAATCGGGCAAGCTCGGTCAGCTTGTGGCCAATGACTTTACCGGCGCGATCGTCAGTGCCCCCGTGCTCGAGATCGACCCCAACACGGGTGAGAAGGTCGACTACGTTAAGGTGGCGCGCGGGCTGGAGCGTATCCGCGACCGCATTGCCGCCGACACGCACGGCGAGATCGAGGTACACATCATCGGGTTCGCGAAGGTGATCGGTGACGTCACCGAGGGCGCCTACGGCGTGATGGTCCTGTTCGGCGTCGCCGTGGTCGTCACCGCCCTCCTGGTCTGGCGCTATGCCGGCCGGTGGAAGCTCGCGGCGGCCCCGATCGTGGCCTCATTGGTGGCGGTCGTATGGCAACTTGGCGCCCTCACCGCGCTGGGCTATGGCATCGACACGTTCTCCATTCTCGTGCCGTTCCTGGTGTTCGCGATTGGTGTCAGCCACGGGGTGCAGAAGATCTGCACGTTCCGCAACGAGATGTTCAAGGGCAGCGACGGCCCGACCGCCGCCCGGGCCGCGTTCATGCAGTTGATTCTTCCGGGCATCGTCGCGCTCTGCACCGACATCGTCGGCTTCGCCACGATGCTCGTGATCAAGATCCAGACGATCCGCGAACTCGCGATCACCGCGAGCCTGGGCGTGAGCGTCATCATCATCACCAACTTCTATCTGCTGCCGCTGATGCTCTCCTACCTGCGGCTGCCGGAATCGTACGCCCGTTGGGTCGCCGGGCAGCGCGCCTGGGGCGACCGCTTGTGCGAGCAACTCGCCCACAAGATGAAGCCGCGGCCGTCGCTGCTCATCATCGTGGTCGCGCTTGCGCTCGGCCTTTGGGGACTTTCGAAGGCGGAGGACGTTCGCATCGGCGACACGCAGGTCGGCGTGCCGGAGCTGAAGCCAGACTCCCGGTACAACCGGGACACCGCGCTCATCACGTCGAAGTTCAGCATCGGCGTGGATATCCTCCAGGTGATGGTGGAAACCGTGCCGAACGGTTGCGTTGACCACGAGGTGATGACCTTGATGGACCAGTTCGAGGGCCGGATCCGCGCCCTCGATGGCGTGCAGTCGGTGATATCGATTGCCTCCGTCGCCAAGACCGTGAACGCCGGCTATAGCGAGGGCTCGCTCAAGTGGCGGGTCCTGCCGCGCAACGAACAGGCCCTGGCCCAGGCGGTTTCACCGGTCGAGACCTCGACCGGCTTGCTCAATTCCGACGGCAGCGTGCTGCCCATCATGATCTTCCTCCGCGACCACAAGGCCGAGACGCTGCGTGCGGTGACCGACGCCGTGAAGGCGTTTCAGGCGGACCATTCCGGAGCCAAGGCGAAGTTCGTGCTCGCGAGCGGAAATGCCGGCGTGATGGCCGCGACCAACGAGGTCGTCGCGGCCGCGGAACGACCGATTCTGTATTGGGTGTTCGGGGCTGTCGTGGTGCTTTGCCTCCTCACGTTCCGCTCGCTCCGCGCGGCGCTGTGCATCGTCACTCCCCTCGTGATCGTGAGCTTCCTGGCCTACGCGCTGATGGCTTACCTCAACATCGGGCTGAAGACCTCGACGCTCCCGATGCTGGCGCTGGGTATCGGCATCGGCGTCGACTACGGCATCTACATCTTCGCGCGGCTCCAGGCCTCGTTGAAGGCGGGCGAGTATTTCGAGGACGCAACCGTGACGGCGTTGAAGGATGCCGGGACGGCGGTCGTGTTTACCGGCCTGACCCTGGCGATCGGCGTGAGCAGCTGGCTCTTCTCCAATCTCAAGTTCCAGGCCGACATGGGCCTGCTCCTCACGTTCATGTTCCTCGTGAACATGGTCGGCGCGATTGTCCTGATGCCCGCGATCGCGCGCTGGTTCTGGCGCCACCACACCGGACACACGGCCGTGCCTTTCCCAATGCGCAAGAGCGGAGATGCTGGAGTCGGAAACGGCGGCTGAGGATCGGCGTGCGTGGGCACCCCGCGCGTGCCTGCCGCCCCACTGGTGGCGGAAGAACCCAACCGGCGCTCATTCGCGAACTTGCCCCAGGGAAGATTCCCTGTCTGCTGTCTCCCACCCGCGCCTCTCATGCCTGCTGATCCCACCGCCGCCCCACTCCTCTCGGAGACTCAGCGCCGCATTGTCGGGTTTGCGCTCACGTTGCTGGCCCTGTTCGCGTCGCTGGCGCTCATCGTGGCGGCGTTCGCCGGATTCGGCGCGCTGCTTGGATTCTTCTCATCGGTGATCTGGCCCCTCGCGGTGGCCGGAGTGCTCGCGCTGATCCTGCGGCCGGTGGTCGACTGGCTCGAACGGCGGATGCGACTGCGGCGGCTGGCGGCCGTCATCCTCCTCTATGGCGCGGTCCTGCTCCTGATCTCCGGTGCCCTGCTGCTCATCCTTCCTCCGCTGATCGACCAGACCCTCGAGTTCATCGCGTACGTGCCGACGCTCTGGGAGAACGTCACGACGTACGTCCAGCAGCACTATCCCGCGTGGATGGAAACCGTGCGTGGCCAGCTGGAACGGCGCGGGCTGCCGAGCATCTCGGAGATGATCGGCACGGAGACGAAGGCGCTGCTGGCGCAAACCGTACCGTCGCTGCGCATGGCCTTTGGCGGACTGCTCAACGTGGTCGGGTTCCTCACCCACGTGGTCATCATTCCGGTGTACCTGTTCTTCTTCCTGCTGATGCGCGGGGAGCCGACCCAGCATCTCGGCAGCCACCTGCCCTTCCTGCGGCCGAGCGTGCGCGACGATGTGGTGTTCCTGGCAAACGAGTTTGTCGGCATCATCGAGTCGTTCTTCCGCGGGCAGCTGCTGATTGGGCTCTGCATGGGGCTGCTCTATGCCGCGGGCTTCACGATTGTCGGATTGAAGTTCGGCCTCTTCATCGGCCTCGCGCTCGGCTTCCTCAACATCATCCCCTACCTCGGTACCATCCTCGGCCTGGCGACGACGCTGCCGCTTGCCTTCTTCCAGCCGGACGGTGGCCTGCAACTGGTGGGTTGGGTGATCGGGGTGACACTGATCGTCCAGGCGATCGAGAGCTGGGTGCTGACGCCGAAGATCATGGGGGATCAGACCGGGCTGCACCCGGCTGCGATCATTTTCGCCGTCTTCTTCTGGGGCACGGCGTTTCACGGCGTGCTCGGCATGCTGCTCGCGGTGCCGCTGACGGCGTTCTTCGTGACGGCGTGGCGCCTGGCCAAGCGCAAGTATTTCCGCGCCGATGCCTGAGCTGCCTGCGCCCGACGAATGCGCCAATTGCGGCGCACGCATCCCCCGCGGAGCCAAGGCGTGTCCCGAGTGTGGCGCCGACGAACGCACGGGATGGCGGGACAGCTCGATCTACGACGGTCTCGACCTGCCGGAGTCCGCCTATGCCGACGAGAACACCCCGGCCCCGCGGCGACGATCCACCCGGGTCAATGGGCTGCCCTGGTACTGGTGGGCGGTTGCCGCTGCGCTGCTGGTGGGATTGCTCCTCTGGTGGCTTGGGGCGCTGCGGTGATGCGGCCCGCGGTGTGGTCGGAGCTGAACGCGATTCCCTCCGACTGGTTGCGCCGGCCGGCACTTTCCGAATGCTTGCGGTCTTTCTGACGCATGCCCTGGCAGGTTGAGTTTCGCGCGGGTGTCTGGCTCCCCCAGATCGACTGGTGGCTGGATGCGCATTTCCCCAAGCCACGGTCCTTTGTCTCCCACGCGCACTCCGATCATATCGCCCCGCACGGCGAGATTCTCTGCTCAGCCGGCACCTCGCGCCTCATGCAAGCGCGGATGCCCGGGGAACGCGTGGAGCACGTCCTGCCGTTTGGACAGGGCGAGCGCCTGACGCCCGACTGCGACGTCACGCTCTATCCCGCCGGCCATATCTTCGGGTCGGCACAGGCGCTGCTCCTGCACCAGCAGCACGGTCGTTTGCTCTACACGGGAGATTTCAAGCTACGCCAGGGGCGCTCGGCGGAAGCGTGCGCGACACCTCGGGCGGACGTGCTCGTGATGGAGACGACGTTCGGCCGACCGCACTACGTGTTTCCGCCCACGGTCCAGGTGCTGCGGGACATCGCGGCGTTCTGCCATGCGTGCCTCGATGACGGAGAGGTCCCCGTGTTGTTTGGCTATAGCCTCGGCAAAAGCCAGGAACTGCTGAGCGGCCTGGCGGAGGCGCGGCTGCCGATTCTGCTCCACCCGCAGACGCTGCGGTTGACGCGAATCTACGAGGAACTCGGCATGACGTTCCCCGTGTACCGCGGGGTCGGGACCGGACCCGCGACAGGGCATGTGGTCATCTGTCCACCGCAGGCGCCCGACAGCACGTTCCTCCGGCAGCTCGGGCCGCGGCGCACCGCGATGGTTACGGGCTGGGCGATGGATCCGGGCGCAAAGTATCAGTATCGATGTGACGCGATGTTTCCGCTGTCGGATCACGCGGACTACCCCGATCTCCTGCGCTTTGTGGAGGCGGTGCAGCCGAAGCTGGTGTTCACCCTGCACGGGTTCGCGCAGGATTTTGCCCGCACGCTGCGCGACCGCGGCGTCGAGGCGTGGGCGATCGGCGAAGACAACCAGCTTGAGTTCGGGTTGGCGGGACGAACCGAAGCGCGGCCGGCGTCGGCCGGGACTGATGCGGACTCGGCCGCCGCGGCACCGGCGAGCCCCTGCGAGCCGGGCGCGGCCAACTGTTTCGGGCGGTTTGCGGCGGTGGCCGAACAGGTCCGTGCGACGCCCCGCAAGCTGGAGAAGGTGGAGATCCTGCGCGCGTACCTGACGGAACTCTCGGCGGCGGACGCGGCGACCGCCGTGGTCTTTCTGACCGGCCGGGCGTTTCCCCAAGCCGACGGCCGCGTGCTCACGCTCGGTTGGGCGGTGATCAAGCGTGCCGTGCTCGAAGTGGCGGGACTGAGTGAGGCCGACTATCGGGCGGCGTATCATCGTTTCGCGGACGCCGGCGAGGCGGCGGAGGCGCTGCTGCAGCGAGCGAGGCCGGGCCAGGCCCACGCGGCGGCGAGCCCGACCTTGGCGGCAGTGGCGGAGCTCTTCGCGGAGATTGCGGCGACGCGCGGACCGGTGGCGAAGCTGGAGTGGCTGCAGCGGTGTCTGGCGGTGATGACACCGGCGGAGGCGAAGTACCTGGTGAAGATCGTCACCGGTGATCTGCGCATCGGGCTGAAGGAGGGCCTGGTGGAGGAAGCAATCGCGGCGGCGACGGCCGAACCGACGGAAGCGATTCGACAGGCAAATATGCTGGCTGGCGACATCGCGGAAGTGACGCGCGCGGCGCGGGAGGGGCGCTTGGGCGCGATTGAGTTGAGAGTGTTTCGCCCGCTGCAGTTCATGCTGGCGAGCGCCGAGCCGACGGCGGAGGCAATCCTGGCGCGACTCGGCGCACCGGTGTGGCTGGAAGAGAAGTACGACGGGATCAGGTGCCAGGTGCACAAGGCCGGGGATCGTGCGGAGCTATACTCGCGCGACCTGAAGCGAATCACGGAGCAGTTCCCGGACTTGGTGCGGGGCGTCGAAAAGGTGCCGGGGGACTTCATCGTGGATGGCGAGTTGCTGGCGTGGCGCGACGGACGGGCGTTGCCCTTTGCCGAGCTGCAGAAGCGGCTGGGGCGCAAGGGCGACGACTTCTTTCTCGGCGCGGAAATCCCGGTCTCGATCTCGTGTTACGATCTCCTCTGGGCTGGCGGCCGCGCGCTGTTGAACGAGCCGCTGGCGCAGCGGCGGGCGGAACTCGAACAACTGTTGGCCCGCGTGCCGGCAGGGGCGCCGCTGGTGCTGGCGCCGACGCGCCAGGCGGAAACGGCGGCGGATATCGAGGCGGCGTTCCTGGTGGCACGGCAACGAGGCAACGAAGGCCTGATGGCGAAAGATCCAAGCAGCGCCTATGCGCCGGGGCGGCGGGGACTCGCGTGGCTGAAGTTGAAGAAGGCATACGCGACCCTCGACGTGGTGGTGGTGGGCGTGGAGTACGGGCATGGCAAGCGACGCGATGTGTTGAGCGACTACACGTTCGCGATCCGCGATGGCGCGAGCGACCGGCTGCTGACGGTGGGCAAGGCGTACTCCGGACTGACGGACCTGGAGATCGCGGCGATGACCGAGCATTTTCTGGCGCACACGGTGGAGGAACGCGGCCGCTATCGCGTGGTGGTGCCCGACACGGTGTTGGAGGTCGCGTTCGACACCATCCAGCCGAGCAACCGGCACCAGAGCGGTTTTGCGCTCCGCTTTCCCCGGATTGTTCGCATCCGCACGGACAAAACCCCTGCCGAGATCGATACCCTCGACACGTGTCGGAAGCTCGCCGCCGCTGCCCAGTCGATTCCCTCGCAAGGAACGAATCACTAGCCTAGCCATCGCTTGCCGGGGGGGCGAATTCGATGGCCTGGGCTCCGATTCCAGGCGCCGACACGTCGAGTGTGTCGGGTGGAGACCGGGTCGACGGCCGGCCGGGAATAGGTATGGTCCGCCCATGTTCACTTGGGTCCGGGAACCTGCCCACGATGCGCCGTGGCTCTTGCGAGCGCTCCATCCCGAGCTCGCAACCTGGTTCCGCGCTCGATTTGGGGCGTTTGCCCCGGCCCAGCTGGCGGCAGTACCCGAAGTACTCGCCAGGCGTTCTCTCCTGCTTTCCTCGCCCACGGGCAGCGGCAAGACGCTCGCGGCGTTTCTCGGCGTCTTCGACTACCTCGCCCGAGCGCACGACGCAGGCGCAGCCCGGGACGGGATCGTCGCCGTGTACGTCTCTCCGCTTCGGGCCCTCGCTTACGATCTCAGCAAGAATTTGCAGTCGCCTCTCGATGAACTCGGCTGGTCCTGGCTGCGGGTCGGCGCGCGGACGGGGGACACCACCGTCAAGGAACGCGCACAGCAGCGTCGGCACCCGCCGCACATTCTCGTCACCACTCCGGAGAGTCTGACGATCCTGCTCAGCCAGCCGTCCTGGCTGCCAGCGTTCCGCACGGTTCGTTTCTTCATCGCGGACGAACTGCATGCATTGGCGGAAAACAAGCGCGGCACCATGGCCGTTCTCGCCGCCGAACGCCTCCACGAAATTGCGGCGACCGCCGCATCTAGCGCCGCGACCGATGGGCCCGGCCCGCCGGGCAACGCCGCTCCAAACGCCCTCGTCCGCATCGGGCTCTCCGCCACGGTGACCCCGCTCGAGACCATGGCCGCGTTCCTCGTGGGCCCGGAGCGCGATTGTCGCCTGATCGAGATCGCCGAGCGCCGGCGGGCGCGCATCGAAGTGTTTTCTCCCCTGCGCGACCACGCGTACCCACCGGCCGGCTACACCGCGTCCCGCGTGTTGCTGGAACTGGGCACGCTGCTGGGGAGTAAACGCACCACGCTCATCTTCACCAATACGCGTTCCGGCGCCGAGCATATCGGTCTGCGCCTGAAGCAACTCCTGCCCGCACTCACGAACCAGATTGAGGTCCACCACGCCTCGCTTGACCGCAGCGTCCGGCTCGAGGTCGAGGATCGCCTCAAGCGCGGCGAGCTCCGCGCGGTCGTCTGTTCCACGTCACTGGAGATGGGCATCGATATCGGATCCATCGACACCGTCGTGATGGTCTCCGCGCCGAAGGGCGTTGCCCGCGCCCTGCAGCGCATCGGCCGCTCCGGTCACTCGATGCGCGAATCCCCTCACGGCGTGCTCGTCGCGAGCAACATCAACGACCTGGCCGAGTGCGCCGTCACCGCCCGGATGATGGAAGGTCGCGCCCTCGAGCCCGTACGCATTCACGACGCCCCGCTGGATGTGCTCGCGCAGACGCTCGTCAGTCTCGCTGTGTTTGGCAGCGTCACCTCCGAGGAAGCGTTCGCCTTTCTTCGCCGCACCTACCCGTATCGCGCGCTGGCCCGGGCGGATTTCGACCGCGTGCTGCGCTATCTGCGTGGCGGCGGCGCCGCGCTCGAGGCGAATTACGAGGCTCTCTTCGGCAAGGTCCGGGTCGACGCCTTGGGCCTACTGACGCTCCCCGCGCCCCGCGTCGCCCGCGAGTTCTTCCAGAACGTCGGCACCATTGCCACGGAGAGCATGGTGCAGGTGCAACTTGGCCGGCGGAAGATCGGTCAGGTCGAGGAGTCCTTCATCAAAGGCCTGCGCGTCGGCGATGTTTTTGTTCTCAACGGCCGCACGCTCCGGCTTCTCGAAACGCGCCTGCTCACCGCCAAAGTCGCTGCCGCGGACAGCGCGGTTCCGACCGTTCCCCGATGGTACGCGAACAAAATGCCGCTCGCCTCGGGGCTTGCCGCCGCCGTGGTGCAGCTCCGCACGGAGCTTGCCGCCCGCCTCACCACCGGGACGCCAGCCACTCCCCGGTCCCACTCGATTGCGGCCGCCGCCCCGCAGGCGCCCGACCAGACTGATCCGCCGGCCGCGGCCGTGGCCGCGCACTGGCTGCAGTCGGAATACGCCCTCTCCGCAGCCAACGCCCGCGCTCTTGTTGAGCACTTCGCGCTCCAGGCGCGCGTCTCCGCGATCCCCACCGCCGCCACGTTTCTCATCGAGCGTTACGACCATCGCGGGCTGATCCACTACTTCTTTCACGCGCTCATCGGTCGCTCGGCCAATGACGCCGTGTCGCGTATCATCGCGCAACGGGTCCAGGAGACGAAGGGCGGCAATGCACTCGTCACCATCGATGACTATGGATTCCTCCTCACGCTGAAGCCCTTCCAGGCGATGACGCCCGACGAGTGGCGGTCGCTCTTTCGGCGCGAGGACGCCGAGTCCGCCCTTCGCACGGCGTTGGCGGAGAGCAGCCTTGTAAAGTGGCAGTTTCGCGGCGTCGCCCAGACGGGTCTCATGGTGCCCCGTCGGGTCCGGGGCCAGGAACGGGGCGCACGGGCGCTGCAATGGAGTTCGGAGATCATCTTCGAAGTGCTGCGGAGGCACGAGCCCGACCACCCCCTGCTCGTCGAGGCCTATGCCGAGGCGACGTTGCGATTTCTCGATCTGCCCCGCGCCCTTGCCTTCCTCGAAAAAGTCGCCGATTTGCGCTGGGACTTTCGTACGTTGCCGCGGGTCAGCCCCTTCTCTTTCGGCATCTACGTTTCCCGCATCAGAGAGACCATGACCCTTGAGGACCCTGAGACCACGATCGAGCGGCTGTACCACGAAATGTATGGCACGGGTGCCGGCTAACGCTATTTCTCCGCGTTCCTGTCATGCTTCCATCCACGCCGCCTTCGCCTCCCGCCCGCGCCGAGATTCGGCCCGGGGTGTGGATCGATTCGCGGCTGGCGCTCTGGCTGGAGACCGCGCGCCTGTTGGTCGTCGCCGACCTGCACTGGGGGTATGCCGCATCGCATCGCGTACGCGGCAACCTCCTCCCAGCTTGGGGTGATGACGACATCGAGAAACGGCTGCATACCCTGATCGACGACTACGCGCCCGCCGAGATGATTTGGCTCGGCGATGTCGTGCATGCCGCCGAGGGCGCCGCCCGCGCCGAACGATTTCTTTCTGCGGCCGTCGTCCCAATCACCGTTGTCATCGGCAACCACGACCGCTGCTGGCGTGGCGCAGGCACAGCGAACGTCCAGCGCGCCGGGTGCTTCTTTCATCACGGCGACAGACCGGAGGTTGTGCCCGCCGGATACGTTGAGGTCGTCGGTCACCACCATCCCGCCGTCGTGTGGCGGGACGGTGCCGGCGGGCGGTTGAAACTCCCTGCCCTGGTGGCTGAGCCCAGCCGCATTGTGCTTCCTGCGTTCTCCCCTTGGGCTGCGGGCGCCAACTGGACGCCGCGCCAGTGCCCCGACAGCACCCTTTGGGCGATCGCGCCTCATCGAATCTTCACCCCTTCCGTTTCGGAGCGGGTCTGTACCGTCCCATGAAACTCAGGCCCGTCATCGCGTTTTGCCTTGGTCTGGCCAGTGGCGTTCTGCCGCTGGTCGCCAATCCCGGTCCTCCACTGCGGGCGGGAGAGATGCTGCGGTTCTCCGTATCCTGGGCGATCGTTCCCGGCGCCGGCGAGATTGAGATCAACGCCGCCGCCAACGGGCCGGACCAGATCAAGATCATCTCGAGCACGACGACCCGCCGCCTGGCGCGGATGCTCCTGCCCTTCGATGCCACGGCCGAGTCGGTCTACGACGCGCGCACTGGCGATCTGCTCTCCCTGCATGAGCGGAGCAAGACCCGCGGCAAGGTGCAGGAGCACCTCGTCACCTTCAACTACACCAACCGCCAGGCCAATTATGTACCGGTGGGCGGTGAAGGTGGCCCGCGGATCCTGGAAATGCCCCCAGGTTCCCCCACGGATCTCATCAGCGCGCTCCTCAGCACGCGGGACTGGAATCTGCAACCGGGCGACAAACGCGACGTGCTGGTGCTCTTCGACGACGATTTCTACGAGTTGACCATTCACGCGCTCCGCTATGAGGAGGTGCGCAACCGGCTCGGAAGGTTCAACACCCTCGTTCTGCAGCCGCGGATGGAGAAGACACCGCCCAAGGGCATGTTCAAGCGGGGCAGCACCGTGCAGGTTTGGATCGCCCAGGATGCGCAGCGTTTGCCGATCAAGTTCGAGGTCGAGTTCAACATTGGCACCGGCACGGCCAACCTCGTGGCGTACAACTCCCCGACGGAGCCTGTGGCAGGCGGTGCAGGGCCGCAAATCGCGGCGCCGGCTGCGGCCGGGACGATGACGCCCGGCCCCCAGTCCCCTTCGCCCGGCAGCCCGACGAACACCAGCAGCACGGCTCCGGGGCGCTGATCGGTCGGGGGGCTGACGGTCACTCGAAACATGCGTCGCATCCTCGTTCTTCGCGGCGGGGCATTGGGCGATTTTCTGGTAACGCTTCCAGCGCTCTGGGCCCTGCGCGCGCGATGGCCGGAGGCGCGCCTGGAACTCGCCGGCAATGCGGACGCCGCCGAGCTCGCCCGCACCCGCGGGCTCCTAGACGCCGTGCACTCGCAGCACGCAGCACGCTGGGCCTGCCTCTATGCGGCCGAGCCACCGCCACCGGATTTCGGGGCGTGGCTCGCGGAGTTTGATCTGATCGTCAACTTCTGGCCCGACCCGGATCGCGAGCTCGCGCGAAGGTTCCCGTTGCGTCCAGGACAGCAGTTTGTCCCGGGGGCCGCGATGCCGGAGTGTGCCCCGGCGTCTGCGCACTATGCAGGCGCGCTAAGGAGTGTCGGAATTGATTCTGCACCTCGTTTCTGCTGCCTGGCGGCCGATCGTATCGTGCCGGAACCCAATGAACCACGCGTGGGCGCCGCATCGCTGCCGCCGGCCAGCCAGGAGATTTGGGCGAGGCGTGGAGTCGCCGATCACACGGCTCCCATCGCCATTCACCCGGGCAGTGGGTCACCTCGAAAGAACTGGCCGGCGGACCGTTGGCTCGAAGTGATCAACCAACTCGAGGCACCGATCGTGCTGGTACTCGGAGCAGCCGAGGAGGCGCGATGGCTCCCAGCCGGCGGCCCACCGGCCCTTGTCGCGCGTCGAATCGAAGCCGGGACACTGCGGCTGGCGGCGGGGCTTACCCTTGAGCAATTGGCAGAAGAGCTCCGCTCGTGCCGCCTGTTTCTCGGCCACGACTCCGGTGTGAGTCATCTTGCGGCAGTCGTTGGTACGCCGAGCGTACTGCTCTTTGGCCCCACCGACCCCGCAGTTTGGGCCCCACCGGCGGGCCACGTGAAGATCCTGCGACATGGGCCCAACGTGAACGAAATAACGATTCCCGAGGTATTTTCAGCTGCGCAAGCGGGATGAGGCGCATCCGCCTGAGGCGGGACCATCCCTGCGGCAGCGTCGAACTCAGGGTCTGTCGCCCGAGAGACGGTGGTGGTCCAACGCCCTGGGGGTCTGTCCCTAAACCCTGAACGCGTGCGGCTCCGCCCGTGTGCGCACCAAGGGACCGCAATCAGGGTCTGTCCCCTAACGACCGGGGTGCCCGTGACGGTCTTCGGGGTCTGTCCCCTGAATCGTCAGCGCCGCGGTCGAGGTCGGACCAATTGGGGTCTGTCCCCTGAAACGGCGGCCGCCGATGCGTTCGGAAGGTCGGAGGTAGAGAGCGAAGCTCGGACCGAGATAACACGCCAAATCTGGCGCGTTATCGCCGATAACCCGCCAGATTTGGCGTGTTATCTCGAACGGGGTGTCGCGGCTTACTGGGCCCATGGCCAGTCCGGTTCATGATGTCTCGATCCGGCGCGGCCGCCGGCACGCCGGTCAGGAGGCGGTGTGCCCCGTTTGCGAAATGCGGGCTTTCAGCAACTTGGGATCAACGTGAAAGCGCCAGTGCTTCTGCGACCAGATGGGGCCCGCGTAATCGACGCCGATACGTGGCGTCGCTGCGATCAATCGGCGCGGCACGACCACACCCCGGTCCTCCAGCCAAAGCCCGGTCGTCTCCTCGAGCGCTGGACGGGCATTGAGCGTGCGGTCGATCGCCAGTGCCTTGGTCACGCGGCCTGGTCCAACCGCGCCTTCCACCCCGCGGATCAGCAGCGCGGCCGGCCAGTCTTTCGGACCGACGACGAGGTTGAGCATCTCGTGGATGCCATAGCACAGGTACACATACCAGATGCCGCCGGCAGCGTAGAGCGGCTCGGTCCGGCGCGTTCGTCCGGCGCGGGCGTGACACGCCTGGTCCGCTTCGCCATTGTACGCCTCCACTTCGATGATCATGCGCGCGTCCCGGCGTCCGTCGGGCAAGCGTCGCACCAAGTATTTTCCAAGAACCCAGCGGGCCAGGGAAATGACGCGTTTATGCTGAAGCTGCGGCGCGGTTAGGCGTTCGGACATGCCGGCGTGATTCCAACCAAACCCACCTTGAACGCAACCGCCCAGCCTGCCGCCGGTCGCAAAGAGGATCTCGAGAAGAGCCTCCGGCTCTGCATCCAGGACGGACTCGCCGCGATGCCCATCGTGACGATGTCACTGCCGGTAAACGTCTTCATCACCGCGCTGGTCACCAAGGGCTGGGTGCTCCCCAAGCCCGCGATCGGCCTGCTCTGCGCCATGCCGTTCGCCGCTAACTTCGTCCAGGTGTTCGCTGTTCCCTACCTCTCCCGGCTGCGTCCGCCGAAGACACTCACCGTCGTTACGGCATCCCTGAATCTGCTGTGCTGGTTTCTGCTCGCAGCGCTTTTGGAGGTCGTACCCCGCGACCAGCCCAACGTCGCCGCGGCGTGGTTCATCGGCTGGTTCTTCGTCGCGAGCATCTTCGCCGCGCTCGCCGGTGTGACGTGGAACGCGTGGATCCAAGAGTGGGTTCCGTCTCGCCTTCGCGGCAAGTATTTCGGCCACCGCAACCGACTGCTGCAGATTTCCCTTCTCTCATTCCTGCTGATCACCGGCTGGGTGCTCGCGCATTGGGAATACTCGGTGCGTGCCTTCCAGGCGGTCATCGTCGGCTCCGGACTGTTGCGCGTGGCCTCGCTCTATTGGCAATGGGTGAGCCCAACCCAGCCCCATCGCCATGTCGAAGTGCCCACCCTGTCGTTCCACGCCCAACTAGCCGTGCTCAGGCGCTCTCACTCGCTGCTCTGGTTCATCGCATTCGGCGCCACGTGGTCCTTCGCCGCGAACTGCTTCGGGCCGTTCTACCAAGTCTTCATGTTCGAACAGTTGGGGTTCTCGGCCTGGGACGTCGGCGTGCTCTCGACGGTCTCAGCACTCGGCGGTGCGTTGTCGTTGCCGGCCTGGGGGCGGCTGCTCGACCGGTACGGCAACCGCCCTGTCATGGCCGTATCGCTGCTCGTATGGCAGGGCGTGAACGTGCTTTGGTGCACGCTGACGCCGAGCAGCAACACCCTGCTCTACCTGATCTGGGCACTCGGCGGCATGACGAGCATGGGCGCGATCGCCAGCGCCGGCTTTGTCCTGGGACAGTTCACGATTCTCCTACGGCTGATTCCACTCGAGGCCAAGAGTCTCGCCATCGGCCTTAACTTGGCAGTCACCTCGCTCGCGGCGGCCATCGCGCCGGTGATCGGCGGTGGCGTGCTGAGCTGGGCACTCACGCGCTGGACCGATGCCGTGGCTGTCTATCACGCTTGCTTTCTCCTGCAGCCGGTGCTCGCAACTGCCGGGTGTCTGCTGCTTCTGCGGGTGCATGAACCGCAGGCGAGTCCGCTCACGATGGTGTTCGGCGCGATGCGGAACATCCGTACCCTCAGCGGCGTCCTCGGCCTCGATTTTCTGGTCAACTACGTCTTCTATCGTCCGCCCAAACGATGACGTCGGCGCCCACTCCATTTTTCACGCTCACGGGCAACCTCCTTGCTGAGAGCACGCTCGAGTATTCGCGCTGGTCGCCTGGCGCCACCCAACGCGCGGACCGCGAGACGTTTCAGGTGGGCGGCAAGGGGATCAACGTCGCGAAGATGCTGGGCCGGCTTGGCGTCCCGGCTCTCGCGCTCGGCTTCGCCGGCGGCAGCTCCGGCGCGCAATGCGAGGCCTGGCTCCGCGACCACGGGTTCACCGCGCAACTATTTTCCACCACCGCGCCCACGCGCCGCGGCACGGTGATTCGGGCACCCGGACAGCCTGAGACAACCTTCCTCGGACCTGACGCCTCACCTGACGCCGCCGCGCTGCGGGCCTGCGCCGATTTCCTCGACGCACAGCCCGGCGGACGCGTCCTCGCCCTATGTGGTAGCTTCCCCGGTTGGAACGACGCGCGTTACGAGCCATTGCGCGACGCCCTCGCGCGGTGGTTGTCCCGCGGCATCCTCGTGGCGGACACCTATGGCCCGCCCCTTGCCTGGGTCGCGCAGCAGCCGGTCGAGCTCCTCAAGGTCAACGCCGCCGAGTTGCGCACGATCGGAATCGAAGATTCTGCCGAGATTTCCGTCGCCGCGCTTCGCTACGTCATCACCGACGGACCCAACCCCGTCCGCCTCAGGGAGGGATTGGGGCAGGAGATCCGCGTCTCTCCCCCGGCAATTCACGAGGTTTCGCCGACGGGCTCGGGCGACGTGATGCTGGCGTGCCTCCTCGATGCCGTATTTCGGCAAGAAAAAGCATTGCGCGACGCTGTTTCTTTCGCCCTACCTTTCGCAGCGGCTAATGCGGCGCATCCGGGAGTGGCTGAATTTCCGATACCGTTGAGCGGAATTCAGAAATAATCCTTGCTTTCACTTCTGCGAAACCGCTTATTCCGCGGTTTTATTTATGAAAGCGACCATCCGGACCCAAGGCCAGCAGTTCACTGTGTCTGAGGGCGACATTTTGACCGTTAACCGCTACCCTGGCACCGAAAAGGGCTCGACCGTCGAGATTAAGGACGTGCTGGCGGCCGGCGAAGGCGAGAGCTTCAAGGTTGGTAAGCCGACTCTGTCCGGAGCCACCGTCTCGGCCACCGTGCTCGAGAACAAGCGCGGCGATAAGGTCGTCGTGTTCAAAAAGAAGAAGCGCAAGGGCATGGAGCGCAAACGCGGCCATCGCCAGGAGCTGTCTGTCATCAAGATCAAGTCTATCAACGCTTAAGGAGATCACCACGCCATGGCGCACAAGAAAGGTCAGGGAACATCCACCAACGGTCGCGAGAGCCACTCGAAGCGGCTGGGCGTGAAGTTGTACGGCGGCCAGAAGGTCATTGCTGGCAACATCATCGTCCGTCAGCGCGGCTCCAAGCTGCACGCGGGCAAGAACGTCGGCACGGGTCGCGACTGGACGCTCTTCGCCCTCAAGGACGGCACCCTCGCGTTCGACAAGACCCACCGCACGGTGTCGGTCGTCACGAACTGAGCGTCGCACATATTTAGCTTTCCAACGCAGCCCAAACCGGGCTGCGTTTTTTTGTCGATTCGCCAGCCGGTCAGGCTTCGTCGGCTGACGCGTGGACCAGGAACCCGAACGACCTCCGGGCATGTCTGACTTCGATTCCCTCGCCGAACTTCGCCGCCAGCGTGCGCTGGTACACGAGCATCTTGCCTGGCTGGACCAGCAGATCGCTGCGGCGGAGGAGTCTGGCGGCTCGGCTTCCACGCTGAGTTCGGTGGCCGCCAACGAGTCGATCGGTTCGGGCGCAGTCAAGATGCCTGACGCGGCATCCCGCGCGCCGACGACGTCCCATTCACCTGCCGGCTCGGCTGACCCGCGCGAGTTACCGCCCGAGGCTGCCGTCGAGGCCGAGGCCATCATCGAGCAATACCGACGGCCGAGTGGCGACGTGGCCCGGGACGTCCGCAGTGGTTGCCTCCTCTATTTCACGCTTGGATTCGTCTTACTCGGCTTGGTGATCGGCCTGCTCTACCTCGCATTCCGACACTGAGCCGATCCGCTCAACCCCGGTTAGTTACCCCACAATGTCACGGCCCACTCCGCTGAACATTGCCCTGCTCGGTCCCACGGGCGCCGGAAAGGGCACGCATGCCGCCAGCCTCTCGGCTCGCTTTCACCTCAATCACGTCGCCACCGGCGACCTGTTTCGCGACAACCTCGAATCCGGCACCCCTCTTGGCCGCCTGGCGAAGAAGTACATGGACGTCGAGGAACTCGTACCGGATGAAGTCGTGGACGCGATGGTCGAGGAATGGTGCCAACGCGTGCCGAAGGAAAGGGGCCTGCTCTTTGACGGTTTCCCCCGGACGAACGCGCAGGCGCGCTACTTCGAGGCGATGCTGCAACGGCTGGGACGCACACTCGACGCCGTCATTTACCTCGACGTTCCCGACCCTGAGGTGTTGCGACGCCTGGAGGGCCGCCGAATCTGCCATCGTTGTCAGCAACCGTACCACCTGACGGCCAATCCCCCACGGCTGGCGGGACGCTGCGACGAATGCGGTGCCGAGCTCTACCACCGAGCCGACGACACGGCCGAGCGTGTGACCGCGCGGCTCCGGGTGTTCCATCGCGCAACCGACCCGGTGCTCGACCACTTTACCGCGGCTGGCCGGCTCATCATCGTCTCCGGCGAGGGCTCACTCAACGCAGTCGAGGACCGGCTGATCCGCGCGTGTGAAGGCCTGCGCAATCGTGCCTACGGTTTTGCCACGGCCCGCGACCGCGCGGAAATCGCGCGTCCGCCCCTCACCTCGCCCATGGCGGCCCACGTTGCGCGCGCCACCCGTGATCTCGTGCTGCTGGGCGGTCCCGGCTCCGGCAAGGGCACGCAGGCGGTGCGGCTCAGCACGAAGCTGGCCCTGCCCCACATCGCCACGGGCGACCTCTTCCGTGAGAATCTCCGGCAGGCGACGGAGCTGGGGCGACTGGCCAAAACGTATATGGACCGTGGGGATCTCGTCCCTGATGACGTCACTGAGGCGATGGTCGCCGAGCGCCTGGGGCGGCCCGACGCGCGCGAAGGGTTTATCCTCGACGGTTTTCCCCGGACGCGCCCACAGGCGCAGGCCTTGACGGAGATGCTGACGCGGCTCAAACGCCGGCTCACCGCGGTGGTGTTGATCAATGTTTCGGACCAGACGCTCGTCGACCGGATTTCAGGCCGGCTGATCTGCCGCAGCTGCCAGGCGCCCTATCACGCCACGTTCAAGCCGCCACATCAGGCCGGAGTGTGCGACGCGTGCGGCGGCGAGCTGTACCAGCGTTCCGATGACAATCCGGCGACCGTAGGTGCCCGCCTGGTCACGTACCATCACCAGACCGAGCCGCTCATCGCATACTATCGTGGGCTTGGGTTGCTCCGTGAAATCGATGGCGAGCAACCGGTCGATGAGATTACCCGGCAGCTGCTCGTGGCGCTGAGAGATCTCTCCCCGCGCGGAGCGTTCGCCATCGCTGGTGCGGTGCCTTGATGGGCAAACCCGCGCGCGGCCGGTTCATCGGACTGCGCGCGCCAGCAGCGACCGGCCCCCTCCGGGGTTGGACACTGCACCTTCCGGCACCCGTCGTCACCGCTGCCGGCGTGACTGCATTCTTCGCTTTCTCCCGACGGTAAGGGCGGATACACGTGCTGCGGTCTGCCTGCGGGCCCACACTCGCCGGCGATGCCCTCTCCTCCAGCCATGCCCGAAGCGAAGCCTCAATATCCGTTGATCAATGAAGTGTGGGGCGGATTTGCCGCCACGCTTGTCGCCCTGCCGGCGGCGATCGGCTACGGCGTGGCGGTGTATGGTGGGCTCGGGGCGGAGTACGTCGGCTACGGAGTTCGTGCCGGCCTGATTGGCGCCATCGTGCTGGGGTTCGTGACGGCCGCGATCGGTGGCGCTCCACGGCTCATCTCTGCGCCGAGCGCACCTGCGGCGGCGATCCTCGCTTCGGTCGCGGCCACGCTATCGGCCGCGCAATCCAGCCAGGTGCCGGAGCGGGTCCTGATGCTGCTCGGGATCATGGTCCTGATCGCCGGTGCCTTGCAGGCATTGTACGGCGCGCTGGGCGGCGGCAGGCTGATCAAATTCATCCCCTATCCGGTAGTCGCCGGTTACCTGAGCGCGGTCGCGGTCATGATCCTGCTGCAGCAGCTCCCGAGGTTTCTCGGCGTGGGGGCCAAATCGTCGGGGTGGCAGGTGCTCTTCTCTCCGGCGGCCTGGCAGTGGTCCGCCATCACGGTGGGCACGACGACCATCCTTGGAATGGTATTCCTGCCCCGGGTCATTCGCCGGATTCCCGCGGCGATACTCGGACTCGCGTGTGGCGTCGCCACGTACTTCGTCCTCGCGCTTGGCCATGCCGCCTTGCTCCGGACGGTCGGCAATCCGCTCGTGCTGGGTGACGTGGCGCCCGGTGACATCGTGGGCGCACAGGGAGCGGAGGCCATGTTGCGCGCCTTGCGGCAGGTCGGATGGGACGACATTGCCTCCCTCCTCGCCCCCGCGGTGGCGCTCTCGATCCTGCTGTCGGTGGATTCGCTGAAGACCTGCGTGATCGTCGATGCGCTCACCTTCGGCCGGCACGGCTCCAATCGCACGCTCCTGGGCCAGGGTGCGGGGAACTGCATGGCTGCGCTGCTCGGCGGGATGCCGGGCTCGGGCACGATGGGCGCCACGCTGGTCAACATTGAAAGCGGCGGCCGCACGCGCGCCTCGGGTGCGCTGGAGGGGGCGTTTGTCCTGCTCGCCGTGCTCGTGTTCGGCCGCTGGATCGCATGGGTGCCGCTGGCGAGCCTCGCCGGGATCCTGATCGTGGTCGCCTGCCGGATGGTTGACGTGCAGAGCCTGCGACTCGTGCGCCAGCGTTCCACCGTGCTTGATTTCCTGGTAGTCGCGACGGTGATCGCCGTGGCCGTGACCACGAACCTGATGGCTGCAGCCGGCGCCGGCGTGGCGCTCGCCATGCTGCTTTTCATCCGCGATCAGATTCGCGGGAGCGTGCTGCGGCGGAAGACGCATGGCGGGCAGACCTCCTCGAAGCAGCATCGACTGCCAACCGAACAGGCGATCCTCGATCGGTTCGGCACCGAGACCACGATCTGCGAACTGCAGGGCAGCCTGTTTTTCGGCACAACGGATCAGTTGTATCGCGAGCTCGAGACCGACCTGAAGACGAGTCGCTTCCTGATCCTCGACCTGCGGCGGGTGCAGTCGCTCGACTACACGGCGCGACATCTGTTTGCGCAGTTCGACGCGCTCCTGCGCCAGCATGGCGGGAGTCTCCTCTTCAGTCGCGTGCCGGCCCGGCCCGAGTTGCGCGATTACCTGAGCACCACCCCCTCCGCGGAAGACGGGCCGGGGCCGCGCACGTTTGCCACGCTCGACGACGCTTTGCAGTGGGCCGAGGACCGCATCCTGGCGGAGCATCTTCCCGAGCGGATAGACACCGCGGCACCGCTCGCGCTACGCGAGTTTGAACTGTTTCGCGGGGTGACGGACATCGCCGCGCTGTCTGCGTTGGCGGCGAGCGTCACCGAGCGCCACCTGGGCGCCGGCGAAGTGGTGTTCCAGGCCGGTGATTCGTCGGACGCCTTGTACCTGGTCCGGCGTGGCATCGTGCGCGTGATGTTGCCACTCAAGGGCAGTGGCTATCACACCCTCGCGACTTTCGGGCGCGGCACGTTCTTCGGTGAGATGGCCTTCCTGGTCCATGGCACCCGGTCGGCCAACGCCGTGGCCACCACCGAGGCCGACGTCTACCTGGTCACCCGCGCGCGCTTCGACGCGGTCGTGCGGGCTCACCCGACCGTGGGCGAGCAGGTATTCGAGCAACTCGCCTACACGCTCGCCGTGCGGCTGCGGCACGCCGACTCCGAGCTTCGTGCATTTTACGAGACGTGAGGGATCGGCCGACCGCAATGCGCACGATTTCCCCCGTCAAAAAACAGTGAGATGTATATACTCGGAACAAAAGCCGTCGCTTGAGTTTCGTGTTCCGCCCTCAAGAGAATCGTTGAAGTCCTCGATAGTGTCCCGTGTAAGCTCGAATGTCCTTTCCAATATGATGCTCAAACAGCCCCTACCACTCGTGTTCCGGAAAACGACCGCGCTGGCCGCGTTTTGCGCCACCGCGCTCCTTTCCGTCGCGGCGCCTTCGGCGCAAAGCGTGAGCGCGCCGCTCACGATTACGACTTTTGCCGGCGCCGCCGGCCAACCTGAGTCAACCAGCGGGGTCGGCACTGCGGCCCGGTTCTACCATCCCGCGGCGTTGGCGTTGGACTCGGCGGGCAATCTCTACGTTGCCGACGCCTCCAATAACATCGTCCGCAAGATCACGCCCGGCGGCGCGGTGACCGTATTCGCCAGCACGCCCGTTGATCCGCTCAACAATCTTCCCATCAACATCGGCTCCGCTGACGGCACCGGCACGGCCGCCCGGTTCTACATGGGCAGCCCGGAGATCTCCGGCCGTCCGATCACGCTCGGGATCGACAGCGCCGGTTCTCTTTATCTCGCCGACACCCTCAACAGCACGCTCCGCAAGATCACAGCCGGAGCCGTGGTGACCACACCCGCGGGCAGCGCGGGCAACATGGGCACCGATGATGGTACCGGCGCCGCCGCCCGGTTCTACGTGCCGACTGGCGCCGCCGCGGACGCCTCGGGCAATGTTTACGTGGCCGACAGCGCCAAGAACACGATTCGAAAGGTCACTCCCGCGGGCGTGGTCACCACCTTTGCCGGCTCTGCCTCCAGTTTCGGCAAGGTCGACGGCACCGGCACCGACGCACGTTTCAACGGCCCCCGAGGCATTGCCATCGATTCTGCGGGCAACCTCTACGTCACCGACACCGGCAACCACACGATCCGCAAGATCACCGCAGCTGGTGTGGTCACGACGATCGCCGGCTCCGGTGGCGTGAGCGGCACCGCCGACGGTGTCGGCACTGCGGCCCGCTTCAATGCCCCGACGGGGATTGCGGTCGACGGTTCGGGCAACCTCTACGTCGCAGACAAGAACAATCACGCGATTCGCAAGATCACCTCCGATGGCACCGTGAGCACGATCGCCGGGACGAAGGGAACCTCCGGTACAACTGACGGCACCGGCACCAACGCGCTCTTCCTGGAGCCTTCCGGTATCGCCGTCGATGCGGCCGGCTCGGTGGTCTACATCGCTGACACCGGCAATCACACGATCCGCAAGGGCGTCGTCGACAGCTCCGCGGGTTCGCTTGAAGTCACTGCGGTTCCGCCGGCCCTCGTGCAGGTGCGTTCCGGCACCAATGTCACGCTGAAGATTACTGCCACTGGTTCACCCTCGCCAACGTACCAGTGGTATCGTGATACGACCGCGATCGCCGGCGCTACCAATGCCTCTTACACGATCGGCTCCGCGACTCAGGCCGACATGGCCAACTATTCCGTCACGGTCACGAGCAATCTCGTCACGTACACCTCCTCGCCCACCAACGTGCAGGTCTTCGAGTCGCACGTGACGGTCCCGGGCATCACGCTCGTCAGCGTTCCGATTGGCCGCACCGTTGCCGCCGGCCAGGGCGTCACGTTCGCCGTCGAAGCTGCGTCCGCCTCGCCGATGACGTATCAGTGGACCCTCAATGGCACGCCGATCGTCGGTGCCACTGGCGCCTCCTACACCGTCAGCTCCGCCACGCTGGACAGCGCCGGGGCCTACGCCGTCATCATTTCCAACGGGACTGAATCCGTAACGACCACGAGTGTGACGCTCACGGTCACCGGCGTGACGGCTGTCGCCCCGCAAATCACCGCCCAGCCCGAATCCGTTTCGGTGGCCACCGGCGGGACGGCGACCTTCCGGGTCACCGCCACCGGCACGCCCACTCCGGTCTACCGCTGGAGCAAGGACGGCGTCGCCCTCAGCGACAGCGCCACCGTGTCTGGCTCCGCCACCGCCACGCTGACGATCAGCCAGGCGGCGGCCGCCGATGCCGGCGCCTATCGGGTGGCGGTTTCGAACTCCGCCGGCTCCATGACCAGCAATGCGGCCACACTGACGGTCACCACCGCGACGATCCCGCCCGCCCGCATCGTCAATATGTCGGTTCTCACGTCCATCGCCGCCGGCGAGGACTTCTATTTCGGCTACTATGTCGGCGGGAAGAACACCTCCGGCAACTCGCCGATCCTCATGCGCGCGCTCGGACCGACCCTCAGTGATCCGCGTCTCGGCGTTTCGAATCCGCTGCCCGATCCCTACGCCGAGGCCTATGACGGCGGAGACAAGGTGGCGCAGAACGACAACTGGGGCGGTTCCTCCACGATCGTCGACGTCGGCGCCAGCGTCTGGGCCTTCCCGCTGATCGCGACCAACTCCAAGGACGCTGCCATCTATCAGCCAGTCGTCTCTCCCGCGACGGGGCACTCACTTCGGGTCTCGGGTGCGGCGGGCAACACGGGCATGGTCTTGGCCGAACTCTACGAGACGACGCCCGACAGCAGCTACGTCGCCGGCAAGACCAAGCTGGTGAACGTTTCCGTGCGCAAGAGCATCGGCGGTCAGACGACCCTTGGCTTTACGATCGGCGGACCAGCCAGCAAGACCGTGAAAGTGCTGATCCGCGCGGTCGGCCCCCGGTTGGCTGAGCCGCCATTCAGCCTCCAGGGCACCATCGTCGATCCGATGTTGATCGTGTACCGGACGAGTGATCAGGCCGAGATCGCCCGGAACGACAACTGGACCGCCAGCGCGGAGATGACCGCGGCCCTCACCGCCACGTATGCCTTTGGCCTGGACACCGGCTCCAAGGACGCGGCGATCATCCTGACGCTGCCTCCCGGCGGTTACACCGCCACCGTGTCCCCGGTCTCGGGCACCGCGACCGGCCTCGGGCTCATTGAGCTTTACGAGATCGAGCCGTAATCGGGTCTGCCACTTCTGAATACCAAGGGCGCGCTCGGGTTCGAGCGCGCCCTTGTTGTGTCCGGGTTCTTTCGCAGGCTGCGGGTCCGGGCCGAGGCCGCGTTGCCCGGAGTTCGCTTATTCCTCGGATTTCAGCGCCGAGACGACCGAGAAGTCCTCCAGGGTCGACGTGTCGCCCCGCACCTCGCCGCCGGCGGCGATCTCCTTCAGGATGCGGCGCATGATCTTCCCGCTGCGCGTCTTGGGGAGCCCGGCGGCAAATCGGACCATGTCGGGGCGCGCCAGCGATCCGATCTCCTTGGCGACGTGCTCGCGCAACTCCTCCTTCAGCGAATCGGAGGCCTGGATACCGGCCTTGAGCGTGACGAACACCACGAGCGCCTGCCCCTTCAACTCGTCCGGCCGGCCCACCGCCGCCGCCTCGGCGACGCGCGGATGCGACACCAGCGCGCTTTCCACCTCGGCCGTGCCGATCCGGTGTCCGGATACGTTGAGGACGTCATCGATCCGGCCGACGATCCAGAAGTAGCCGTCGGCGTCCTGGCGCGCGCCATCGCCCGTGAAGTAGTACTCCGGGTGCTCGGGGAACTCGCTGAAGTATTGCCGTTTGAAACGGTCGTCGTCGCCCCAGAGCGTGCGCAGCATCGAAGGCCATGGCTTGGTGATCACGAGCTTGCCGCCGCTGTTGCGGGGCACCTCCACGCCGTGATCGTTCACCACCTTCGGCACGACGCCGAAGAACGGGCGCGTGGCGGAGCCGGGCTTCAAGGGCGTAAGGCCGGGCAGTGGCGCGATCATGATGCTGCCAGTCTCGGTCTGCCACCAGGTGTCCACGATCGGACACCGCCGTTTGCCGACCATTGTGTAGTACCACATCCACGCCTCGGGATTGATGGGCTCGCCAACCGAGCCGAGGAGGCGCAGCGAGTCGAGGCGATGGCGCAGGACGTAGTTGTCGCCCCAGCGCATGAAGGCGCGGATCGCGGTTGGCGCGGTGTAGAGGATCGTGAGTCCGTGGCGGTCGATCATCTGCCAGAAGCGGTCGGGCTCGGGATGATTCGGGGCGCCCTCGTACAGGAAGATCGTGGCGCCATTCGAGAGGAGCCCGTATACGACGTAGCTGTGCCCGGTGATCCAGCCGATGTCGGCTGAGCAGAAATAGCGGTCGTTTTCCTTCAGGTCGAAAACGTAGTGCGAGCTGAGCTTGCACCCGAGTAGGTAGCCGGCGCTCGTGTGCAGCACTCCCTTGGGTTTTCCGGTGGAGCCCGAGGTATAAAGGATGAACAGCGGGTGCTCGGCATCGAAGGCTTTTGCCGTGTGATAATTCGGCGCGCCTTCCCAGGCCTCGCGCCACCACGTATCGCGGCCCTCGACCATGTTCACCGGATTGCCGCAGCGTTTGACGACGATCACGCTCTGCACGCTGGGCGTGTGCTCGATCGCGCGGTCGACGTTGGCCTTCAGCTCGATGACCTTGCCGCGGCGCCAGCCCCCGTCGGCCGTGATGACGAGTTTGGCGCGGCAGTCGTTGATGCGATCCTTCAGCGCCTCCGGACTGAACCCGCCGAACACGACGGTGTGGATGGCGCCGACCCGCGCGCACGCGAGCATTGCAATCACCGCCTCGGGGATCATCGGCATGTAGATGGCCACGCGATCGCCCTCGCCCACGCCCATGTTCTCAAAGATGTGCGCCCAACGGCAGACGTGGAAGTGAAGCTGCTTGTAAGTGATTGTGCGCACGTCACCTGGCTCGCCCTCGAAAATCAGCGCCGCCTTGTTCTCGCGCGGCGTGCCGAGGTGACGATCGAGGCAGTTTTCGGAGACATTGAGCTTTCCGCCGACGAACCATTTCGCGCGCGGGGGATTCCACTCGAGCACGCGCTTGTAGGGTTTGCGCCACACAAGATGCTCTTTGGCCTGTGTATCCCAGAACTTGTCTGGGGAGTTGACAGATTCCGCGTAGAGCCTTTTGTAGGCCACATCACTCCCAAGGTTTGCTTGGGCTTTGAACTCGGCCGAAGGCCTGAATTTCCGGTGTTCCCGGGATACTGAGGTAATCGTCTGATCTGGCACGTGGGTGTCGGTTGTGGGGTTAACGACGCGAATCGCGGCACTAATCCCGCTGGAAGTTTTAAGCGTCAAGCGGCGGGACGTGTTTCTGCCCTCATACTGTCATGGAAAAGAAAAGTGAGTCCGCCCCGTCGGCCCCAGCTGCCGCATTGCCTATTGGCAACGCGCCCGTCGCCCCCGCGGACAACGCCAACTCCGCTCCCGCCGCTCCGGTCGATAACACGATCCGCGTCGAGGGCGTTCTCGAGATCGACACCCAGCGCGGCGGCAACGGCCAGCTGATTGATGTCGTCAAGGGCGGCAAGCGCCGCCCCACCGATCCCTTTGTCCCGAAGGAGCTCATTCGTCGTTTCAAGCTGAAGACCGGCATGCGCGTCGGCGGCACGGCGTTTCCGCCCGACGGCCGCTTCCCGAACCCGAAGATGAAGTTCATCGAATCGGTCGACGGGAAATCCATCGAGGAGCGCCGCGCGAAGCCGGAGTTCACGACGCTCACGACCATCTCGCCAAATCAGCATCTGAAGATGGAGATGAAGGATGGCCGCATGACCACGCGCGCCGTCGACCTTTTCTGCCCCATCGGCAAGGGCACCCGTGGCCTCATCGTCGCTCCGCCCCGCACCGGCAAGACCACGCTCCTGCGCGACATGGCGCTCGGCGTCCTCGAGAACAACCCCGAGTGCCAGGTCATGATCCTCCTCGTCGACGAGCGTCCCGAGGAAGTCACCGATTTCAAACGCAGCGTCCCCGGCGCGGAGATCTGGGCCTCGTCCAACGACGAGCAGATCGAGAACCACATCCGCATTGCCGACCTCTGCATCGAGCGCGCCAAGCGCCTCGTCGAGACCGGCGGCGACGTCGTCCTCTTCGTCGACTCGATCACGCGCCTTTCCCGCGCCCACAACACCGCTCGCAACTCGGGCCGTACCGGCTCCGGCGGCCTCGACGTCCGCGCCCTTGAGAAGCCGCGGCAGATGTTCGCCACCGCCCGCAAGACCGAGGAAGGCGGTTCCCTCACCATCATCGCCTCCGTGCTCGTCGAGACCGGCAGCCGCATGGATGACGTGATTTTCCAGGAGTTCAAAGGCACCGGCAACATGGAGCTCGTCCTCGACCGCAAGTGCGCCGAGATGCGCCTGTGGCCCGCGATCAACATCGCTTCCAGCGGCACTCGCAAGGAGGAGCTTCTCATCGACGCGAAGTCGCTTGAGGGGATCCACTTCTTCCGCCGCGCCCTCGTGCAGCAGAAGATCGAGGAGGCCTGCGAGACCATGATCGCCCGCCTGTCGAAAACCAAAACGAATGCCGAGTTCCTAAAACTCATTGCCCGTTAGTCGCCCTCCGGCCGGTCCCCTCGGGGCCGGCTTTTTTACAGCCGTACTTTCCCGCCGAGCTTTCCTCTTGCTCCCCTCTCAAAACTCTTGAGAGTCACCCCTTTCTCAGCGCCCGCCGCACGTCCGCAGTTCAGATACCAGCAAACCAAGCATGCATAGTTTTTCCGAGCAATGTCTCGACATGGCCCGCTCGATGTTGGGCCACAACCTAGAGTCCGTTCAACCTGACGGCACTGTCCTCCCCGCCAAAGGCGAACAATCCCGGCCTGATGAGCCAGGCCACGTCGCCTTCGCCCTCGGCGAATTCTACCGCGCCACCGGAGAAACCACCCTCAAGGGCTACGATCTCGTTGACCTGGCGGCGCGCTGCATCACCGCCCAGATGTTCACCGAGCCGGCCGCCGAAAACGGGCTCGCCTACTCGGCCCTCGGCCTCCTCGCCTACGGCCCCTCCAAGGAGCGCAACCCCGTCTGGGAACGCCTCGTCGAGGAGACCCAGCAGCGCATCGACAAGGCCCTCCTGCACCGCAGCGACTACGATAACCACTGGCAGGCATTCAACATCGCCAAGGCCGTCGCCCGCTTCAGCCTCGGCCTCTCCAAGAAGGACGAAACCTCCCGGCTCATCGAGCGCATGGTCGACCGCATCAACCAGACCAGTTCGGCGGGCTTCTTCGACGACGCCACCGAGGGCCTGGGCGGCAACTTCAATCTCTACGGCGTGATGACGTTCGTCTTCACGCGCTCCGCCCTCCAGCTCCACGCCAACAGCGGCGTCCGCGACCGGAAGCTCCCGACCCTTCGCACCTACGCCGAGAAGTACATCAAGATGATGCCCGACTTGGTCCGCGCGGACGGCCTCGGCTGGGCGTTCGGCCGCGCCGCGGGCGCGTACGGCCAGATGCACTGCATCAGCCTCATCTTGCAGGGGCTCCGCGATGGGTGGATCCCGGACGACCAGAAGCCGAAGTACTTCGATATCCTGCGCCGGCTGTTCATGTTCTTCTACGAAACCTACCTTGACCAGGAGCAGGGTTTCCTCGATCTGCGCGACGATGAGCGCACCGCGTACAACCACCACACCACACGCATGGCGAACTTCGATGCCGCGCGCTACCTGTGCCAGTGGTCCCGCCTCGCCAAGACCGTGCAGATGCCGTCCGGCGTGCCGAAGATTGAGCCCTCCCGCACCACCGGCCGCTTCGTCATCTTCGACAAGTCGAACCGCAAGGAACAGGGCCTCTTCGTCTACCGCGACGGCGAGTCTGGCCTGCACCTGCAGATTCCGCTCATCAGCTCGGGCACCACGCTCACGAGCGACTCCCTCGCCTTCCCGCATTCGCCGGGCATCTTCGACTGGGCCAACAACGTTTACGTCCCGGTCATGCTCCCCGAGCTCACCTTCGGCGAGCACGTCACCCTGCCTTCGTTCTACGGCAAGAACTGCGTCACCGGTCTCGGCCTGCGCAACAGCTTCTACTTCCGTTACGAGCAGCCCGAACTGATCAACCTCAAGGAGGAGATCGTGAAGGGCCTCGGCAGCGTGAAGGTCCAGTGGAACTTCTCGGGCAACAAGATCGGCTGCGAGTTCGCTTACACCGTCAAGCAGCAGGTCACCCTCGACAAGCTCCGGTACTGCCTCGTCATCGCCGCGCCGCACTCAAAGTACCGCGTCACCGGCGGGCTTACCCTCGGGGCCCAGGGCCATCGCTGCACCGTCGCGAAGGATGACTTCCAGGCCACCTGGCTCGAGACCGAAGTCGTCAGCGCCGACCCGACCTACCGCACGAATTACGGCAAGATCCATTACCTGCAGTATCTCGTGCGTGATCACCCGCTGATCATGCGTCCGGGCCACGTGTACCGCCTCGCCGTCAACTTCGAGCCCGAGGTCGCCCCGATCGACGCCTGAGCCTCCTGCTCAGCGCCAGTCACACTCCAGTGAATTGACGGCCGGTACACCCGGCCGTCGTTTGCTTGCGTCCACCCCGCCTCCCCGGCCCTTCTGCTCGCATGCTCTCCCGCCGCATCATTCCGTGCCTGGACGTCAACGCCGGTCGCGTCGTCAAGGGCGTTAAGTTCCAGGAACTCCGCGACGCCGGCGATCCCGTCCAGTGCGCCAAGGCCTACGACGCCCAGGGCGCCGACGAGCTCGTGTTCCTCGACATCACCGCGTCGAGCGACAACCGCGGGATCATGCACCACGTTGTCGCCGCCACCGCGGAGCAGTGCTTCATGCCGCTCACCGTGGGCGGCGGCCTCCGCTCCGTGGGCGACATCGAGGCGATGCTGAAATCGGGCGCCGACAAGGTTTCGCTCAACACCGCCGCGATCAAGGACCCCGCGCTCATCCAGGCGTCCTCCGATCGCTTTGGCGCGCAGTGCATCGTCGTCGCGATCGACGCCAAGCGCGAACCTGACGGCCGCTCCTGGCGCGTTTACACGCACGGCGGTCGCAACCGCACCGAACTCGATGCGATCGCCTGGGCCGAACGCGCCGCCAGCCTCGGCGCCGGCGAGATTCTCCTCACCAGCATGGACGCCGACGGGACCCTCGCCGGCTACGACCTCGGGCTGACCCGTGCGGTCAGCGACGCCGTCGGCATCCCTGTCATTGCCAGTGGCGGCGCCGGCAAACTGGATCACTTCGCCGAGGTGCTCGACGCCGGCCACGCCAGCGCCGTCCTCGCCGCCAGCCTGTTCCACTTTGGCACGTTCACGATTCCTCAGGTAAAGGACTACCTCGCCGACCAAGGCGTGCCGGTTCGCCGCTGATCGCTGGAAGCTCAGGAGTTCGCGGCAAGGAGGACCCGGGCACGAGGGGTGCAATTATAACGCATTATCTCTCGGACGGTTGCGGGATAATGTCCAGATACTCGGCCATTCTGTCCAGATACTCGGCGAATAATGTCCGGATACTCCCGGTGCCTCCCGGGCCATGCGTCCGGGACAAACCGTGCTCTTGCGCCTCTTCGCTGACGCGGCGTTGCGAGTTCGAGTCCTCCAAGGCCCGGCGAGCGACCGGCTCCGCCTGCCTCCTCCGCGGTCTGTGGCGGCATGCAGCAAGCCAACATTTGGGTCGGCACGAGCGGCTGGGTTTACAAGGAGTGGGCCGGCGCCTTCTACCCGCGGGGCTGGCCGAAGCAGCGCGAGTTCGAGTACTACCTGCGCCACTTTCCGACGGTGGAGATCAACGCCACGTTCTACCGCCTGCCGACCCGCAGCATGGTCCGCGGCTGGCATGACCGCGCTCCCGAGGGCTTCGTCTACGCCGTGAAAGGCAGCCGCTACCTGACTCACCTCAAGCGGCTCAAGGACACTTCGCACGGCCTGCAAAAGTACCTCCGCCGCATCGCCCCCCTCGCCGAGCACACCGGCCCGGTCCTTTGGCAACTGCCGCCGACGTTTCCCAAAAGCGACAAAACATTCGCGCGCCTGGAGCGCTTTCTCTCCCGGCTCCCGCGCCGCGGGCTTCGGCACGCCATCGAGTTCCGCCACCCGAGCTGGCTCGACGAGCAGACGTATGCGCTCCTGCGGCGGCGCGGCACGGCCAGCGTCTGGGTGAGTTCGCTGCAGATGCCGGTCGACCACACTGTCACCGCCGATTTCGTGTACCTGCGCTTTCACGGCCTCGAGGGCGGCGCCTACCACGACTACACCGACGCCGAACTCGCACCGTGGTGCCGTGCTCTCACCCGCGTCTCCCGTCGGGGCATCCCCGCGTACGTCTATTTCAACAACGACCTCAACACGCGGGCGCCCCAGAACGCCGAGCGCCTGATGGAGATGCTCGGCGAACGCGCCCTCCCTCCGATCCCGCAATCCCCGTCCGCGCCAGCCATCACTCCTGCGGCCGCCATCGAGCCGTCGCGACCGTCTCGCCGTCGCGCCCCCAGGGCCACCGCCACCCAACGCCGTCCGGCGCGGTCACGGCGCTCCCCCACGCCGTCCCACGCGGCGGTCCTACGCTCCCGCACGCCGCACGGCCGGCCTGTTTTTGCCCAGCCTTCCGTGCGTATCCCCTCTCCGGCGACACGCCGCGCCCGCGTGCCCGCGGCCTCGCCCCGCCTGCACCCCGCCTGAGCTCTGCCGACGCACGCCAACGCTCCGCCAGCTCACCGACTGCGCGGTCATGCCCCCTCCGCGTACTCCACGTGGCACCGCGATCCCGCCATCGCCGGCGTGTGAGCGATTGCCTCGACCGGGCCGCAGTCCCAGCGTGGCGCAGTGTCCGGCTCCAGCGTCACACCTGCCTCCCGTGCCCCATCGCGATCCCGCCTGCTCTGGCCGCTCCTCGGCGGGCTCGGGTTTGTCCTCGTTCTCGCCGTCGTCTACCAGGCGGTGTGGTCCGCCGGTTTCATCTGGGATGACGAGTCCCACCTGACGGAGAACCCGTGCATCATTGGTCCACTCGGGCTGCGCGAGGTCTGGACCAGCGCCTCGGCGAACTACTTCCCGCTGGTCCTGACCCATCTCTGGGTGCAGCACGCGATCTGGGGGCTCCAGCCGCTTCCGTATCACCTCGCCAGTCTCCTGCTTCACGCCCTCAGCGCTTTCCTGCTCGCTCGCGTCCTGCTGCGCCTGCGGGTGCCGGGCGCCTGGCTTGGCGCCGCCTTGTGGGCGTTCCACCCGATCGCCGTCGAATCGGTGGCGTGGATCTCGGAGCTGAAGAACACCCAGTCCGCGGTATTTTACCTGCTGGCAGCCCTCGCCTACCTGCGCTGGCTCGACGCCACCGAGCCCGGCGCCCGCCGTCGCGCCTACGCGCTCACCGTCCTAAGCTTCGCCGCCGCCCTGCTCAGCAAGCCGTCCACGGTCATGTTGCCCGCCGCGCTTCTGCTCTGCGCGTACGCCCGCGACCGCCGCACATCCTGGCGCAACGTCGCCTGGCTCCTGCCGCTCTTCGCCCTGGCGGCACTGGCTTCGGGCTGGACCGTCTGGGAGCAAAAGTACCACTCCTTCGCCGCCGGCCCCGAGTGGGCGCTCACGCCGCTTCAGCGTGCGGCGATTGCGGGCAAGGCCGTCTGGTTCTACCTCGGCAAACTCGCCTGGCCCGAGCCGCTGATGTTCGTCTATCCGCGGTGGCAGCCCGCCGCCGACCCGCTTGCGCTCCTGCCTTTGCTCGGCGCCATCGCACTGCCGCTGGCGCTGGCCGCGCTCCGTCATCCCGTCGCCCGCGCCGCCATCTGGGCCTACGGCTACTTTGTCCTGCTGCTGTTTCCCGTCCTCGGCTTCTTCGACGTTTACTACTTCCGCTATTCCTTCGTCGCGGATCATTTTCAGTACCTCGCCAGCATGGGGCCACTCGCCCTGGCCGGCGCCGGCATCGTCACGGTTGGCCGGCATGTTGCCGGCTTCGGTCGCGCCGCCGTCGTCGTCGCGACGGCACTGGTCCTTATCATGCTCGCCACGCTGACGTGGCGGCATGCGTGGACGTTCTCCACCCCGACGACCCTCTGGCGCGCCACGCAGGAGCGAAACCCAAACTGCTGGATCGCTGAGTCGATCCTCGGCAATGACGCGCGCGATGCCGGGCGGCTCGACGACGCACTGCAGATGCACCGCCACGCGCTGGCCCTCGATCCGTACGCCCATGAGGCGTACTACAATCTCGGGCTCACCTTGGTGAAACTCGGCCGCACCGAGGAGGCGATCGCCCAATACCAACGCGCGCTCGCGATCAAACCCAACTTCCACGAGGCGGAACATAACTTGGGCGTCGCCCTCGCCACTGCCGGTCGCCCAGCCGAGGCAATTCCCCACTATCGTCAGGCGTTGCGCTTCAAGCCACTGGCGGAGTCGCACTACATGCTTGCTCTCTCGCTGACGCTCACCGGTGCCGGCGACGAAGCGATCGCGCACTACCAGCAGGCACTGCAACTGCGCCCAAATTACCGTTCTGTGCATTATGCGCTCGGCCGCACTTATGAGTTGCTGGAGCGCCACCGCGAGGCGGCCGCGGAATTCCGTGCCGAGCTGGGGTTGGATGCCACTTCGTTCCCGGCGCGCGTCCATCTCGCCGCCGCCCAATACCGGCTCGGCGACGCCCGTGCTGCCGGTCGCGAATACGAAACCGCGCTCCGACTGGAGCCGGATCACGCCGACGCCCAGTGCGATTATGCCGCCGTGCTCGCCGCCACCGGCGACATCGCGCGCGCAGTCGAACACTACCAGGCGGCAGTGCGCCTCGAGCCAGATCTCGCCGCCGCGCACCACAATCTTGCGGTGCATCTGCAGGCGCTGGGCCGCTCCGCGGAAAGCGCCGCGCACGCGGCGATCGCTCGCCGGCTACAGCCGAATCTGCCGGCTTTGCCGTCGCGTTAAGGTTCGTCCCTCCGGCGGCGCCAAACCCACGGCGCCCCGGGGTTAGCTCGTCCGCGGCTGCGCCTCTGGCTTCGATTCCGTCTCGGACTTTGGCTCCGTCTCCGGCTTCGGCACTGATTCTGGCTCGGGTTTGCCGGCGTCCTGCGGCTTGTTCGCGGCTTCCGGCTGGACAGCCGCATCCGCCGCGGGTTTGGCGTCCGCTTTCGGCTTCGGCGCGCCCACGAGCACGGTCAACTGCTCCTGCACGGCCACGAAAAACTCCGGCGTCAGCTCGCCGATCGGCACCTCAAACATCTGCTTCGTCTTGGCGTGTTCGTAGCGGTTGCGCAGGCCGTCGCTCGACTTGCCGCGCGGCCGCAGCGTCTTCTTGCGCTCCAGCATCAGCGCCAGGAACTGCAGCAGGCGTGTGTTCTCCGGCGTCGGCTCCGTGGTCGGATCCGCCAGGGTCGCAAACAGATTTTCCGCCGTCAGCTTCAGCGCCCGGTCGTTGTTCTCGCCCGCCTTGCGCGGCTTGTACGCCTGCACCCAGCGGCACGCGATAAACCCCTCCGGCGCAAAGTTCGCGGTATGCTGCTCGAGCACATCGTAGCGCACGATGTCCAGGTTCGCCGCGCGCACCAGAAAGCTCGCGACCCGCCCGCCTTCAACAAACGGCTCGCCCGAGACGAAGCACGTTTTCGCCAGCGGCTGCAGATTCATTTCCATAGGCTTTCTTGTTTACTGGGCGAGATGCCGGACGCTAGCTCTTTCCCGCCGCATGAATGGGAGACTCATCGCCATCGGTGACATCCACGGCTGTCACCTCGAATTTGCCGATCTTCTCTCGCGCCTCGCCCTGAGCCGCGGCGACCGCCTCGTGCTGCTTGGCGACCTCATCAACCGCGGCCCCGACAGCCGCAAGGTCATCGATCTCGCCCGCGAGGCCGGCGCGCTCGCACTGATGGGCAATCACGAACTGCGGCTCCTCAAGTATCGTCGCACCGGTGACAAGCGGTACGTGAAGGACACCGACCTCGAGACGTTCAAGCTGCTGCGCCCGGCCGACTGGGAGTTTCTCGCCGGCATGGCGCTGACGTACCACGAGCCCGATCTCAACACCGTGTTCGTCCACGGCGGTTTCCTGCCCGACCAACCATGGGAGAAGCAGCCGGCTGAGGTGGTGACGCGGGTGCAAGTCATTGACCAGGACGGCCGCCCCGCCAAACGCGCCGAGCGACCCGATGCCCCCATGTGGGCCGACCTGTGGAGCGGCCCGCCGTTCGTCATCTACGGCCACACGCCGCGCGAAGAGGTCTACAAACTCAAGTGGTCGCTTGGCCTGGACACCGGCTGCGTCGTCGGCGGCCACCTCACGGCGTACATCCTCCCAGAAAAACGTTTCGTTCAGGTGAAAGCCCGCCAACGGTACTGGCCATGACGACGCCCTCCTCGGACTCCCCGAATTCCGCCGCCGCAACCACCGATGCCGCGCTCGCCGACACGCTGCTCATGTGCGTGGATATGCAGCCGGTTTTCGTTCGCGCCGTGGCCGAGGGAACCAGCATCCAGAAGCGCTGCGCATTCGCCCTCGCCGCCGCCCGCGGTCTCGGCATGCCGATCATATTCACCGAGCAGGTGCCCGACAAACTCGGCGCCACCGATCCCGCCTTGCGCGCGCTTGCGCCCGACGCGCCGGTGTATCCGAAACGCACCTTCTCCGTCCTCGCCGACGCCGCCACCCGCGACGCCATCCTCGCCGACGGCAAGGTCCAGCATCTACTGCTCTGCGGCATCGAGACCTCGGTGTGCGTCTACCAGACCGCGCTCGCCGCCCGCGAACACGGCCTGGAGGTTACGATTCTCAGCGACGCCGTGAGCGCGCGTCGACCCGACGACGCTCGTGCCTGCCTCGAGGCGCTTGCCCGCGCCGGGGTGCACGTACTGCCGTCGGAAACGATCTTCTACGCTGTGCTCCACGACGTGAAGCACCCCTTCTTCAAGGCGTACACCCAGCTGGTGAAGGCGGCCTCCTGAGCCTCTGGCCGGGATTACGGTTGCCGCCGCCGGGGCGCGTAGGCTTGGCTTCGGCCCGAATCATGGCCGACGACGTCTCCCTCCTGCTCGTCCGCGAGTTGAAGGCATTCGATGCCTCCTCGCACGGGCGCCCGTTCTCCAGTCTCCTCGTCCTCAAGCGGCTCGCCGCGAAGACCGCATCCAACGGCAATCCGTTCTGCAGCCTCGAGCTCGGCGACCGCACCGGCTCATTCACGTGCACCGTGTTCGGCGACAGCCCCGTTTTCGAGATACTGCGCAACGCCGGCGAGGGCGCGGTGGTCCGCGTCGAGGGCAAGGTTGAGTTCTACCAGGGCCGCTTCTCACCGCGGCTGGCGAAGGTCGTCGCCCTCGCCGAGACCGAGCTCGGCGCGCCCGGCCTGCTCGAAAATCTGGTCGAGGTCGCGCCCGAGGACCACGAGGGCATGTGGACTGAGATCCAGGCGTTCATCGACGGCATCAAGCACGACGCCCTGCGGATGACCGTGCGCACCGTGTTCGAAGAGGTCGGCGAGGCATTCCGCTGGACGCCCGCCGCCGTCAGCATGCACCACGCGTACCGGCACGGCCTGCTGGAGCACACCACCCACATGGCGCGTGCCTGCCACGCCTTGCTTCCGCTTTATCCGCAGGTCGACCCCGATCTCGCGATGGCCGGCATCCTCCTGCACGACACCGGCAAGACCATCGAGTACGAGGGCACTCTCGCCACTCGCCGCAGCCGCCGCGGCATCCTGCAGGGCCACGTCGTTCTGGGCTACCAACTCGCCCGCAAGGCCGGCATCAAGGCCCACCTCGACCCCGAGCGTCTCGAGCGGCTCGAGCACATCATTCTCTCGCACCAGGGTGAGCCCGAATGGGGCGCGGCCGTCTACGCCGCCACGCCCGAGGCCGTCTTCGTGTCGATGATCGACAACCTCGACGCCAAGATGGGCATGGTCCAGCGCGCCCTCCGCCAGGCCGGCGAAGCCGACGAGTTCTCCGAACGCCTGCCAGGCCTCAGCACCACCCTCCTCACGCGCAAGATCCCGGCCGCAGCTTCCATTCCCCCACCCGCGCCCGCTTCCGAGCCGCCGTCTGCCTAGGCGGTCCCCGCAGTCCTTTTCCCACTCTGCCGCCGCCATTCTTGAGGGGCCAGGGGCCTGTTCTCGTCGTCGCGTGAGGCACTCGGCGCCAAGCGACGGCGATTGAATTCACACGGGCCAAATTGCCGTTCGCGCCAACGCCAGCATACTACGGGTCCACCCGCGCTTGATCCTATCCCCGTGGCCCCACCGATCTCCACCTTCCCGCCGCCTGCGGATCCTCTCACCAACTCGATTCTTCAGGAACTGGAGCAAGCTCGGCTCGAGGGCCTTCGGGTCTGCCACCGCCTCCGCGAGCAAGCAGCGGTCAATCCCTCGGTCGGCGAGGACGCCCGCCAGGTGGAGGCGTTGCTGACGCGCGTGACGCATATCGCGGCACAGGTTCGCGAAGGAGTCTTCCCAGCCGTTCCACCCAAAGACCAGGACCCGCAGTTCCGCCATATTTTCGACGCCGTGCCCGGCATGATTTGTGTGCTTAACGCCAAGGGGGAGGTGGAGCTGCTCAATGCGCGCGTCCTGGAGTATTTCGGCCGCTCCCTCGAGGAGCTGAAGAACTGGGCGCTGCTTGACGCCGTCCACCCGGACGACGTGAGCGGTGTGATCGAGGCGTGGCGGCACTCCGTCGCCACGGGCGAGCCATTCGATCGCGAGCAGCGGCAGCGCCGCGCAGACGGCGTCTACCGCTGGCAGCATTCTCGCGCCGAGCCGGTCCGGGATGAACTCGGGCGGGTTGCCGCCTGGTACATGCTGATCACCGATATCGACGATCTGCGGCAAACCGCCGATGCCCTGCGTCGGTCGGAGCAGTCGGCCCGCAGCCAGAGCAGCGCCTTGCGGCGCATTCTCGACGCGCTCGCGCACGAATCATCGGTGGACCGGATCGTCGAACACATGCTGGCGACGATCACCGAGCAGCTGCATGCCCACAGCTGCAGCGTATGGTCCCGGGATACCGATACCGGACTGCTCCACTTCGCGTTCTCCTCCGGCACGCAGGGCTTCCGGACGCGGGCCGACGTCAGGTGCACCAAGACATTTTCGTCGGAACGCGGCACGGAACTCTGGCCGGGCGTCGATCTCTTCCAGGCCGGCTCGCCTCAGGTGGTCGAAGACATCCGAAACATGCCGGATTTTCCATGGCGCTCCGACCTCCTCGCCCAGGGTATCGTCACGGTGCTGGTGATTCCGATGGTCATCGCGAGCGAGGTGCGAGGGATCCTGGGCATCCGATTCGACCAGAAGCGGTCGCTCCGGCCCGAGGAAATCCAGCTCGCCCAACTCCTTGCCAATCAGGCGATGCTCGCCATGCAGCTCAGCCGGATTTCCGCCGAGAATCGGCAGACTGCAGTCCTGGCGGAGCGGAATCGGATGGCCCGTGACATGCATGACACGCTCGCGCAGGGATTCACCGGCATCATCGTGCAACTGGAGGCGGCCGCCGATGCCACTTCGCGCGGGTTGTCTGCCGCGGCCGCCGACCATGTCGCCCGCGCCGGCGGTCTTGCTCGCGATAGTCTCAAGGACGCCCGGCGGTCCGTGCAGGCCCTGCGCCCCCAGGCGCTCGAGCAGCAGGATTTCAGCGCGGCCCTGCGCGAAATGGTCCAAAAGCTGACTGCGCGCACCACCCTGCAGCCGCGGATCGAGGTCTCCGGTACTCCGCGGACGCTGGCCGTCACGCACGAAGACAATCTACTCCGAATCAGCCAGGAGGTCCTCACCAACGCTCTTCGCCATGCGCAAGCGACCGATTTCTCCGTCCGCCTGGCATTCACCGACCAGGAGCTGTCTCTTGAGCTACGCGACAATGGCCGCGGTTTCGATCTGGCCCAGCGCAGCGAGGGCCTTGGGCTGCTCGGCATCAGGGAGCGAACGGAGCAAATCGGCGGGACGTTGACCATCACGACCGCTGTCGGCCAAGGCACCATCACGCGAATCGTTCTGCCGCTCGCGCCGTCGCTCGCTCGAGCCACCCCATGAATCGCCCCGCTGCCATGCATCCGGTCGCCACGTCCACCGCGCCATCGATCCGCGTCCTCGTGGCCGACGATCACGTCACCGTCCGGGAGGGGCTGGTCGCGATTATCGGACGCCAGCCCGACATGACGGTGGTCGCCGAGGCTGCGAATGGCCGCGAAGCCGTGACGCTGTGGGCGCGGCACCGCCCCGATCTCACCTTGCTCGACCTCCAGATGCCCCTCCTCGATGGGGTGCGCGCACTCGAGGAAATCCGCCAGCTGGATGCCAACGCCCGAGCGGTCATGCTCACCACGTTCGACACCGACGCTGACATTGCCCGCGCGATCAAAGCCGGGGCCCGCGGTTACCTGCTGAAAGACGCGCCGCGCGAAGAACTGCTCGCCGGAATTCGAAAGGTGCACGCGGGGGAGACGTCAATTGGACCGGCTATCGTCGCGAAGCTCGTCGCGGGCATCAGCCATGAGGCGCTCACCCGACGCGAACAGGAGGTCCTCGCCCTGCTTGCCCGCGGCAAGAGCAACAAGGAGATTGGGACGGACCTCTTCATCAGCGAAACCACGGTGAAGTCGCACCTCCGCGGCATCTTCACCAAGCTGAACGTCCTGAGTCGCACCGAAGCCATCGCCGCCGCCAGCCGGCGGGGCCTCGTGCAAATCTGAATGCGCATCGCTCTCGGGATCCGCGTCGCCGCCACCAGCGGCACCACTGGCCGATAACCCCGGAGCGCCGCGTTCTCCTGCGAAAGGAGGACCCGGGATTCCCTCTTTGGGACCGCCGAGAATTCCTCCGCACGGCCAATGGTGCCGGTTCGGGACCGTCGGTATAGTCGCCGTCCTTCCCCGTCGCGACGCCACTCTCACCCTATGGACGCCATCGAATCCGTTCCCACTACCCCAGAGACCTACGATCTGCTCGTCCTGGGCAGCGGCGAAGCAGGCAAATATCTCGCCTGGACGATGGCCAGAAAGGGACTCAAGACCGCCGTCGTGGAACGCCGCTACATCGGCGGTTCCTGCCCCAACATCGCGTGCCTCCCGACCAAGAATCTGATCCACAGCGCGAAGATCGCCTCGCTGTTCACGCGTCGGCACGAGTTCGGCCTCTCGACCGACCACGCAAAAATCAACATGCCCGCAGTGCGGGAGCGGATCCGGCGCATGGTGTTGGAACTCGTCGAGCTCCACCGCGCCAATTTCGAGGCCAGCGGTACGGAGCTCATCATGGGCACCGGCCGCTTCGTCGGCGAACGGACGCTCGCCGTCGCCTTGTCGGGCGGTGGCGAACGAAGGTTACAGGCCAGCAACGTCGTCATCAGCACCGGCAGTCGCGCCACGATCGCTGCCATTCCCGGGCTTCCGGAGGCTCAGCCATTGACGCACATCGAGGCGCTCGAACTCGATGTCGTGCCGCCGCATCTCGTGATCCTCGGCGGCGGTTATGCGGGACTCGAGTTTGCCCAAGCCATGCGGCGCCTCGGCAGCAAGGTCACGGTCGTCGAGCGGAATGACCGCCTCGCCCACCGGGAGGATGGCGACGTCTCCGATGCGTTCCATGCGCTCTTCCGTGATGACGGGATCGAGGTGCTCACGGGCGCGACGGTCGTTCGCGTCGAGGGAATATCCGGACGAGGTGTGACCCTCCACATCGTCCGGGCGGACGCGGAGATGAGAGTAACCGGCTCCCATCTTTTGGTTGCCGCGGGCCGGACGCCCAACACCAGCGACCTCGGTCTGGCCCGCGCCGGCGTCGAAATCACCCCACACGGTTTTGTGAAGGTCAACGAGCGGCTCGAGACGACCGCGTCGGGCGTGTGGGCCGTCGGAGACTGCGCCGGCAGCCCCCATTTCACCCATGTGGCTTTCGACGATTTCCGGGTCGTGCGCGACAACCTCTCGGGCGGCGCTCGGGTGACGACCGCGCGGCTGGTGCCATCCTGCGTGTTCACGGATCCTCAGTTCGCGCGCATTGGCCTCAACGAAACCGAGGCCCACGCCCGCGGCATCGCTTATCGCGTGGCCAAACTGCCCATGGCGGCGGTCCTTCGTACCCGCACCCTGTCCGCATCGCGGGGCTTTCTCAAAGCCCTACTCGAGCCGGTAACGGATCGCATCCTGGGCTTTGCCGCGTTCGGTGTGGACGCAGGTGAAATGCTGGCCGCCGTGCAGGTGGCCATGATGGCGGACCTTCCATTCACCCGGCTGCGGGACTCCATCTTCGCCCATCCCACGCTCAGCGAAGGCCTCGTCATGTTGTTCGCCGCGGTGCCCGCCGCGACAGAGCCCGCGCCGAGAAAGGACGGTACCGCGTCCTCGGCGGCGCGGTAAACGGCGACGTGAGCGGAGGGTCGTTACCGAAATCCGGCCTCCGGAATTTTCCCCGCGACCCGACGCATCGTCACAACCGGCCGACCTTCATTCCCAATATGCACCAATCCAAAGTCTGGCTCGTAACAGGAAGCGCCAGCGGCCTCGGCCGCTTTATCGCGGAGGCTGTCCTCCAGTCCGGTGATCGCCTGGTGGCGACCGCACGTGAGCCGCTTCGTTTACACGACCTCGCCGAACAGTACGGCCCCCAGATTCGCGTTGCGCCACTCGACGTGGTCGATGGTGCGGCGGCGAACGCCGCCGTGCAGTTGGCCCGTTCGGCCTTTGGCCGGCTTGACGTCGTTGTGAATAACGCGGGCTACGGCGATACCTCGCCGTTTGAACAGATGAGCGCGCCGCGATTTGCGGCCGTGATCGACACCAACCTCTTCGGGGTCGTCAACGTGACGCGCGCCGCATTGCCGATCATGCGACAGCAACGGAGCGGCTGCATCCTGCAGATTTCATCGGTCGGAGGCCGGCTCAGCAGCCCAGGCAACGCCGCCTACCATGCCGCCAAATGGGCCGTGGGCGGATTCACCGAGGCTCTCGCCCAGGAGGTGGCGCCCTTCGGTGTCCGCGTGTGTGCGCTCGAACCTGGCGGCATGCGCACCAGCTGGGGTCTCCGCGCCAACCGCGAAATTCCTTCCCTGTTGCCGGAGTACGAGCCCTCGGTCGGTGCTTTCATCAAGGCCGTCGCACCCGTCTGGGGTAACGAAAACAGCGATCCCGCCAAAGTCGCCCAGGTCATTTTGCGCCTGGCGGACATGGACCGTCTTCCCGCGCACCTCTTGCTCGGCAGCGACGCTGTTCAATTTGCTGCCCAAGCCGAGGCCAGCCGTTCGGCGGACGCCAGCCGCTGGCGCGAACTAAGTGTATCCACCGACGCTGCGGGGGCACCTGCCCTGCCAAACGTCCGATTCTGAACCCGCGACGCGCACGTCGCCTGCCTGACCACGCGTCCGCCCGGCGCCCGTCTCCCCCACGCCTTTACCTCGCCCACACCTGCCATGAAGATCGTCAGCTTCCGCCAGTCGCTTCCCATCACCGATCCCAATAGCTTCCTCGACCTTGCCGGGGACCCGCCTCGGCCGGGCCCTCGTGACCTGCTGGTTGAGGTGCACGCCATTTCCGTCAATCCCGTCGATGCCAAGATCCGGGCAGGCGGCGGCCCAGGACGTCCCGACGGGGAGCTGCAAATTCTCGGTTGGGACGCCGCGGGCGTGGTGAAGGCAGTTGGGGCGGAGGTGACGCTCTTCCGGCCGGGGGACGAAGTGTATTACGCCGGCTCGCTCGATCGCCCGGGTTCCTACGCGGAGTTACAATGCGTTGATGAACGGATCGTCGGGCGTCGACCCAGGAGCTTGGATTTCGCGGCGGCCGCCGCCCTTCCCCTCACGACGATCACCGCGTGGGAGTTGTTGTTTGACCGGCTCCGGATCCTCCCCGCCACCCCGGGCGCGTTACTGATTGTGGGCGGTGCGGGCGGCGTGGGCTCGATGGCGATCCAACTCGCCCGGCAACTCACCGGGTTGACGGTGATCGCCACGGCGTCCCGCCCGGAAACACGGCTTTGGTGCGAGCATATGGGCGCGCACCACGTCATTGACCATGGCCAGCCTCTAGCCGCACAGGTCCGCCGCGTGGCTCCAGACGGGGTGAACTACACCCTCGCGCTCACTCGGACCGAAGATCACTTCGAGCAGATCATCGCCGCGATGGCGCCGCAGGGAGCGATCGGCGTCATTGAAAACCCCTCTCGTCCCCTGGAGCTGACCTGGCTCAAACCCAAGAGCCTCGCGCTGCACTGGGAATTCATGTTCACACGGTCCCGGTATCAAACGCCGGACATGGCCGAGCAGGGCCGGCTCTTGAACGAGGTGGCGGCGTTGGTCGATGCGGGGCGGATCCAGACCACGATGCAGGCTAACTTCGGGCCCATCACCGCCGCCAATCTCCGCCAAGCGCATGCTCTCGTCGAGACAGGCCGAACCATCGGAAAAATCGTGCTCGCCGGCTTCCCTCACGCCACGCCGCCGGAGACGTAAGTGCGTCCCCGAAAGCCCAACCGGCGTCCAGTTCGTCAATACCGAGAACCGCCGCATCCTCGATGGGGCGAGGAAGGCGACGCTTTTCGTCTCGCCCACCGTCACCCTCTGCCCGCTATTTTCGGCGCATGTCTGACGCGAAGCTGACGCCGATGATGCAGCAGTACTTTGAGGTGCGCCGGGGACTCTCCCGGGACACGCTCCTGCTGTTTCGCCTGGGCGATTTCTTCGAGATGTTCTTCGAGGATGCGGTCACCGCCTCGAAGCTGCTGGGGCTCACCCTCACCAAGCGCCAGGACCACCCGATGGCGGGCATCCCGGCGCAGGCGCTCGATACCTACGTCACGAAGCTCCTCGCCGCCGGCAAGAAGGTCGCGGTCTGCGACCAGGCGGAGCCCGCCAAGGCCGGCAAACTCGTCCGCCGCCAGCTCACACGCATCCTTTCGCCCGGTACGACTCTCGCCGCCAACCAGCTGGATGCGGTGCGCAACCATTACCTGGCGGCCCTCGCGGTGGACAAACACGGGCTGCACGCCGCCTGGCTCGATCTCTCCACCGGCGAGTTCAAGGTCGCGACCGATGAGCGCGTCGCGAATCTCCTGCCCGTCCTCACCGCCCTCGACCCCGCCGAGATCCTGATCACCGAGGGCGAGCGCGAGCGTTGGGCCGCCGCCCCGCACGAGCAGACCGAGCTCCACGCCCTCCACGCGTTTTGCAACAACCGGCTCGCATCCGAACTGCCCGGCTACCATTTCGACGCCACCACGGGCGCCAAGACGGTGATGGACACGCTCGGGGTCCTCAACCTCGAGGGCTTCGGCCTCGCGCACACGCACGCCGCCCTCGGCGCCGCCGGCGCGCTCGTGTACTACGCCACGGAAAATCTCTGCGCGAAGCCCGAGAACCTTCGTGGGCTCCAGGAATACCGCAGCACGCGCACCCTCCTCCTCGATCCGGCCACGCTGCGCAATCTCGAGATCTTCAACTCCGTCCGTGGCGGTCGCGATGGCTCGCTGCTCAACGCGATCAACCGCACAGCCACCCCCGCCGGCGCGCGGCTGCTCGAGCGCTGGCTCGCCGCCCCCGTCCTCGACCTCGCCGAAACCAATCGCCGCCAGCAAATCGTGGGCGAGCTTCGGGCGGAGCCGATGCGCCTCGCCGAGTTGCACGAGCTCCTCGGCCAAGTGCGCGACATCCCCCGAATCCTGGGCCGGCTGCAGAATCGCCTGCGCAATCCGCGCGAGCTCGGCGGCGTCCGCGACACGCTCGCCCAAGTGCCCCCGCTGCGCGCCGCCCTCGGCGCGTTTGCCGACGCGCAGCAGTTACCGGCCATCGCGACGCAACTGCAGGAGCTCCCCGCGTTGCGCGACCTGCTCGGCCGCGCCCTCGCCACCGAACTCCCCAACGATCTCACCGACGGCAACTACATTGCCGCCGGCTACGACCCGGAACTCGACCGGCTCAAATCGCTCACGACCGACAACAAGACCTGGCTCTCCGATCTCGAGCGCGCCGAGCAGGAGCGCACCGGCATCCGCAGCCTGAAGGTCAGGTTCACGAACAATTTCGGGTACTACATCGAGGTCACCAAGGCCAACCTCCACCTCGTTCCCGCGGACTACATCCGCCGCCAGACCACGGTCGGCGGCGAACGCTACGTCACCGAGGCGCTCAAGCAGAAGGAAAAGGAGATCTTTCACGCCGAGGAGAACGCTCTCGCCCGCGAGCTGGAGCTGTTCAACCAGCTCGTCACCGCGATCCTTGATGAATCGATCGCCCTCGCGCACACCGCCGACGCCCTCGCCGAGCTCGACGTGCTCGTGGGCTGGGCGCTCCTCGCCCGCGAGTGGGATTACTGCCAGCCCGCCCTCGACGAGGGTAGCGTGCTCGAAATCGTCGATGGCCGTCACCCCGTGGTGGAGCAGATGCTGCGCGCCAACGACATTGCCCCGGCGCGCGGCAGCTCCGCCGGTTTCGTGCCCAACGACACGCTCCTCGCCGCCGACGACGCCCAGATCGCGCTGATCACCGGCCCCAACATGGCCGGCAAATCGACGTATATTCGCCAGGTCGCGCTCATCACCCTCATGGCTCAGATCGGCTGCTGGGTGCCGGCGAAGTCCTGCCGCGTCGGCTTGGTCGACCGCATCTTCTCCCGCGTTGGCGCCAGCGACGACCTCGCGCGCGGCAACTCCACGTTCATGGTCGAGATGAACGAGACCGCGAACATCCTGAACAACGCCACGCCTCGCTCCCTCATCATCCTCGACGAGATTGGACGTGGCACGTCGACGTACGACGGTCTCTCCATCGCGTGGGCGGTCGTCGAACACCTGCATCGTGATCCCGAGCGCGGCCCGCGCACCTTGTTTGCCACGCATTACCAGGAACTGACCCAGCTCGAGAAACACCTCCCGCGTCTGCGCAACCTCTCGGTCGCCGTAAAGGAATGGAACGACGAGATCGTCTTCGTGCGCCGCGTCGTGCCCGGCGCCGCTGACCGCAGCTACGGCATCCAGGTGGCCCGCCTCGCCGGCCTCCCGCTCACCGTCATCGACCGTGCCAAGACCATCCTCGCCAAGCTCGAGAGCGACGACACCACCGTCTCGCTGCCCGCGCCGCAGGCCCGGCCGAAGAAGAAGATCACCGTCTCCGAAGCGGACGACTCGCAGCTCAAGCTGCTGTGATGCATCTTTTCCACCGCGAACTTGGCGGCGCCGGCAACCCGCCGCTCATCCTCCTCCACGGGATGCTCGGCTCGTCCCGCAATTGGCAGACCACGGGCGCGGATCTCGCGCAGCGATATCACGTCTTTGCGCTCGACCTGCGCAACCACGGCAAGTCCCCCCACGGCGACGAGATGACCTACGAGGCCATGGTGGCTGACGTGCTTGCCTGGATGGACGAGCACCTCGTGCCGGCGGCGTCGCTCCTTGGCCACAGCATGGGCGGCAAGGTCGCGATGCTCCTCGCCTGCCGCCACCCGGCTCGCGTCACTCGCCTGCTCGTCGTCGACATCGCCCCCAAGGACTACACGTGGGTCGGCCACCGCGCGGAGTTTGCCGCGATGAACGAGCTGAACCTCGGCGACCTGCGCTCGCGCGCCGAGGCCGAGTTGCGGTTCGAAGCGCGCGTGCCGAGCTGGCCGATGCGGAAGTTTCTCGCGACCAACCTCGACCGTGACGCCGAGGGGCGCTGGCGCTGGCAGATCAACCTGCCTGTTCTCACCACCAGCCTGCCGACGCTCGAGTCCAACGTGCTCACCCCGGCTGACCGCTTCGAGGGCCCCACCCGCTTCCTCCTTGGCGGAGCCTCCCGCTACGTCGAGCCCGCGGACCACGCCGCCATCCGCCAACACTTTCCGGGTGCCGAGATCGTCACTCTCCCCGGCGCTGGCCATAATCCGCATATGGACGCTCGCACCGAGTTCGTCCGGGCCGCGCTCGCCTGATCCGGGTGACAAGCGGCGCCCCGGCCGGCGGCGTTCAGGCGGTCCAATAGCAGTGACGCCAGCCGGCAGCGGCCAGGCCAACTCCGGCGCGAGAAGACTCCCGGGGGGGCGTTGCGGGACCACCTTGGGCCCGGCTTTCACTCTGGAGTGGCGGTCATCGCCAACAAATTGCCGGTCGGGTGCTTACGTAGCGCGGTGCGTATAAGCCGTAGGCCTGGACGCGAGTTCCGCCGCTAACTGCGGGGCACTCGCGGGCCGATGCTCGTGGTAATCGTGCCTGAGCGCCCCACCGCTCCTCCTCGTTTCCGTCTCGCCTGGGCTCTCCTGGTGGGCGGCCTCGCATTGACCGCCTTTGCCGCCGTTCTCACGTCGAACGCGATCGAGCGAAACTTGCGCCGGCAGTTTGACGACATCATCGACGAGATACGCCTTAACGTCAGCGGCCGGCTCCTCGCCAATACCCAAATCCTCAACGGTGCCGCGGCACTGCTGGACGCTTCTGACGAGGTCACCCGGCACGAGTGGCGCATGTTTGCGGACCGACTCGAACTAGATCGGCAGCTGCCCGGTACCCAGGGCGTCGGTTACGCGCTGCTCATTCCCGCCGCCGACCTCGCCTCGCACGTGGCGCGCATCCGGACCGAGGGCTTCACTGACTACAGCGTCTTTCCGATGGGAGCCCGGGAAGCGTATTGCCCCATCATCTTCATCGAGCCGTTCGAAGGTCGAAACCTCCGGGCCTTCGGCTTTGATCCATTTTCCAACCCGGCTCGACGCGCGGCCATGGAACAGGCGCGCGACGAGAACCGCGCGATCCTCACTGCGCCGGTCAAGTTGGTGATCGAGCACGAGGGCGATATCCAGATCGGCACCGTTCTCTACGTCCCAGTGTACCGCAAGGGAGCTCCGATCAAGACGGTGGAACAACGGCGTGCCGCGATCATCGGCTGGGTCTTCAGTCCATTTCGGATGAACGATTTCGTCCGCGGCGCGCTCGGTGCCTGGATCTTGCAGCATCCGTCGATCGATTTTCGCCTCCGTGTCTTTGATGGCTCGCACCCGAGGGCCGAGCAAAACCTGTTCGACAGCGATCCCTCCAGCCCGCCGCGAGCGGAGCCGCGTGGACACTCGCCTCACGTCCAGGTGGCGGCGATCGGTGGGCGCGAGTGGCTGTTTGAGCTTTCGCACCGGCGGGGCCCCAGCGTGACGTTTGGACACCTGCAAGCCTGGGCCGTGGCCGGCTGTGGGAGCGCGATCAGCGTCCTGCTCTTTGCCCTTGCGCGCTCCCTAATCGGCACCCGGGTGAAGGCCGTGGGCATCGCAGACCGACTTACAGCCCGGCTGAAGCATCAGACCAGCCTCCTGAACTCGCTCCTCGATTCGATCCCCGACGTCATTTTCTACAAGGACACAAAAGGCGTGTACCTGGGCTGCAACCCGGCGTTCGCCGAGTTCGTCGGCCAGCCGCGCGAGGCCATCATCGGCCGCACTGACTATGAACTATTTCCCAAGGAGATCGCCGACACGTTCCGTGCTTTCGACCAGGAGATGCTCGCGACGCGCGAGCCGCATCACAACGAGGAGTGGATCACGTACCGCCACAAGCACACGGTGCTCGTGGACACGCTCAAGACTCCGTACTGGGGCGCCGACGGCAGCCTGATTGGCGTGCTCGGTGTGAGTCGCGACATCACGCGGCACCACCAGGCGGAAGAGGTCTTGCGCGAGAGCGAGGCCAATTTCCGCGCGTTCTTCGAGACGATCGACGACATCATCTTCGTGGCCACGCCCGAAGGTAGAATCACCTTCGCCAATCGCACGGCACGCGAGAGACTCGGGTATTCCGCCGAGGAGTTCGCGCAAATGCGCGTCCATGATCTCCATCCTTTGGCGCAACGTCCGGACGCCGAGCCGACGTGGGCATCGATCCTGCGCGAGGAGCATGTCACCAGCACGATCCCGCTGGTGACCCGCGCGGGCGTAGACCTCCCCGTCGAGACGCGCGCGTGGCTCGGCCGCTCCAACGGACGCGACTGCGTGTTCCACCTGAGCAAGGACCTTTCCGCGGAGCAGGAGGCGCAGGTCCGCTTTGAGAAGTTCTTCCGCAATGCCCCGGCCCTGATGAGCCTGAGCCGGCTGCCGGAACGGAAGCTAGTAGACGTCAACGATGCGTTCCTGACGCACCTGGGCTACACGAGTGACGAGGTGATTGGACGCTCGCCGAACGAACTCGGGCTGTACGCGAATCCAGAGTCCGAGCGCGACATGGTGGACGCCCTCATGACCAAAGGGCGCTGCCGCGACCTTGAAATGCAGCTCCGGGGCAAGGACGGAAGCATCCGCGACGGCCTGCTCTCCGGCGAAATCATCACGACCCAGGGCGAACGCTACTTCCTCGCCGTGATGGTCGACATCACGGAGCGAAAGCGTGCACTGGCGGCCCTGCGCGAGGAACGGCTCCGACTGTCCAGCATCATCCAGGGCACCAATGTTGGCACGTGGGAGTGGAATGTGCAGACCGGTCAACTCGTCATCAACGAGCGCTGGGCGCAGATTGTCGGCCACACGCTCGCCGAGCTGGAGCCTGTTTCCATCGAGACCTGGGGCCGCTTCGTGCACCCCGACGACCACAAGGTCAGCGAAGCGCTGCTCCGCCGGCACTTCAACGGCCAGCTCGACTATTATGAGTGCGAGTGTCGCATGCGGCATCGGGACGGCCACTGGGTCTGGGTGCTCGACCGCGGCTGCATTGCCACGCGCACACCTGACGGCGCCCCGCTCCTCATGAGCGGCACGCACCAGGACATCTCCGCGCGAAAGCGCATCGAGCAGGAGTTGCTGGCCCGCAACGAAGACCTGGCCGCCGCAACCGTGCGGGCGGAACAGGCGAACCTCGCGAAGAGTGAGTTCCTGGCGAACATGAGCCATGAAATCCGCACCCCGATGAATGGCGTCATCGGGATGATCGGACTGCTCCTCGACACCCGCCTCGACGACCTGCAGCGACGGTACGCCGAGACCGTGCGCTCCAGTGGCGAGACGCTCCTGCAGCTCATCAACGACATTCTCGACCTCTCGAAGATCGAGGCCGGCAAGATGGAACTCGAAACGCTGGACTTCGACCTGCGCGCGATGCTCGACGATCTCAGCGGCATCATGGCCGTGCGGGCCGGGGAAAAGGGCGTCGAGTTCCTGTGCGGCGCCGCACCCGACCTGCCGCATCTGCTGCGCGGCGACCCTGGCCGCCTGCGCCAGGTGATCACCAATCTCGTCGGCAACGCTCTCAAGTTCACCGAAAAGGGCGAAGTGGCGGTTCGCGTCACCCTGGAGTCTCGCGAGGAACGAACCGTCGCCCTGCGCTTCAGTGTGCGGGACACCGGGATTGGCATTCCGGCGAACAAGCTCAAGCAGCTCTTCGCGAAGTTCAGCCAGGTCGATGCTTCGACGACGCGCAAATACGGCGGCACCGGGCTCGGGCTCGCGATCTCCAAGCAACTGGCCGAGCTCATGGGCGGGCAGATCGGTGTCTTCAGCGAACCGGGCCGCGGCTCGGAGTTCTGGTTCACCGCGCGCTTTGGCGTGCAACCCGCCCCACTGGTTCCGCTGCCCCCCGCGGAACCGCTGGCCGGCACGCGCGTGCTGATCGTCGACGACAATGCCACCAATCGTGAGATTCTGCGCCATCAGCTCACGGCTTGGGGCATGCGCGCCGAGGAGGCCGCGGATGGCCCGATTGCCTTGCGCGAACTCCACACCGCCGTCGCCGACAAGGCCCCCTATCGTGTGGCAATCGTCGACCTGCAGATGCCGGGCATGGACGGCTGCGCGGTGGGCCACGTCATCCGCTCAAGTCCCGACTTGCGTGACACTCTGCTCATACTGATGCCGTCGCTGCTCGCACCCGCCGACGCCTCGCGCATTGCGGAAGTGAAGTTCAATGCGTCCCTGACCAAGCCTGTGCGCGTCACCGAGCTCCACGACGCCTTGGGCGCTTGCCTCGCCGGCCGGGCCATTGTCCGCCCGACCGCGGCATCGCCCCGAGCGCCGGTGTTCCCCCTGTTCAGCCGGCACGCCCGGATCCTGCTGGCAGACGATAACATCACCAACCAGCTCGTCGGTACTGGCATCCTCAAGAAGATGGGGCTCACCGCCGACTCCGTCGCCAATGGCGCCGAGGCCGTCGATATCCTGGCGACCGTACCGTACGACCTGGTGTTGATGGACGTACAGATGCCCGTGATGGACGGGCTCACTGCCACGCGCTGTATCCGAGCGTCGGAGTCGCGCGTTCTCAATCACGCCATCCCGGTCATCGCCATGACCGCGCACGCGATGGGCCGCGACCGCGAGGAGTGCCTCGCCGCCGGGATGAATGATTTCGTCACGAAGCCAGTGACACCCCAGGCCCTCGCCCAGGTGCTGTCGCGCTGGCTGCCGAGCCCGCGAATCGAGGCGGCGCCCCCAATTCACCCCGAGGTCGTCGCGACGGTCCCGGCACCCCGCATGCCGGCGCCGGCGATGCCCGCACCGCGGATCCCGCTCGAAGCGCCGGCGGCCGCCCGCATTCGGCCGCTCCCGGGCGCACCAGGCCGCGGCGCGAGTGCGGCGGCGATCTTCGATCGCGCCGCATTTCTGGCCCGCATGCTCAACGATCGAGCGATGATGGAATCGATCCAGGTGACCTTCCTTGAGGACACGCCATCGGAGGTCGCGCAACTGACGATGGCAGTCGCGGTGGGTGACGCGAAAAAGGTGGCAGCGATGGCGCACCGGATTGCCGGTGCCGCCAGCAACGTAAGCGGTGAGGCCCTGCGCGCCCAGGCGCTCGCTCTGGAAAGGGCGGCAAATCAGGGCGAGAGCAACAAGCTCGCGGCCATGGCGGCGGGGGTCCAGGAACAGTTCAAGTTGCTCAAAGCCGCGATGGAAAGCTGAGCGCCGCTCGCCCGGCGACACCTCTTGCCGCAGCAGACCCACTGGTCGTTGGCGCGTCAGCGACGTTTCCATGCGCGCACCGGCGGGAAGCTCGCGGCGGCTAGGCCAACCGGATTGACCGCTTGGCGTTGCGCGTGGGACCGCTAGGCTGCGGCACCGAGATGGATACCTCTCCAGAGTCATTGGCCACGATTCTCGCGAAGACCGGTGTGCCCCAGGCGCAGCGCCATGCCTTCCTCTGCCTGGGTCCGAATTGCTGTCATCGTGAAGAAAGCCAGCAGGTTTGGGATACGCTGAAACGCCTGATCAAGGAATTGAACGTCCCGGCGCTCCGCACCAAGGCGGAGTGCCTGCGCGTGTGCCGGGGCGGCCCCATTCTCGTCGTTTATCCCGAAGGCACCTGGTACGCCGGCGTGACGCCGAACCGTTGCGAACGGATCGTGCGCGAGCACCTGCTCGGCGGACAGCCGGTCGAGGAATGGCTCATCGCCCGCCACCCGCTCGAGCCCGCGGACAGCGCCTGAAGGCAGTCCTCCCCATCACGCCTCCTCCGCTTTGGCAACCTGAGTTCAGGGGATTACGGCTCGGCGCTGCCAATGTGCGACGCCCACTGGCATTTCTGGGCGGCGGTGGGACCGAATGAGGTGCCCCGATCTTCAGTGGCTAAACGAGTGGAGGCGCCCCCCCCCGCCCTCCTGGCGCGCGTCGGCGTTCGTCGTTCCTGCTGCCGGTTGCCATTCCGGCGTGCGCCATGTCCCCTCAGCGGAAACGAATCTCTGCCAGCAACGGAAGGTGATCCGACGCGACGGGAGCCGCGACAACTTGCGCAGAAACGGCCCCAAGCGTCGGCGCGGTGATCCAGATGGAGTCGATCCGCCGGACCGGCTTCGAGGTTGGGAAGGTGTACCCGGGCCCGGTCCCTACTTGCGGCCAGACGTCGCTGAGAAAGGTGCTTAGCGCCCCGTGAGTACGACTGGCTGGGACGTCATTGAAATCGCCACCCAAGACGACAGGGAGCCCTGGCTCCGCCGTGACGATGCGGCGCAACTCCGCAACCGCTCGGACGCGCTCGGCATCATTGTCTGCCACGTCAAGGTGCGTGGAAAGAAACAGGACTCTCCGACCCTGCACCTCGAGTTCCACCTGCAGAACGCCCCGGGGCTCGCCGGCACTGGCATGCGCAAAACGCGTGTTCCGCTGGGCGCGAATCGGAAAGCGGCTGAGCACCGCGTTGCCGTAGTCGCCCCCCTGGAACGCAAGGTTGGGACCGAAGGCGACCTTCATCCCGGTCAACGCCGCCAGCTCTGCCGACAAGTCGCGACCGGCGGTGCGCCGCACGCCCCGGTCTACCTCCTGAAGCGCGACTACGTCCGCGCCGGTGGTCCGGATGATCTCGGCGATACGGGGCAGATCGACGGCATGGTCGAGTCCTTCACCGTGATGGATGTTGTAGGTGAGCACGCGGATCGTCGCCGGCGCGGCGAAGGCCCGCGCCGAGCCCAGTGCAGCCAGGCAAAGCAGAACAAGGTAGAAGGAACGCATAGAGGGTCAGGGTGTTTTTGGGTGCAGGACGGTGGCCAGTGGCCGCTGCTCGCGGCCCGGCGTGAACATTGCGGCGGACCGCTGGGTGCGCGACAACCGTGTGACAGCCGGCGACGCCCCTTGACCACGCTGGCGGGACGCGAAAGATTCGCCGCCCCGATGGCAACCAAGCGTGAGCTGATGCAACTCATCACCGCCGCGGCGGAGGCGCTGGAGATTCCGCGCAACTACTACCATGGGCGCCGTCGTTGGCCGAGCGAGTTGCCGGACAATGTTCTGGTCTTTCTGCGGAGCGCCGCCGGCAATCTCTCGCCTCACACCGACGCAGACTTCCATCATCGATGGGTTCTGCTGGTCGCGCTCGCGGGCCGCGGGACCGTGCGGATTGACCGCCAGATATGCGAACTCCGCCCCGGCCAAGCCCTGCTGATCCCGCCGCTGCATCTGCACGACTATCCCAAGCTGGCGGCGCCGGCGATTCGCTGGCTCTTCGTGACATTTGAATGGCCGGCGCACACCGCCCAGTCGACTTGCTGGCGCCGCGTGCGAACGCTGGAGCACGACGCTCTGGCTTCGCTCGAGGGCCTCATGGCGCTCTGGCGTCGAGGGCCGAGCCACGGAGGCACCCTCCTCGCCGCGCACCTCATGGACCTCCTGATGAGCATCTATAGCACCGAGTCTGCGGTGCCCGCGGCGGCTCCAGCCCCTCCCGCTGCCGTCCGACTGCTGGATGCCGTGCAACGGCAGTTGCGGCAGTCGGCGCCCGGACCGTTGCGGGTCGTGGAGTTGGCGCGCCGGCTCGGCACCTGCGAGAGTCACCTGCGGGCGCGCTTTCGGGCCGAGGCCGGGATCAGCCTCGGGCGTTATCTGCGGCAGAGCCGCGTGCGCGCCGCCGCCCTGATTCTGCGGGAAGAGCGCATTCCGGTGAAGGCGGTCGCTGAGCGACTTGGCTTTAACGATATTTACGCATTCAGCCGCGCCTTCAAACATGTGATCGGCTTGCCTCCGTCCCAGTTTCGCAAGGCGGACTCCCGGTGATCCCTGGACGTCGGAAAGCGCACGCGCGTGCGCCCCACCCTCGCCGCCCACGAAGTGACGCATGGTCGTCACGCGGCCCCGCTCGAACGGTCCTGCAGGCGCCGAGTGCAAAGTACAACCACGGCGCCCGTCGCGATCGCACCGAGCAGACAGAGGCTGGCGACGACCTGGTGGCCGAAGATCAGTTTTCCCACGCCGAAGAGCATGAGGTAGATCATCGCCGTGCTAGCCATCCACGCCACCAAGCGTGCTCGAAAATCGCTCTCCTTCGGGCCGATTCCCAACTTGTCCGCGATCGGCTTCCACAGCAGGTAACCCGGACGCGTCTTGGCATAGAAGGCGAGCAACGTCTTCTCCTGCGATGGCTTGGTTAGGAACGTCACGGCGATCCACGTCACGGTGGCAATGCCGACGCTCACCACGAGGCTCCGACCGAATCCCCAATCAGTGGTGTACCGGATCACGACCGAGGCGGTGATCGAAGCCAGCATGCAGCTGATCTCGCTCCAGGGGTTTACCCGCCACCAGTACCACTTCGCGATAAACAGCAGCCCGATTCCTCCCTCCAGCGCGATCAGGAATCTCCATACCCCAGAGATTTCCTGCATCAGCAGGCTCGCGAGCGACCCCGTGAGCATGAGGAACACAGTGAATGCCCGCGCCATGCAGACATAATGCGGCATCGGCGCATCCCGCCGAATGAAGCGGCGGTACAGATCGTTGACCAGATATGAAGATCCCCAGTTGAGGTGCGTGGTCAGCGTCGACATGAAGGCAGCCAGGAAACTCGTCACCAGCAGCCCACGGAACCCCGCCGGCAGGGTGTCGAAAATCAGCCGCGGATAGCCGCTCTCCGCATCCGCGAGATGCGGGTAAACCACCATCGAGGCCAGGGCGACCAGGATCCAGGGCCAGCTGCGCAGCGTGTAATGCGCCACGGTGTAAAGAAGCGTCGCGTAGATGGATTCCTTCTCGTTTTTGCAGGACGCCATGCGCTGGGCCAAATACCCCGATCCTACCACGCTGCCGGAGGCCCACCACTGCACGCCGACATGCACGAGGAACAGGGAGAGCGGCATCCACGCGGAATCGGAGTCAGGAATGAAGTCGAGCAGCTGTTTGTCCGCCCCATAGATGCGGTCGAGCTGCACTGTGAGCGCGTCGATTCCACCGACCGCATCCACCGCGTAGATGGCCAGGATGATTGAACCCGCCATTGCCAGGATGAACTGGAAAAAGTCGGTCGCCACCACGCCAAGGTAGCCCGACATCATCGTGTAGATGAGGGTCACGCCGCAGCACACGAAGAGGGAGGTAACGTGCGGCCAACCGAACGTCGCGGCGAAGATCTTGGCCATCGCGAGAATCACCCACCCCATGGTCACGCTGTTGGCAATCACGCCGGAGTACACGGCGCGAAAGCCGCGCAGCACCCGGCCTTCAGGTCCCGAAAAGCGCAGCTCGTTCAGCTCGATATCCGTGAGCACTTCCGCGCGTCGCCACAAGGGGGCGAAGAAATAGGTGGAGAGCGTGCCGGCCGGCACGAGGCACCACCACAACCAGTTGCCCGCAATGCCATGCTTCGCCACGAGGCCGGTGACCGCCAGGGGCGTGTCGGCGGAGAACGTGGTCGCCACCATGGACGTGCCGATCAACCACCACGCCATGCTGCGGCCGCCGACAAAGAACTCGTCGGTGTTGCGGGACGCGCGCCGCGTGTAGTACAGGCCGACGACAAAGCAGGCCGCAAAGTAGACGCCGAGGATGATCCAATCGAGGGTGACGAGGGAGTGACTCATGCGCGCAAAGCGGCCAGCGGCTCAGGTTCGCCACGCCAACTCCAGCTGCCGATTATGCTCGGCGTGGGCCGGGTTGAGGCAATGCAGGTGCAGCCGCAGCCCCTCGTCGCTGAGCTGCGCCGACACCCACCCTGTGGCCGCGGCGGGGTCGAAGACGTACGCCGTAGTCGGAAGGTTGATCAGGTGCAGCCCGCTTTCATCCTGCCCCACGCCCCAGCGGTGAGTATGGCCGAAGATGAAGGCTTTCACGTGCCGTCGCGGTCGCATCACCGCGAAGAATGCCTCGGAGTCGAGCAGCGAACTCTTCAGCGTGCCCAGCGCAGGGTTGTGATGGGCAACGACGATCGCGGGGCGATCGGCGTTCGCGTCGAGCGCCTGGGCGAACCACGCGAGCTGTTCCGGCCCGAACCGTCCCGGCGTCGACATCGTCCGGTCGAGCGTATCGAGCACGAACCAGTTCGCCCGGGGCGCGCGGATCACGGCGACCTGCCGGGTCTCCTGGACGGTCTCGCCGCTCTTGGCCTCCCGCATCGCCGCCCAAAACCGCTCCCGGTGATCGTGGTTGCCGAGCGCGAGGTGCACCGGCAGTCCCGTCGCACGTAGCGGCTCGATCAGGCGCGCAAAGGTGCCGTAGTCCCCCGTTTCTCCGGTATTGAATGCCAGATCACCATTGACGATGACCCCCGCCGCTGCCGTGGAACGCCCGAGCGCCTCACGTACCGCCGTGGCGAGACGCTCGGCCATGTTGATGCCGCGGGCCGTGTGGCCTGGGTCGTGGGCAATATGCGGGTCCGAGAACAAGACCCAGGCGTCCAGATCGGTCGCCAGGCGTTCTCCCAAGCAGCGCCCGGCTCCGAGGAGCACCCCGCCGCCAGCGAGCATCGATCGGACCAAAAATTGGCGGCGAGAAAGACCGCCGAGATGGAGGGGCATGAGCGGATGGGGTTGGGTGCCGTGCGGGCCACGGCCGGCCCGCACGAACAGAAGTTCAGAACTTCCCTTGGATGCCAAACTGGTACGTCACGCCGTATTCACCCTCGGTGGCAAACCGCACGTATTCCGGGTTACCCGGACCATAGGACTCGGTCTGATCACGGTCGTTGAAGATGTTTCGACCGCTGACGTAGAGGGAGAAGTGGCGGGAAACCTGATACTCGAGCGATGCGTCCATCCGGAACCGCTCCAGTTGATAGTTCCAGCCTTCGACGCCGCGGGCGGTCGCCGTGGTGGGGGCGAGGCGCTTCTGGCCCACCAGATACCATTTTGCCACGAATGTGATGGGCCGGCGGTTGAAGGTGAACCCCCAGTTGATGTTCTTCGGCGAGAAGCCCCGCAGGTCCGCCATATCCGGCCCCTTGGTGCGCAACAGGGTCGCATTCGCAAAACCACGAAAATAGCGTGCCGCGTCGAATGGCAGGAACGCGGAGAACGGCTGGTTCACATTGAACTCCCAGCCCGTGACATGCACCGGATCTGTGAGATTCAGGGGCGCCGTCACTTCGTAGCCGATGTAATCGGTGCTCAGGCTGATCGACTCCAGATAGTCTGCCGTCGCCAGGAACTTCTGGTTCGCGAAGAAATTTGTGAGCTGTTTTCGGAAGAAGCCGACCGACACCTGGCCGCCCCCCTTCGTGTAATGTTCCAATTGCAGGTCCAGGCTGTCCGCCGTCCACGGCTTCAGGCCGGGATTTTTCGCCGTGATGGTGCCGAGCGTCGAACCGGTGGATCCACTCTCGGGATCGAAGTCCAGCTGCGTTACGTTCGCGGCGCCCACCAGGTTGGTATAGTCGGGCCGGCCGAGGGTACGAGCGACGCCCAGGCGAGCCACGGTATCAGGAGTAACGTAGTAGGAGGCATTGAGACTTGGATACGCGGCGCCGTAGGTCTTGTGCATACGTGCCGCCAGGCGCTGGTACACGAGCCGGGTCTGCTCGAGGGTGTCGGTCGTGATCAGGATGGGCCGCTTTTGTGCGTCCAACACCAGGTTCCCCGCCGGGTCTCGCTGGTACTTGGCGTTGTTGTCCTGCAACACGCCGCGCCCGTTGTCCGTGGTGCGCTCATAGCGCACACCGCCCACCACGCGCAGCCGGTTCTGGAGCAGCGAGACGTCCCCCATGAGGTAGACGGCGTCGATCCGCTCGGTGACCTCGAACGGGCTGGTCAGCGCGAGCTGAATATCGGACCGCTCGTTTGCGACCGGGTACGCATAGACGCCCGGATGCTGCTCGTACATCTCCCAAGCGCGCCGCGTGCTGGCGAATGGGGTCAGTTGCATCCCGCGTGGCGCATCGAAGCCGATCATGGCTTCGTTCTGCAGGTTGATCGGAGCGCGCGCGACGCCCTCGTCGCCGGAGTTGGCCCGCCCGTCGGGCCCCACGTACTGCAGGTAAAGCTGACTCTGCCGGTAGTCCGCGTACTCTTTTTTCACCGCCGCGCCGAACTTGAGCGAAAGTTTGTAGGTCTCGCCAAAGAACTTCCGTGTGGCGTCGGCCCGCGCGCTCTTCATCGTGGCGCTGGCATCGCGGGTCTGGGCACCGGGGCTGTTCACGAAGAACGTGTAGTTGCTGAAATCGTACGGATCGATCACCGCGCCGGCGGCATTCCGCACGGTGATTCGGCCCGGGAGATACCTGTCGTAGCCGTCGAAATCGACGGTCACGTTCGCAAGCTCGGTCGAGGCCGTCTCCATCTGCCCATGCGATATCGCGCGGAAGATCTTGGTGGAAAATCCGTAGCCGAGGCCGGCACCGAAGTCCCAGGTCGCACCGAGATGGCTGTAGTTCAGGCGGAGCACATTGTTGCGCACCCAGTAGTGGCGCGCGAGGTTGGCGGCCGTCACCCGGCCCGAGCCGGTGCGGCCATGCGTGAAATCGGCGCCCCACCCCACCGGATTCGTGCCGGTCGTCACGGTGTAGGTGAAAGCCTCGATGTCCTGCATGAAGTAGCTGCCTGAATGCACGAGCGAGAGCTTGTCGATGGGCGAGAGACGCCAGTCGAACCGCATGCCGAGGTTGTAACGCCGTTCCGCGATCGGGAACGTGACATAGCTGCCGGTGAGCAGGTATGGATTGGCGGGGCCCGCCTTGAGCGGGTTGCTGGCGGACGTCGTGGTGCTGAACGTGCGCGTGATCCGCTGCGCGACGTTAAACTGCTCGAACTTCACCGCGTTGATCGAGAAACCGAAGTTCTTCGAAAGCGGGAGAGTGTAGGTAAAATCGAAACCCAGCGGCGAATGGTAGACCTTTTTTTGATCGTCGCCCCGTCCGCCGGCCGGCGACTTCCCAAAGGATCCGTAGTGAGAATTCTTGTTCACGAAGACCTTGAAGCGCAGTTCCGGCCGACTGGCTTCAAAGGCGGTCCGACTCACGAGATTCAAGGAGCCGCCCAGACTGGACGCCGGCATGTCCGGGGTGGGCACCTTGGTGATCTCGATGCGGCTCGCATTCACGAGGGAGATCGTCTGCAGCGACGTCGCCCGGTTGGGCCCGGCGCTGCCGGCGACGTTCATCGTTTCGCCATCAATCGATATGCCGCTGTAGGCCTGTGGCATGCCGCGCAGGCTGATGCCAATGGCGTTCATCTGGTCATTCACCACGTCCACGCCTGGCAGAAACTTCACGAACTCGCCGATGTTGTTTTCTCCCACGATCCCGAGGGCATCAGTGGAGATCACCGCCTTCGAGTTCGGGGCGAACCGCTGCTCGTTGATGGCAATGGAGTCGGCGTTGGTGTCGCGGGCGGAGGCGACGATCATCTGCTCGATCTGCACGATCGTCTCCCCCGCGGTCGGCAGCGCATCCAGCCGCGCCAGCGTGAAGTCACACGCGGTGGACGCGCCGGCGGTAACCTGCACGGTCTTCGTCTGCGCCACGTGCCCGGTGTAGAACGCCTGCAGCGTGGCAGTTCCGGCCGGAACCGCGGTGAGCCGATACTCACCGAAGGCATCGGTGAAAACCTCCTGATTTGTCCCCACCACGGTGATGCGGGCCCGTTCCAGCGAAAGCCGGGCGGAGGCCTGCTCGACTCGCCCGGAAACAATGCCGGTAGCAGGAGTCTGGCAGTGGGCGTGGGCGGTGAATATGACGCAGGCGAGCACCGCGAGGGTGACGCAGAGGGATGAGGGCAACAGCTGGATGGTCTTCATGGGCGCGGTCGGATGGATTGTCCGGTGGTAAAGCCTAGGCTGACGAAGAGGCCGAGGTGAGCTAGGCGGGTGGAACTGCGGGTAATGCGCGGGCGACGGCAGACCAGTACGGGGCGACGTCCACTACTGCGCCGGTGTCGAGCGCCGCGTCGACGGCGAGTGCGGCCGCCACGGCGCGGATCCCCTCGGTGAAACCGACGCTCGGGCGGCGTTCACCCCGCATAATTTGGACCAGTTCCAAAGTCATCGGCCGGTCACCGCCGGCATGAGAGTCACCGGGGGCCGGGGAAAAATCTCGCACGGGCTCGTTCCAGCCCAGGCGGCGCAACTCGATCCGCCCGCTGTACGCATCGAGCCGCATCGTGCCCTCTGAACCCTGGAGGTAGAAACGGCGCTCCGGCAGCGCCGAGACGCACTGGGTATGGAAGGTCGCCCGCACGCCGCGTGTGAACTCGAGGATGGCGACCTGGTGGTCGACGATCGTTTTGTCGGAGTTGAAGGGATTGATACCCTGCGCGTCGGGAATGGTTCGGAACGCGGTCTGGCCCGTCGGGGATGGGCCGATCCGGTCGATCTCGCCGGCAAACTCGGGGCGGAAGAAGGAGCAGCCGCCGAAGCTCGCCACGCGGGCGGGGAGATCGTTGGTCAGCCACAGCGCGAGATCGAGGTCGTGACAGCACTTCTCCATGAGGTGCGTCCCGGCGAACCGCCGATGCCGACGCCAGTTTCCGTGGATGTACCCGCCGTGGTTGAAGACTAGCGTCTCATTGAACTCGAACGACAACAGTTTCCCGATGTGACCCTCGGCGAGCAGGGTGTGCGCCTTCTGGTATAGGGGCGAGTGGCGGAGGACCAGGCCGTACACGAACTGGCGGCCACTGGCCTGCCATGTGTCGTACATCGCGAGCGCTTCGTCGATCGAGAGCGCGAGTGGCTTCTCACAAAAGACATGTTTGCCGGCCTTGAACGCGGCGCATGTATGCTCGGCATGCTGGCAGTTCCAGGAACTCACGAACACCCAGTCGACGTCCTCGCGAGCACACAGCTCGTCCACGGTGCCGCAGGTCACCGCAACCGGCGCGACGGCCTGGCGAAATGCGTCCAACGCGTCCGGGAACGGATCGCACAGCGCGGTGATCGTGATCTCCGGCGCCAACTCCCGCAGAATCCGCAAGACGATGGTGGCCCGGCCGCCGGTCCCGATCACGCCCACGCGTGGGGCCAAGACCGGATGCTCGTGAGGTTGAGGGGGCTGCATGGCGCGACCTTAGCGAAATTTCCCCGGCCCAGCCATGGACGGACCGCTGCAACGTTTGCCAAAACCGATGAAGCTATTGCATCGGTTTCCGTAACGCGAATGTCACAATATCGGTGATGGGGATTGGTTACGGCCAGAATGGCGCCCCGGAACCACTCGGTCCGTACGGCTCGAGGGTCGCTCTGGCCTACCACTCCATTCGCATCCGGAGAATTTCGTCGGATTTCGCCTCGGCCGACGATAACGAGGTGAAGAGCCGATGAATTCCGCCGCCACCGACCATGAGCTGCTCCAAGCCTACCTGCGTGTGCATTCCCAGGGCGCGTTTGCCGAACTGGTGCGGCGCCATGTCGACCTCGTGTACTCAGCCGCCCGGCGTCAGGTGGGAGCGGAACACGCGGCGCGGGAGGTTGCCCAACTGGTGTTCCTGGACCTGGCGCGCCACGCCGCACGCATTCGCCCCGGCCAGCCGCTCGCGCCGTGGCTGCACGTCGTTACCCGCCGGCGCGCAATCGACCATATCCGGCAGGAGGCGCGCCGGGTCGTCCGCGAACAGCGGGCGGCCGGTATTCTTGCCATGAACGAGCCGGGGACCGACTGGTCGCACGTGGCACCCCTGCTCGACGCGGCCATCGCGAGCCTCGGGGAAAAGGACCGCACCGCGGTCGTGTTGCGCTATTTTCAGAATCGCGGCCTGCGCGAGGTCGGGAACGCCATGGGACTCTCCGACGATGCCGCGCAGAAGCGGGTCGGCCGGGCCCTCGAAAAGCTCCGCGGCTACTTCCTGGCGCGCGGCGTCACCATCACCGCGGCGGGCATCGCGGCCGAAATGTCCGCCCGGGCCGTGCAGACCGCTCCCGTGGGCCTGGCCGCGGCGATCGGCGCCGCCACTCCGCCCGTTGTCGGGGCTTCGATCTCGGGCTGGCTGGCGGGCGCCCTGGGCCGGAAGCTCGCGGTGGGGGCGCTCAGCGCCGCCATCATCGGCGGAACGGTCGTCGAACTTCACCGTCACGGCCAACACGCCGCCCAGATCGACGCCCTGAGGCGGGAGGAGTGCGCCCTCGGACAACACCTCCAGGAACTCGGCCGCCAGGCCAAGAGCGCGGAGCAGCGAACCGCCGATATCGAGGCCCGGCTGGAACAGCGGCGTCGGGAGGATCCGGCGAACGAACTGGATACCGAGGTCGCTGCCTGGTTTGCGCGGGTCACCCAGCTCAAGCGACTCGCGGCGGAGTCGCCGCAATGGTCGGTCCCGGAATTTCGGCTCCTCACGGAGCGCGACTGGTTCGAACTGGCCCGCGATGCGAAATTCGACACCGACCAGGAACGGCGGACTCTGCTGGGCACGGTGAGAAACACCGCCCGCCAGATTGCCGGGAGGCGATTGCAGGGCGCCCTCGTAGCCTATCTCGATGAGCACGACGGCCTGCTGCCCGCGGCGATTTCCTCCCTTTCGTCCTACCTGCAGCCCACCCTCGACCCGGACATTCTGGCGCGGTACGTGATGGGGGCGCAGGGCAACGTGCACCAATTCGACCCGGACGAGCGGCTGATCCTCGAGCATACCGTCGTCGATGAAGCGTATGGCACCCAGCTCGGGATTGGCCGCCTCGGATTTGAGATGCTGGAGGCGACGGACGTGCCGAAGGCGGATTTCCGTCGGGCCGTGGAAGCGTTCGCCGCGGCACATGCCGACCGGCTGCCCCAGTCGCCGGCGGATTTGCTGCCATTCTTCACCCAACCGCTCTCGCCGCGCGCCCAGGAGGCGTTCTTGAAGAAGCCCGCCAGCGACTTCGCTGCTGAGACTCTCGGCAAGCTGCTCACCAACCACTGATCGCCATGATTCGTCGTCGTTGGATTGGTTTGCTGCTGGCGTCCGCCCTGGTCGGAGCGGTGATCGACTGGCGCGTGACCGCGATGCAGTCACGGGAGATCGCCCGAACGGAGGCGCGGGTGGCGACGTTGCGGCGCGCGGTGGCGGTCGCGACGACGCGCGTCGCCGGGCAGCAGGCGGCGGAACGTGCAGCCGAAGACAGATGGGACGTCGTCGCGGCACAGATGGCCATCGACGAGCGCTATGGCCCCGCGCCAGCGAAGATCTGGCGCGCGCGGATCAAGGGCCTGCAGGACGCAATGGCGCGGACTCCGGGAATGCAGGTGCCGGAGCTCGCGCACCTCCAGCTCAAAGACTGGGTCGAGGCGGCGGTCCGCGCGGCCGAAACCTCGCCTGCCGACATGGGCCGGGTGCTCGCCGCGCTGCGCTACCTCGCGCGGCTGCGCGTTGCCGAGAAGATCCAGGATGCGTTGGCACGCTACGTTGCGACTCCCGGCAATACGTGGCCGACCGACATGCGGGAGCTGATCCCACTGCTGCCTGGCAATGTCACGGCGGAGATGCTGGCTTCGTACCGGCTGACGAACGCCGCCCAGGAGGGCGCCGTGCCGCACCAAGCCATCGAGGGAACCTTCGGCGCCATTTCCATCAGGCTCACGCCGGGTGGCTGGAGTGCGAACGCGAAACTGCGGCCCGACACTTCGGATGATGCCTATGCGCTCTTCGGTGGGCTGGGAACTGACCGGTTGCACGGCCTGCTTGAAGCTCAGCAGCAGCAGGTCCTTGGCTCCGCCCAGCGACTCATGCCGATGCTGGAGGGACTGTTCTCGGAGAAGCAGTTCGAGGAAATTGGCCCGCAGGTCCGAGCCGCAGTTCAGCAATACATCGCAGCCAACGCCGGCCGGGCGCCGCGATCGATGGCCGACATCCGGGCACTCCTCCCGGCCTCAAGCACGATCGCCGATGCCCTCCGGCCCGTGCTGGCGCAACTGGAGTACGCGATGGAGCATGGCGGCGAGGCTCCGGCCGATCCGCGGCGGTTGAAGCGCTACGTTGAGGCACTCGACGACGCCCGCGTCTTGCGTCGGCTGCGGCTGACGCCGGAGCCGGACGGCGGTGTCACGATGAACTTCGATTTCGGTTCCTGACCAGTCCGGTCGCCAGGCTACTTCGGATCGATGACCACGTAAACCTGGGCGCCGATCGTGTAGGTTTCGGCAGAACGGCGGACTCCGGCAGTGTCCCCGGCCAGCGCGAGCATCGTGGGCTGCACGAGTTTGCCGGAGACCGGCGAAACCTGGTCCCGCGTCGCCGTGCCAGAGCTGTAATTGAACGCATAGACGACGTTCGGCACGAATTTGCCGGCATCGAACACGCCCTGTTCAAAGCGATACTGTGTGGGCGAGAGGTCGGTGTAGCGGGCGCAGAGCAGCGGATCGCGCCGGGCGCAGCCGGCGGCGAGGAGGAGTGTGAGGGTAAGAACGAAGGCAGTGAGACGTTTCATGGGGAATAGAAGAGGTTGCGGTCGAGGCTGCGGTACTGGATCGCCTCCAGGAGGTGTGGCGCATCGATGCGCTCGGCGCCGGCGAGGTCGGCGATCGTCCGGGCGACCTTGAGAATCCGGTCGTACGCGCGCGCGGAGAGCCGCAGTTGCTCCATCGCATGCTGCAGCAGATCGCCGAGCCGGGCATCGATCGCGCAGTGTTTGCGGATCTGGGCCTGGGACATGCGCGCGTTCGCCGTGATGCGCGACCCGCCGAAACGTTCGTGCTGGCGGCGGCGCGCGCTGTGCACGCGTTCGCGCATTGCCGCCGAGGGCTCGCCGAGTTCCGTGCTGCGGAGTTCGGTGAGCGAGAGAGCGGGCGCCTCGACGTGGATGTCGATCCGGTCCAGCAGCGGCCCACTGATCCGGTTGCGGTACTTTTGGATCTGCCCCGGCGAACACCGGCACTCGTGCTGCTGGCTCCCGAGGTGGCCGCAGGGGCACGGATTCATCGCCGCCACGAGCATGAAAGCACAGGGCAGCGTCACCTTGCCGGCGCTGCGGGATATCGTCACGTCCCCGTCTTCCAGGGGCTGACGCAGAACCTCCAGGGCCGAGCGCTTGAACTCGGGCAACTCGTCAAGGAAGAGCACGCCGTTGTGCGCGAGCGAGATCTCGCCGGGCCCCGGGATGGTGCCGCCTCCCAGCAGCGCGACATCGGAGACCGTATGGTGCGGCGAACGGAATGGCCTGACGTCCGGGGCTAGTTCTCCCGTCAGCGTGCGGCCGGCAGCCGAGTGGATGCTCAGGATCTCGAGATATTCGTCGAGCGTCGGCGCGGGCATCACCGTCGGAATGCGCTTGGCGATCATCGATTTTCCAGACCCGGGCGGCCCGATCATGAGGATATTGTGCGAACCCGCGACGGCCACCTCGATGGCCCGGCGCACCGCGCGCTGGCCCTTGATCTCGGAGAAGTCGACGCTGCTCCGCGCCACGTCGGCCGCAGAGCGCGCGACGCGGCGGGTCGGCGCGAGGGGCTCGAGCGGCCGCTCGCCGCTAAGAAAACGCACCGCGCCGTCGAGTGACTCGACGCGGTACACGGCGATTCCATCCACCAGCGCGGCCTCCTCGGCGGACAATCCAGGCAGGACCAGGCCGCGTTTGCCCAGAGACCGGGCCAGACGCGCGATCGCCAGGGCGCCGCGCACGGGGCGAACGGCGCCGGAGAGACTGAGTTCGCCCGCGATCAGAAAGTCGCCGACGTGCGGCGCCTGCAGCTGGCCGGTCGCGCACAGGAAAGCCAGCGCGATGGGCAGATCGTAGAACGGCCCTTCTTTCCGCACGTGCGCCGGCGCCAGGTTGATCGTCGTGCGCAGCCCCGGCAGCCGGAAGCCGCTGTTCACCAGCGCCGAAAATACCCGGTCGCCCGATTCCTTCACCGCGGTGTCGGGCAGGCCGACCACGATGGTGCGGGGTTCTCCGGACTCCGCGGCGTTCAGTTCCACGTCGACGGGCTCGGCATCGATGCCCTGCAGGGCGGCCGAGGCGATGGTGGCGAGCATGCGCGGCATCTCGACGCGCGCGCCCGGCGAAGTCAAAGCCAAAGGTAAATCCGAATTGGCGAGGACTAATTATCCGGTCTTAGCGATCGCTGGCGAATCACCGCCAGATTTCGCTCGATGGCGATGAGGTAGCGATTGGGGCCGTCTGGGTAGGGTTGCGCCAAGAAGCGGTACACGGCATCGAACTCGCTCTCGAGTTTGGGGCGCACCACGTCCCGCCAGAACGTCGGCGTTTTCTCCGCGAGATCCGCCGCGGACTGAAAGACGCGCCGCTCCGGGGGCACACGCACGAAGTTATCCGACTCCTCAAACTCGTGAAACAGGATCTCCAATTCGTCGGGATAGTCCGGTGCCGCCATCTGCCCGAGGTAATCGCCGGTGGCGACCGCGCAGCCGATGAATCGTTCGAGCGGATTGGCAAAGCACAAGCGGCTCACCTGCCCCGCGGGGCCGGTGCAGTTGATCGCGTTGAGCACGCCTTCGAGCTCCAGGTCATCCACGCCGAGCGTGGGCAGGTACGAAGCCGCGAACGCCGCGCTGCGGAGCACATGGCAGTAGGTGTATTTTGCTCCGGTGCCGGCCGCGTCCGAACGCTGCTTCACGTAGCCGGCGTCGTGCAGAAGCACCGCCACCACCGCCAGCTCGAATTGCCGCGCGCTGATCGGGGGCTGAACGGCCGCCCTATGGCGGCCGGCCAGGATATCGACTACGCAGAGCGTCGCCTGCAGCGTGTGTTCGAGGTCGTGGTAGCGAAGATCAATGGCGCGGAAATCGGGGTGGCCCCCCGCAAAGAGGCGTTCGACCTCTCGGAACACCGCGGGCACCAGCGTCAAACCCGCCCCGGAGTACATTTTCGCGAAGGCTGCCTCCACGGCGCGGCTCACAGCGGAGGCGTTCTTGGTATCAACCGAAGTGGGCATGGCCGGCGCTGGAGGAATCGCTCCTCGAGCCAGAATCGGCTCGCGGAACTGATGCTGATTAAGAATTTGCGGAATCCACCGGCAAGCCCAAAGCTGCCCTCTTCAACCAATGGCACGATGATCGCGGGTATCACCGGCGGAATGGGATGTGGTAAATCCACTGTAGCTCGGCTGCTCGAGCAGCGCGGGTTTCGACGGCTCGATTCGGACGAGCTGGTTCGCAACCACGTGCTGCGCGATCCGGCTGTGATTGCCGCGTTGCGCGCGCGCTTTGGAGATCAAGTACTTACGCCTAGTGGAGAGGTCGACCGTCTCGCGCTCGCGCGGTGCGTCTTCGAGCGTGAGGCCGAGCTGCGCTGGTTGGAGGAACTTACTCACCCTGCGGTATTTGCGTTGTGGCGTGCCGCTTTTGCCGAGGCCCCCGACGCCCGCTGGATCGTAGAGGTGCCGCTGCTCTTCGAAAAGCGCCTGGAGAATTGGTTTGATTTCACCGTGTGCGTGGCCTGTTCTCCAGCCCAGCAACTTGTCCGACTGGAGCAACGCGGGGTTCCGCGGGCGCTCGCCGGGCAGAGAATTTCCAAGCAACTGCCACTGGCGCAAAAGATCGAGTATTCCGATATCGTCTTGTGGAACGAGGGCTCGACCGAGTTCCTCCAAGCCGAGATCGATCGCTTGGCCCTCGCACTCGCGGCCGCTTGAAACTTCGGCACTGGCTTTCCACTGACGCCTTGGTGCCTGCGTTTCCTCCCCTCCCGACATCCCGACATGGCCCTTCCTCCGAAATCTGAAGATTCAAAATCGTCCCGCTCTGACGCTGAGCCCAAGAAGACGCGCCGTCCGCGCACGGTGCGAGCGCGCAAGCCTCGCGCAGAGAAGACCGAAAAGGTCCGGAAGAGCAGCAGCCGCGCGCCCGAACAGTCGGAACTCCCGATGAGCGAGGCGCAGCCGGCCCTGGCCCCCGAGCCACGTGCCCACGCCGAGCAAGCCCAACGCCCAGAGCCGCGCGAACGCCCCACCGAATCCGCTCCCGCCGCCCCTTCCTCTCCCTCCCCGGCCCCAAGCTTCACGCCCGAACCGCGCGCCGAGGCCCCTGCCCCGTCGGCTGCCCCGGCGCCGGCCTCCTTTGATCGTCCCTCGGAGCCGACAATCGCTGCTCCCAGCGAGCAGCGCCCGGCCCAGCCCGCGGCGCCTTCGCCGGAGAACCGGCCCCAGCCTTCCGGCCACGGCGGTGGACATCACCATCACGATCGAGGCTTTCGCGGCGACCAGCAGGGCCAACAAGGGCAACAGGGCCAACAGGGCGACCGCGGCTTCTGGAAGCACGGCAAGCGCAAGCGTGGCCGGCATGGCGGCCAGTGGCAGCCCGGTGGCGGTGGTGGCGGCAATCGCGAGCAGTTCCCGCCGCAGCTCCCTCCGCCCAGCGCCGCCCCCGTTATCGGCGATCTGCCCAATCCCGCCCGTTTCAACGATCTGGCCGCGCTGGATACCCTCGCCGCCGAGGTTTCCTCCGGCGCCGGCGAGCCACTCTGGCTGAATCAGATCTACGCCAAGAACCTCGCCGACCTCACCGCGTTTGCCCGCGAGACCGGCGTCAAGTTCGAGGGCGTGCCCAATCGCCGCCAACTGCTCAACGACGTCTTTAAGTTCGTCGCCGAGCAGAAACGTCCGCTGCGCGACCTCGGCTACATCGACCAGAACGACCGCGGCTCCTTCCTGGTCCACGACCACGTCAATTACCGGCTGTATCCCGAGGACGCGTACCTGCCCGACAGCCTCGTCCGCCGCTACGGCCTCAAGCGCGGTCATCGCGTCGAGGTCACGCTGCAGGCCCCCGGTGAGGGCGAACGCTGCCCGTCGGTCGTCCGCATCGACAGCGTCATGGGCGGCAAGCCCGACGACATCTCCAAGGTCGCGCCTTTCGAGGAACTGGTCCCCTACTACCCGCTCAAGCGCATCCTCCTCGAGGAGCCGACGGTGCACCCCAAGGACATGTCCATGCGTGCGGTCGACATCCTAACGCCCATCGGCTTCGGCCAGCGCGGGCTCATCGTCGCCCCACCGCGCACGGGCAAGACCATCCTCCTGCAGAACATCGCCAACTCGATCTCGGCCAACAGCCCCGAGGTTAAGCTGATCCTCCTCCTGATCGACGAGCGCCCCGAGGAGGTCACCGATTTCCGGCGCCACACCAAGGGCGAGGTTGTCTCCTCCACCTTCGACGAGACGCCCGAGAGCCACGTGCACTGCGCCGAGATGGTCATCGAGATTGCGCGCCGGCGCATCGAGCAGGGCGAGCACGTCGTCATCCTCCTCGACTCCATCACCCGCCTTGCCCGCGCCTACAACGCCCTCGCCGGCAACCAGGGCAAGACGATGTCCGGCGGCCTCGAGTCCAACGCCCTGCAGAAGCCCAAGCGCTTCTTCGGTTCCGCCCGCAACATCGAGGGCGGCGGCAGCCTCACGATCATCGCCAGCGCGCTGATCGACACCGGCAGCCGCATGGACGAGATCATCTTCGAGGAATTCAAGGGCACGGGTAACAGCGAGCTCCACCTCGACCGCGGCCTCGTCGAGCGCCGGATCTTCCCCGCGATCAACATCGATCGCTCCGGCACCCGCAAAGAGGAGCTCATTTACCACCCCGACGAGCTCCAGCGCATTTACGCTCTGCGCCGCGCCATGCAGGGCCTCGGCCCGATCGAGTCGATGGAAATGCTCATCACGCGGCTTAAGAAAACGAAGTCCAACGCCGAATTCCTTCTCAGCCTCGCGCCGAAGTAATCCGGAAGGAGTCCCGCCCCATGAGCTATGAAATGAATGACCTGCTCGACCTCATGGTCGACCAGGGCGGTTCCGACCTGCACCTCCAGGTCGGCCAGCCGCCAACCCTTCGTATCAGCGGTAGCATGATGCCGATCGACGGTCCGGCGCTCAGCCCGACCGACACCGAGAAGCTGATGTTGTCCATCACCCCTGACGGCCACGTCTCGCAGGTGAAGCTCAACGGTGGCGCCGACTTCGGCTTCGCCTTCGGCGACAAGGCCCGCTTCCGCGTCTCCGTGCTGAAGTCGAAGGGCAACTACGGCATGGTCCTGCGCCAGATTCCGTTCAAGATGTTCGGCCTGCGCGATATCGGCCTGCCGGATAAGATCCGCGAGCTGCTGTACCGTCCGCGCGGCCTCATCCTCGTCACCGGCCCGACCGGTTCCGGCAAATCCACGACGCTCGCGTCGATGGTAAACTACATCAACGAGAACCGCGACGGGCACATCATCACGATCGAGGACCCGATCGAGTACTACCATAACCACAAGCGCTGCGTGGTCACCCAACGCGAGGTCCACGTCGACGTCCCCAGCTTTTCCGAAGCCATCCGCCGCGCGCTTCGTCAGGATCCCGACGTGATCCTCGTCGGTGAAATGCGCGACCTCGAGACGATTGAGGCCGCCATCAGCGCGGCCGAGACCGGTCACCTCGTGTTCGGCACGCTGCACACCAACAGCGCGGCCAAGACCGTCGACCGCATCGTCGATGCGTTCCCGGCGAACATGAAGGACATGATCCGCACGCAGCTGGCGTCCTCGCTCGTCGCCGTCATCTCCCAGGTCCTCTGCAAGAAGGTCGGCGGCGGCCGCATCGCTGGCTACGAGATCATGGTGAACACGACGTCGATCGGTTCACTGATCCGCGAAAACAAGACCTTCCGCATCTCGTCCGACATTCAGACGGGCGCGAACCTCGGCATGATCACGATGGATACGCACCTGATGAGCCTCGTGAACCGCGAACTCGTCACGCCCGACGAGGCGCTCGAGAAGGCGCAGGACCCAAATGTCATGCGCGAGAAGTTTCTCCAGATGGGCGTCAAGCTGCGGGAGCTGTGATCCCGCGCCACGGCCGAGGCAGGTGCCCCCTGCCCCGGCCGACGAACTGACTCCGCGGCGGCCTCAGGCCACCGCCGTGTCGTGCCGCAGCGCCCAGATCTGTCGCGCGCGGGTGATCGTGTCGGCCAGGACCGCCGGAGTGATCGACTGCTTCGGATCATCGCCGATGCCTTCGCTCGGGCTGACGTGCGTCTCGATGCAGAGACCATCCGCGCCATACGCCACCGCCGCCATCGCGCAGGCCGGCACGTACGAGGCCTTGCCCACCGAGTGCGAGGGATCGACAACCACCGGCGCCCAGGTCTTTTCCTTCAACAGCGGCGTGATGCTTTCGTCGGGATGATTGCGGTAGCCGTCGAGCGTTGGCGTCGTGCCGCGCGGGCAGAGCAGAATGTTGGGATTGCCGAAGGACGCGATGTACTCGGCGGCCGAGATGAACTCGTTGAGCGGGCCCATGTGAATGCTGCGCTTCAACAACACCACGACGTCCCGCCGCTCCGCAATTTCACGTCCGATCGCACGCAGCAGCGAATAGTTGAGCGCGTTGCGCGCGCCGACCTGCAGGCAGGTCACCCCCGCATCAAGCGCGACCTTGATCTGCGCCTCTTCCATCACCTCGGTGTCGGCCGGGAGCCCGGTGCGCCGCGAGGCCTCCATCAGGATGTCCATCGAGCGCGCATCACCCTGGAACGCATAGGGGTTCGTGCGCGGCTTCCAGACTCCGCCCCGCAGCATATTAGCTCCCGCCTCTTTCACCGCCGCCGCCGTCTCGTAGAAGAGGTTCGGGTTCTTCGGGTCGATCGTGCACGCGCCGGCGATCACGAACAACTCGTCGCCCAGCGTGGCGCCACCGATCGTGATCCGGTGGGTGGAAAGGTCGGAGCGCCGGTCCATCAGCTTGAACGGCGATTGGATCCGGTCGATCCGCTCCACGTAGGGCAGGCCTTCCAACCGATTGATCATCAACTCGTCACGTTCGTCGCCGAGGATAGCGTAAATGGTCCGCATCGCGCCGACGATCGGGTGGATGCTGCATCCGAACTCCGTCACGATCTTCGTGACTTCGGCCATCTGGTTCGGAGTGAGCTGATGCGACTTGGGAATGATCATGGCGAACCGGTCATTGAACCGAATCAACCGGCGGCGAAAAGCAGGAAAACGGCGATGACAGGGAGCGTGGCCACGCCTGCCCACCTGCGCCGGCGGTTGGCCAGGCGCGTCAGAGCCGCTGCAGGAACTCCGACGGCAACGGCGCGTGGGCCGAAAAGCTGTAGCGGCGTCCCCGCCACTCGTAATCAAACGCCGTTTCGAGTGAGTGCAGAAAAAGCCGCTTCGTGCCCACGAGCTTCGCGAACTCCCGGTTCCGGGCGAAGTCTCCGTAGGTCTGGTCGCCGATGATCGGCAGCCCGCGCTTGGCGCACTGGACGCGCAGCTGATGACTGCGCCCGGTTCGTGGCTCCAGTTTCAGCAACGCCACCCGCGGTTCCCCGCGGCCGATTCGCACCAGCGTCATGCGGCACTCCGCAGGGATGTTTCCCGCGCCCGCCGCCGAACGAATCATCCCTCCGTGTTTCGCGACCGCGAGTCGGTCGCGCCACAACTCCAGCGGCTGTCGGGGGTGGCCGAACACCAGCGCCTGGTAAACCTTGCGCACCTGCTTGCGCTTGAATCCCGCGCGGATCTCCGTCGCCAGCTCGGCGCTTGTCGCTGCCAGGATCACGCCCGAAGTCGCCGAATCGAGCCGGTTGAGCAGCCACAACCGCTGCGGGCCGACCGCGGTTTGCCCGGGCTCGACGCCGGTCGCGGGCGTCCACTCGAAGAACTCGCCGTCCATGGCATACCGCGCGTTCAGCAGCGAGCGCGGCTGGTCCGCGGGCTCGTTGGGATGCGACAGCACCCCGGCGGGTTTCTCGAGCGCCACCAAGCCGTTTTCGTCACGCGTGAGAATCGTCACGCCACGGCCGAATGGCAGTCCGGCCCAGAAGCGTTCGCCCGGGTTCACTGGTAATAGAAGGTGAACACGAGCTCGGACTCCTCGCCCAGCACGGCGATCATGTCCTCGGTCCATTCACCGTATGGCGCGCGATTCGTGATCGCGCTGACACACGCGCGGCTGCCGAGATCGCTCGAGTGATTGTCCACCTCGACAATCCGCGAGATGCCACCCTTCGAGTTCAGGGCAAAACGCACCACCACATACGTGCCAGGGGGCGGATAGGTCTTCCCGGCCGAGAGCAGATCATCCCACGAGATCTGCACCGCCTCGACGAGCCGCTGCAAATATGCGCCATAGTTGGAGAACTTCGCGTTGATCGCCGTGATGCCGACGTTGGCCGTGCCGATCTTGTTTTCGGCGAGAATCGCCGGCCGTACCTGCTGCTGCGTGACGATCGTGGGACGCGGACGCGGGCGCCGGGGGTCGATCGCCGGCCGCATGCCCATGGCGCCATCGACGATCGGCGCGTCCTTCTCGCCCTCGACGCGCTCGGGCACGTCACGCGGGCGGTCAGCATCCGGCGCCTTGGTCGTTCCGTACGCATCCGGGGCATTGCCCAGGAGCTTTTCAAACCCAGGCAACGGGTTCTGTTCCGCGCGCGGCTGCGCTGCGCTGGCGGGCACCGGCGGCACTTCGGGCATCGGCAGTGGCTGCGCCTGCTCGGTCGGCTTCCGGAGTTGGCCGCTCACGATCTGCGTGGAGTCGAAGTCCTTCTTGCCCTCCATGGCCGGCCGCTCGCTCTTGCCGTTCGGCGTCGGCTTCTCCTGGGCCACCTGCTGGTTCTGTGCGCCGAAATTGTTGGTCTGGTCCGGAATGTTCTCCGGCGCATCCGGGTTCGTTTCGACGAACTGCTGCGGGAGGCTCTTCTGCTGGGCCTTCGGCGCCTCGAAGGTTTCGGGCTCCATCTCGATGTTGAATTGCCGCTCCACGGGCCGGTGATGCAGCACCCCACCGACATGTTCGAACCGCAGGAGGCGCGGCCCCACCCAGAACAGGAACAGGTGCACGAGGATCGCTCCGACCACGCCGATAGTCGTCGAACGCGCCTCCGGATCCCAAACGCGCGCGCAGAACCGCCGCAGGTAATTCGGGAGGAACGTGTTGGCGGTGGCTTCGCTCATGCGCGACGGGACGTAACCGGCTGAGTCATGCCGAGCAGACCGCACTGCGTCAAAATTTGTTTCGTTGTTTCCAGCGGCAGGCCGACGATGTTCGTCCAAGATCCTGAGTGACTTGCGACAATCAGCTCGCCGTATTCTTGGATCGCGTATGCGCCCGCCTTGTCCAGCACGTGCACCCGCGCCAGATACGCCTCAATCGCGGCGTCATCGAGCACCTTGAACGTCACTTCGCTCGCCACACCCTCGTCGATGCGCAGTCCAGTTGCCGAATGACGGATGGCCAGGCCGGTGAACACCGTATGCGTCCGGCCGCTCAGCCGCCGCAGCATCGTTCGCGCCTCGTCCAAGTCGCGGGGTTTGTTCAGCGCCGCCCCGTCGATGTAAACCGTCGTGTCGGCCCCGAGCACGATCGCGTCAGGCCGGCGCATCGCCACCCAGTCCGCCTTGAGCGCGGCGTTGTGCGCCACCATCACACGCGGATCGGTCGAGGACTCCTCGTGTTCGGTCACCTGCGCCACGACGACCTCAAAGGGCACGCCCAGCTCGCCGAGCAGCTCACGCCGTCGCGGCGATGCCGACGCCAGGATCAGCGGCGGACGCGCTTCCGGACGTTGGGCCCCGGCGGGCGACGAATGATTTTGGCTACGTGTATTCAAGTTGCAGGAGGCGGCGCGTCACAGAACCTCCCTTACCCGGACGCGCAAAACGGCGGAAAGGTACATGATTCGGGCGGCGCCCAGTGAGCGCAAGCCCCACGTCCATTCCGCCACTCCGGGCCGCCGGGCTTGCGAGTTGTCAGATTCCGCAAACGTGTCCACCTTCGCACCTCCCATGCGTCTCGGCCTCGCCCAGATCAACACCATCGTTGGTGACCTTCCCGGCAATCGCCGCCGGATTCTCGACGCCTACACGGCACTCGTGAACCAGGGCGCCGAACTCGTGGTATTTCCGGAACTTGTGGTTTGCGGTTACCCGCCGCGCGACCTGCTGTTCAAACGCCGCTTCGTGGCCGATGTGGCAGAGTCGTTGAGCCAGATCGCCGCCCAGGTCGGGGCCGTCCCGGCGCTCCTCGGCACGGTTGAGCCCAACCCCACCGGCAAGGGCCGCCCTTTTCTCAACTCCGCTGCTTTCTGCCACCTTGGCCGCGTCGTCGCGGTCACGCACAAGTGCCTCCTCCCCACGTACGACGTGTTCGACGAGGACCGCTACTTCGAACCCGCCCCGGAGCCCCAGGTCATCGAGTTCCAGGGCAAGCGCCTCGGCATCACCATCTGCGAGGATATCTGGACCCATCCAACCATCAGCACGCGCCGGCTCTACAACGGCATGATGCCGCTCGAGCACCTCGCGGCAAAGCGCTGCGATCTCATGATCAACCTTTCGGCCTCCCCTTGGTACGCCACCAAGGAGGACGTCCGGCACACGCTCGTGGCCGATGCCGCCCGCGTGCTGGGGTGCCCTGTCGCTTATGTGAATGCCATTGGCGGCAACGATGAGCTCGTCTTCGACGGCCGCAGCCTCGCCTGCGACGCCGAGGGCCGCCTCCTCGCCGGCCTCCACGCGTTCCGGGAGGACCTGCGCGTTGTCGACGTCGGCGGTGCTGCCGCCGCTGCTCCGGCCGTGACGTCGGCGAGCTACGCCCAGGATGAGCAGGCCGACATCTTCGACGCCTTGGTGCTCGGCGTGCGTGACTATGCCCACAAGAGCGGCTTCAAACGCGCCTTGATCGCCCTCTCTGGGGGCATCGATTCCGCCCTGGTCGCCGCCATCGCCACCGAGGCGCTGGGCAAGGAGAACGTGATTGGCGTGTCGCTCCCGTCCTCGATTTCATCCCAGCACTCGCGCGACGATGCCCGCATCCTCGCCGCCAATCTCGGCATCCGCTTCGAAACGATGCACATCGCCGGCCCGGTCGCCGAATGCGAGAAGTCGCTTTTTTCGCTCTTCAAGACGCTCCCGCGCGACGTCACTGAGGAGAACATCCAGGCCCGCATCCGTGGCGTCCTGATGATGGCCCTTTCCAACAAGTTCGGCGCCCTGCTTCTCACCACGGGCAACAAGAGCGAGATGGCCGTGGGTTACTGCACGCTGTACGGTGACATGGCCGGTGGTCTCGCCGTGATCAGTGATGTCTTCAAGACCCAGGTGTATGCCCTCTCCCGGTGGCTGAATCGCGAGCGCGAAATCATCCCGCAGAACACCATCGCCAAGCCGCCCAGTGCCGAGCTGCGGCCGGGCCAGATCGACCAGGATTCCCTTCCGCCGTACGACGTCCTTGACGCCATTCTCAAAGGTTACGTTGAACAGGGGCTCTCCCGCCGCGACCTGGTCGAACAGGGTTTTGCCGAAGCCGTCGTCAACGACGTCGTCCGCAAGGTCGACCTCAACGAGTACAAGCGGAAGCAGGCCGCCCCCGGCCTGAAGATCACCCCGCTCGCGTTCGGTGTCGGCCGCCGGATCCCGATCGTGCAGAAGTACGTCAGCTGAGGCCGCGGCGTCCGCCGGTTCAGCCGGAAATGTCCTGCACCGGGTCTCCTGCGAGCATTGGCGGCGGTCCGCGACGACTCCGCCACCAAGTCCAGGTGTAGGCCAGCAGCAGTCCCAGCATGGCGCCGCCGGTGTCGATCATCACGTCGTAGGGGGACGCCCCGCGCGAGCCCACGAAATACTGGTGTAGCTCGTCGGTCATCGCATAGCCCGCGGCGCCGGCTAGCGCCCAGCCCGCCATGGGCCACGACCAGCGCTCCCGCGGGACCGCCCAGGTAATGCGCAGGGCGCGAATCAAGAGCAGCGCCATCACCGCATACTCGAACGTGTGCGCCGTTTTGCGCACCAGCAGGTGGGCCAGCTCAATCCCGCCGGCCGAGATCGAAGGATGCAGCCACCGCAGCACGGGCGTGAGAATCCGGCTCGTGTGCGTCGCCGATCCGAGGTCGGTCGACAGGGTGAAAACGACGCCCATCCAGAGGGCCACAGGCCAGAGCGCGCGGACGAGGCGGTGCATAGGAAAGCGCGCAGTCTGACGTCGTCCTCCGGCACGTCAAATCCCCCGCCGCATTTTGCCCCGCGGGGGGAAATGCGGTTCCTGCCCACCGGAAACTCCGACCGTCCGCCCGTTGACTGTTCCCGGAACCCCGCACCCGGCACCCGGATACGCGAATCTACTGGCGAAAATGCGCCAGGATTTTGTTCCGCCCCGGCCTCCACTGCGGGTTTTCCTTTCTCCGCGGCATGCCTATGCTCCGGGCGTCATGCCGCACCGTACCCTCTCCATCGAGGAACTGACGGACTACCTTCACCTGAGTCCGGGTGACGTGGAACGTCTCATGCGCGAAGCGGACCTGCCGCACGCGAACCGCGGTGGCCGCACCGTTTTTCTCCGCAGCGACGTCGACGCCTGGGCCTCCAAGCGGATCCTCGGTTTCTCCGACAAACGCCTCGATATCTACCACGCCAAGTCGGTCCGCGGTACGCGCAGCATCTTTCCGCACCTGTCACTCATCCCCGATCTCCTCCAGGCCACCCACATCGACCTGGCGCTGTCCGCCAAGACCCGCGCGTCCATCCTCCGCGACATGGTCGCCCTCGCCGACAAGACCGGCCTCGTGTACGACGCACGCGAGCTGCTCGCGAGCGTCGAGGAACGCGAGGGGCTCTGCTCGACCGCGTTGCCCGGCGGACTCGCCCTCCTGCACTCCCGACACCACGCGCCGTATCGTTTCGAGGCTTCGTTCATCGTGCTCGGTCGCACGATCCAGCCGATCCCGTTCGGCGCCCCGGATGGTCGGCCGACCCAGCTCTTCTTCCTGATCGGCTGCGAGGATGACCGCATTCACCTGCACACGCTCGCCCGGCTCTGTCTGATGGTGCAGAAGACCAATATCATTTCGCAGCTGCTTGAGGCGCCCGACGCCACGGCGGCCTACGATGCCCTGGTTGCCGCGGAAGTCATCGTCCTGCCTTCGCCCGACGAGGCCACCAGCGGCCGTATCTCCGTCTGATCCCTGGCGGCGCGTGGACGCCGTCCCCGGGCGCCTATCCTAGTACGCGCTCTGCGGTGGCCGCAGAATTTGGAGCAGGGTCCGGACCGTGATCTGCAGGTCGAGCCACACCGACCAGTGGTTGATGTAGTGCAGGTCCCAGTACACGCGGCGGACCAGCATCTCCCGCTCCAGCACTTCACCGCGGTAACCGAGGCTCTGCGCCAGGCCCGTGATGCCCGGCTTCACAAAGTAGCGGGTGCGATAGCCGCGCGTGTGCTGCCGGAACTCTTCATCAAGTCGCGGCATGTACGGACGCGGTCCGACGATGCTCATGTCGCCGCGCAACACGTTCCAGAACTGCGGAAACTCATCCAGGCTCCGTCGCCGGAGGAATCGGCCGAAGGGGAAAATCCGGTCGTCCTCCCGCGTGGCCTGCCGCGCTTCCGCCACGGCGTCGTCCGGTGCCACGCGCATGGACCGGAATTTCAGCATGCGAAACGACTCACCCTGCCAGCCGCGCCGCTCCCGGACATGAAAGAGCGGCCCCGGCGCCTGACGCCGCTGCATCCACCACACCCAGGCGCACAGCGGCGGGAGCACGAGGCAGACCATCGGCAGCGCAATGGCCAGGTCGAAGGCCCGCTTGGTGAGCCGGTTCAACGGATCCTCCAGCGGCTCCTCCTGCAGGGTGTAAAAGTGATGGCCATCCTCGAGGATCGGCACCAGCGGATGCGTGTACCGCTCGCCCAAGTTGTCGCGAATCAGCAACCGGCAGCCGTGCTCGCGACAGATCTCGATCAGCGTGCGTGCTTCCGCGTCCGTGGGCGGCAGCTCCAGGAGCATGACCTGTCCGACCGGCCGCTCCGTGAGGATGCGCGCCAGATCGGCGACTCCCCCCAACCGCGGCACGGGCATCGTTCCCTCCGGCGGCGGCAGGTCGTCGGACAGGATTCCGATCGGCACAAAGCCCAGTGCTTCCTTGCTCGCGAGCCAGGCATTGAGCGTGCCTAGGGCGGCCACGCGGCCGACCAGAACGGTCGGCAACCGATGCCCGCGCTGGAAAACCAGCCGCGAGAGCGCCCCCGGGAGCCAGACGTTGAGCAGGGCAACGATCAGCCACGTCCACACCAGGAACGTGCCAAGAAACAACCGGCTGATGCTCCGGTCCTGCGTTGCGAACATCATCGTGAAGGTGAGTGCCGCCATCAGCCCGACCGTCTTCGCCGCCACGCGTGTTGCCTCGCCCAGCAGCGTCCAATGCGATCGACCGACGAGCCGCGCCACGTCGCGCGCCGCCAGCACCATGCCGCCTATGACACACAAGAAATACGGCAGCAGGTTCACCTCCCGGCTGAGCCGGACCACCGGCACGTAGCGCATGATCAGCTCCGCATAGACCCAGAAAAACACCCCGACCACGAGGGTGGTCGTGACGGCGTGGAGATTGGCAAGTCCGCGCGCCCGGGTGGTGATCATCGCCTCGTTTATGGAGATTCAGTCCGACCGTCGCAAGTGCGCGTCCGGCAGCCACTCACACTTCGCCGGAACCCGTCGAGATCGGGTCAGTCAATCCCCTCGACTCACCTCATTCCCAGCCTACCCTGCCGCTCTGTGTTCATGATCTCCCGCCACCCTCTCATCCCGTGCGTTCTCCTCCTGACCAGCGTCGCTGTCGCCAGCGAGGAAACAGCCACACCCAGCGCGCACGAGATGCTCAAGGCGCGGCTCGCGGAGGAGGCCCGCAAGCCTGCGACTCCGGCACGCACATCCGCGACCGTCCCGCCGCCGGCTCCAGCCACCGCTCAGGCTGCTCCTGCTCCCGTGCCGGCGACGCCTGCTGCCGCACCGACTCCCACCACTGCCACCGCCAACGGTAATCCGATCGTGGCCACCGGCCCGGGCGAGATTCCGGAACCGGCCTCCAAGTCCGACGCCAAGGACGCCACGCTGCTGCCCAAGATGGAGGTCAAGAAGGAGCGCATCACCGTTCTCGATCAGCAGCTCGCTCTCCAAAACCAGCAGATCGCGCGCGAGCAGAAGCTCACCAAGCCCACCGAGCTCGACAAGGCACTGAACGACTCCCGTATCACCAAGCCGCTCGCCATCTTCGGCGGCGAATCCGCCGACGTGCGCAAGAACGTGGCCAGCGAACGCGTCAGCCTGATGGAGGACGAGAAGGATCTCATCGAGGCGATCGCCCATGCGAAGACCAAGGCCGAGAAGGCGGAGCTCCAGCGCCAGCTCGACCTCCTTCGCCTCCAACGGCGCGAGCTCGAGAAGGCGATGCGTTAACCGCCGGCGGAACTCCGCCCTCCGGCCGCCTGCCCAAGTGACTGCGCGAGGTTTGGCCTCAAGCAGCTACGGCGGGGATTCTCCGGACCGCAGGCGCGGCCATGCCTCCGGTCGCGCCGCCGGCTCAGGCACGCGACCGCGTGAAGAACGTCACCAACTGCGGCACCACGTCCTCGCGCGCGTCCTCGAGCACATAATGGCCTGCGTCCGCGAGCCGCGTGATGTCCGCCGCGGGGAAAATTTGCCGCCACTGCGCCAGGAACAGGTCGTTGAAACAGAAGTCGCGCCCGCCCCACACAATCGTGATCGGCCGGTCTCGAAACTGCTCCAGGCCCCGCTGCGTTTCGACCAGCGTCGCCCAGCTCGGATGCTGCGGGTGCATCGGGATGTCGCGCACGAACGCGCTTACCGCCACGCGATGCTCCCACGTGTCGTAGGGGAACAGGTACGCCCGTTTCTCCTGTCGCGTCAGTCGCCGGCGGTGCATGGCCATCCACGTCGCCGGCCCGGCAAACCCATTCAACCCGCGGACCAGCAGCGGACCCACGCCGGGCGCCTTGCAGACCGCGATGCGCGCCGGAATCCGGTCCAGCGGGAACGCCGCCGTATTCAGGATGCCAATGCGGCCGACGCGCGCGGGCATGCGCCCCGCGAGGCCGAAGCCGATCGCGCCACCCCAGTCGTGCACGAGCAGGTCGACCTGCTGGATCCCCAGCGATTCGAGCAGCGCCTCCACGTCCGCGATCCGGGTCGCCAACGTGTACGCATAGTCCTGCGGCTTCTCCGAAAGGCCCATGCCGATGTGGTCGGGCACGACGCAACGGCACTGCCCCGCCAGCGCCTGCACCAGGTGCCGGTAGTAGAAGGACCAGGTGGGGTTGCCGTGCAGCATGACCACCGCGCGCTCCACGCGGGGGCCTTCATCGAGGTAGCTCATCCGCGCGCCCCGCGGCGTGACAAACGTCCGCGGCGTGAAGGGATATTCCCGGGTCAGCCAGGTGGGCAGGTTGGTCGGCAGGGAGGTCATGGTCACCACTCCAGCGCCAGCATCAGGCAGTTCAGGCCGCTGCCGATGCCCAACAGGCCGACGCGATCGCCGTCGCGCACCGCCCCCTGCTCCACCGCGCGCGCCAGCGTGACGGGCAGCGCCACCGAGCCGGTGTTGCCGAGCGTTTCGAAACTCGAGAAGTCCTTCGCCTCGTCCAACCCCAGTGCCTCGTAAAGCTTCCGCCGGTGCGTACTGCCGACCTGGTGGCAGATGTAGCGGGTGTAGGTCTCTCCCTGCTCCGCCGCGAACCGCCGCCACGTCTCCCGCGCGAGCTGCACGCCGGCGATCAACAACTGCTCCGCATCCGTCTGCATCGCCAGGGACTCGGCCCCGTAGGTGTCACCCTGACACAGGGCGCTATGCTGCGTCGCCGCCCGCGCCACGCCGCCGAGCAGGCGGTGCTTTCGGCCGCGCACCAGCGACTCGTGGCATACCACCGCCGCCACCGCGCCGGAGCCAATCGTCAGGTTGGCAAAGAAGGGCTTGATCGCGTTCCGCGACAGGGGCTGCTCCACCAGGGTGCGCAGCGTCTGCTCGACCAGCGGCCGGCCGTTCTCGCCCGACGCCACCAGCGCGCAGCGGATCTGGCCTGACTCGATCATCGCCGCGGCCAACGTGAGCGAGTTCAGGAAACCGAGGCACGCGTTCGAAACGTCGAAAATCTGCGCCGAGGCCGGCAACCCGATCTTCTGGTGCGCAAACGATGCCGTCGCCGGCTCCAGCATGTCGCGGCTCACGGCCGCATGGATGAACAGCTCCACCGCCTCCGGCGGCAGCGCCGAGCGCGCCAAGGCCGCCTTCCCCGCCGCCGCACTGGCGTCCGAGGGACGCGTGCCCTCCGGCCACATGCGCCGCTCCCGGATGCCGGTCATCAGCTCCAGCCGTCCGGCCGGCAGCTTCAGCCGGTCGTACAACGGACGCAGCCGCTCCTCGATCGCCGCGGAGGTCCAGATCTCCTCCGGCAAGGCGGTCCCGAGAGCTTCGATGCAAACGTGGTCAAAACGCATGACGGAAGAAGGTTCCGGTCAACAGGGCCCCAGTGCCAAGAACGAAGTCAGCGCCCGCCCTGCTCCCCGGCCACACCGGGCGCCGCCGGCCGCCGCACGTTCCGCGCGCCTGACGCCTTTTCGGTTCAATGGCCCGTCGCCTCGGGCGCCGTCGGGCGCATCGCGAGCCGGATGATCTCCTGGTCGAAGTAGTTCGAGCCGAGGCCCGCATCCACCACCAACGTGGCGCCATTGATGCCGCTGCTGCGTTCACTCAGCAGGAAGACCGCGGTGTCCGCGACTTCCTGCGTCTCGAGGTTCTTCTTCCGGAACGTGAGCTTCTCCGCGTACAGGTAGCTCTCGATGTACCCGGGAATCCCTGCCGAGGCGCTGGTCTTGAGCGGTCCCGCGCCGACGACGTTGAAGCGCACCCCCGTCTCGGTACTGCACGATTTTGCCAGGAAGCGCACCGTCGACTCCAGCGCCGCCTTGATCGGCCCCATGTAGCCATAGTTGTCCGGCGTTACCAGCAACGAGGAGATGCCGATGGTCACGACCGACGCCTTCGGCACCAGGTACGGCTTGAAGGCCCGGGCGATCTCCACGAGCGAGAAAGCCGACACCGCCGTGGCCTGCAGGAAATCGGCACGCTTCGTCTCGTGGAACGCCTTGAATCCGTCCGCGTAGTTCGCGAACGCGATCGAGTGCACGATCCCGTGCAACGGTGCCAGACCTTGGGCGGACACCTCCGCCGCCAGTCGCTCGACTGCGCCTTCCTGTTCCACATCACACACCAGCAGCGTGCGTCCCGTCATGAGGGGCTCGAGCGACTTGCGCCGCGCTTCGGAGCGCACGCTGTAGACCACACGCGCCCCCTGCTCTTCCAGCGTCCGGGCGATCGCCCAGGCCACGCTCTTCCGGTTGGCCACGCCGAACACCAGGAACGTCTTGCCGGTGAGTTGGAGAAAGTCAGCCATGCCCTGAACGGTGCCGACGCCAAGCCGCCCCTAGCGAGTCGAAAAACGCCTGAAGTCGGAAGCCAGAGGCCCGAAGCCGGAAGCCCGTCAGATGTCAAAGGTCAGAGGTCGGACGTCAGAAGCCAGAGGTCGGACGTCAGAAGCCAGAGGCCAGAAGACGGAGGTCGGATGGCACCCATACCACGGCCCCCGGCATTCTCCATGCTCCATTCTCCCTTCTGCATTAGCGGTGACGAGCCCGCCGCGGCAACTGCGACTGGGTCGTCACCGCGCTTCCGGCGTCTTCCATGCCACCGAAAACTCCAGCGACATCACGCGCGTGCCGTCCGCCTTCTTCATCGCGCCGGCCATCATCGTGAAGCCGCCCAGCGCGTCCTTCTGCTTCACCTCGATGGTCACGATGTCACCGGGATACACCGGGGTCCGAAAACGCACGTCTCCGATCTTCGCGATCAGCGGCACGCCCTCGCCTGGGGCCGCCCCGGCCGCGCGCGCCTTCAGCGCCATGAAGCAGGCCGCCGCCTGCAGCACCGACTCGCACAGCAGCACCCCCGGCGTGATCGGCGCGCCCGGATAATGCCCGCGATAGAAGTCCTCCTCCGCCCGCCAGGTCCGCCGCGCCACGAGGCCCTCGGCCGTGTGGCTCACAATCTCGTCCACAAACAGGAAGGGCGGCCGGTGCGGGATCAGGTCGGTGACGGTAATCATGGCGCCTACGTACCGGGGCGGCGCCGCCCCAAGCGAGGAGAAAAACTTCAGGCGGGAGCGCCCGCCGTCGCCCCGCCTTCCGCCGCTGCCCGCTTGGCCTCGAACAGCGCCTTGTCGATCTGGTTGGCGACGATCACGCCGTAGTTAATCGTGCCCAGCCAGCCCGACATGATGATTCCAACCGACCCGGCGTGATACAGGCCCGGCAGCTGGTTGGGCAGGTCCATCGACACCTTCAGCCCCTCGAACTTCGTGCCGAACGACGTGCCATTCATGTGCCGCGTGTAGCGCTCGATGGTCCGCGGCGTCGCCGCCTCGGTCCAATCGATTTTCGCCCGCACGCCGGGAATGAACTTCTCCAGCGCCTCAACCGACTCGTCGATCAGCCGCTGCTTCTCCTGCTCGTACTGCGCGTCGGACATCGCCGCCCAGTCGGCATACTGACCGTTCAGTGACACCACCACCGTGTACCGTTCGAGTCCCGGCCGCGTATCGGGGTAATAAACCGAGAAGGTCCGGCTGGTCGTGTGCAGGTCGGTCAGCTCCGCGCTGCGGAAGTGCGGATTCGCCGAGGTGAACACGAGGTCGCCGATGTGCGGGATCGTCTCACCCTTCCGGATGCCGAGGTACACCTGGCACGAACTCGAGTTGACGCGCACCGCGCGCGCCGCCGCCACGTACTCCGGCGCAAAGTTTTCCTCCCCCGCCAGGCGGAAGATCGTGTTCTTCACGTTGGCGTTGGACACCACCGCCTTGGCCCGGATCACCCGGCCGCCCTTCGCGACAATGCCGCACGCGACCTTCCGGCCGTCGCGTTCCTCCACCAGGATCTTCTCGACGAGCACCTTCTTGCGCAGCTCCACGCCGTTGCGCCGGAGCTCCGCCGTCATCTTTTCGATCAGCAGGTCGGAGCCGCCGCGGAACGTGTACACGCCGGCGCCCATGAAATTGGAGAACACGATGCCGTACGTGATCGCCGGGTCGTCGAGGGTCGAGCCGTTGGCGTAGGCGATCGGCTCCATCAGCAGTCGCTTCACGTCGTCCCGCCCGGGGAAGAACCGCTCGAACATCTGGCCGGTCGTCTCCTGGTTGTCGTCGTAGAAATTCATCGCCCGGAGGTGGTCGTAGAAGCGCTCCACCTGCGCGCGCTCGAGCTTGAACTGCTCTACCAGGACCCGCGTGTAGTCCTCCCGCGTGAACGTCGTCCAGACGTCCATCTGCGGGTTCACAAAGCGGATGTGCTTCAGCGGGACGATCGCGTCGGCGATCTCCTTGGTCCAGTACTTGCGGCACGACTTGATCATGCCGCTCGGGAAGCCGTGCAGCGAAATGTCGAAGATGTGGCCACCCTTGCGGGTGAACCACGTGGCCAGCCCGCCAAACTGGTAATGGTGCTCGAGCAGGAGCACGCGATGGCCCGCCTTGCCCAGCACGTTCGCGGTGGTCAAACCGCCCAAACCGCTCCCGATGACGATCACGTCATACTCGTCGGCAACACCTTTGAGCCAGTCGTAAGCCATGCAAAGCCGCAGATGTGAGCGGCTGCCCGGGCGGCGTGCAAGGGGTTTTCCGCCCCGCCCTGCCGGCGTCCACATTGCCGCGGCCGGTAACAAAAAGCCGCCCCAGACTGGCTGGGACGGCTCGGAAAGAGATGCGTTGGGGCGCGACGATCAGCCCTCGTCCGACACGAACTTTATCGGAATCGAGACCTTCTGGGCGATCGGGTTGCCGTCCTGCTTGGCCGGCTTGAATTTCCAGCGCTTCACGGCGTCCAGCGCCGCGCGGTCAAAGCCGGCGTTGCTCGACTTCTCGACCTCGGGCTCGGTGACGTTGCCCTGCTGGTCGATGACGCACTTGATGACGACAACGCCCATGACGCCCTCACGACGCAGGTCGTTGGGATACGTGGGCTGTACCGTGCGAACGGGAACCGGCGGCTCAACCTTCGACTGCGCAAAGGCCGGCGCGGCGAAGACGAACAGAAGAGCGAGGATGCGAGTGCAGAATTTCTTCATGAAGGCGTTAGACGTGGCCTACTTCGGCCGCCCATTCGCGGAATTGAGCGAAATCTACGTACGTCGCCCTAGGGAGTACTCCTCAGAAAAGCGCGTACGTTGCTTACAAATAGCACGTTATGCCATTATGCCTTTCGATAGATTTTTCCCGAGCGCCCTTGCTCGTGCGCAGGGACGACGCGGGAGGCCCGCCGCGCACGGCGGCCGTTCCCCGCGTGTTGTCACGAACCCGGCGACCGCAGCGCGCTCTGAAAGCTCGCGACCTCCGCTCAACCGAGCGTGGCCGCCAGCTCCGCAAAACGACTCTTGCGCCAGGCGGCATCCCGCTTGCGGTCGGTCCGGAGTTCCAGCACGCGCAAGCCTCGCGCAGGTAGCGTCTGAATCAGCGACACAAAGTGATCCCAGTCCCGGACCTCCTCGTGCGGCACGTTGTACACGGCGCACAACCGACCGAGATCCGCCTCCTGCGGCGTGGCGAAGAACGGCTCGAAGGGCGGGTCGAACTGCGCCACGGGCAGATGCTCAAAGATGCCCCCCCCGTTGTTGTTGATGACAACGACGGTCAGCGAGCCGCGGAACTGCGGTCGCAGGAGAAAACCGTTCGTGTCGTGCAGCAGCGCGAGGTCGCCCGTCAGCAGCACCGTCGGCCGTCCGGCGCCTTCCGCCACGCCCAACGCCGTCGAGAGCGTGCCATCGATCCCATTCGCGCCGCGGTTGCACAGCGGCCGCAACTTTCGCCGGGTCGCCAGCCATACGTACTCCACGTCGCGGATCGGCATCGAATTCGAGATGAACACGGGCGTCTCCTCCGGCAGGTGCTGCGCCAGGAGCCACGCCGCCTTTGGCTCGAGCAGCTCGGTGGTCTGCGCCAGCGATTGGTCGAGTTGCCGGCGCACCTGCCCCTCCGCCCAGTGCCACTGCACTTCGTACTCACCCGGCTGCGCATCAGGCCGCGCCGGCAGCGCCGCCGCGAGCGTCGCGGGCGTTGTCGGCAGCAGCCGCGTCCGGCCATGCAACGCATCACGATTGTCCCAGCGCGTGGTCAGGAGCCAGGTCGGCACATCGCGGCTCTGCAGCCAGGTCCGCAGGACCTTGCTGGTCGGCCAGCCGCCGATCGCCAGCACCTGCTCGGGTGCCAACTGCTCCGCCATCGCCGTGCTGCGCAAAATCGTGTCGTACGTCGTGACGATTTCGCCCTCAGCCGTGCTGCGTATCGGCGAGAGCCCGTCCGCCAGCACCGGCCAGCCCAGCCGCCGCGCCAGTTCCATGACGGCGTGCGTAAACGTCTCCGCCTCCCGCGGCTGGTTCGGCCCAACCACGATCATCCCGCGGCCGCCGACCTTGAGCTCCGGCAACTCCGCCTCGGGTTCTACCCGCATGCCGACCGTCACCTGCGCGAAGAAGTCCGGCCAGTTGACCGTGGCTGCGAATGTCGCCGCCCGGCCACCATCCGGCAACGGCGGCAGCGGGTCGCGAAACGGCACATTGAGGTGCACCGGGCCTGCCTGCGGCTGCAGCGTTCGCTCCGCCGCATGCGCCACCGTCTGCCGCAGGTAGCGCAACTGCCCGAGATCCAGTTCTGGCACCGCGAGCTCGTGATAGAACCCCACGTAACCGCCATACAGCTTCTGCTGGTCAATCGTCTGGCCCGACGCGCACGCGCGCATCTCCGGCGGCCGGTCCGCCGTGAACACGATCAGCGGCACCGCACTCTCAAACGCCTCGATCACCGCCGGGAAGTAGTTCGCCGCCGCCGTACCGCTCGTGCACACGAGCACCACCGGCCGCAGGTCGGCTTTCGCCAGTCCAAGCGCAAAGAACGCCGCTGAGCGTTCGTCGAGCACTGGCACTGCCCGCATCGCCGGATGCCGCGCCAGTGCGATCGTCAGCGGCGTCGAACGCGAGCCCGGCGACACCACCGCGCGCCGCACGCCCCTGCGCACCAGCGTTTCCACGAGCACGCTGGCCCAGAGGGCGTTGGTGGAGCGGAAGTCGAGGACGGGTTCTGTGTTCATGTGGCCGGATGCCCCGGCCCACTCGGCCAGGGACGCCCGCAAGCGTCCCGCCGCCGCGCCTCCCGGCAACGCCAAAACGCGCCGGCTTGGCGCCTGCGGCAACGCTCAGGCCTTCGCGCCGACCCGCATGAACGCATCAACCTTGCTCGCAATCTCCTTCTCCGAACCAGGCACGCTCAGCACGTCGCACTCGCTGCCCAGGATGAAGGGGTGCTTCGCCGCCCGCATCTTCGCGAGGAGCTCGAGCGCCAGCCGCTCGACTTCCGCCACGGTGAGCTGGGGCGCGTAGAACTGCTTCGTCGGCAGGTTGCCGTACAGGACCACGTCCTTCGGCAGCCGCGCCGCGTCCTCCCACAGCTGACGCGAACTGCCCAGGCTGATCATCACCGCACCGAGCGTGCCGAACCGCTCGATCATGCCGTCGGTCAACTCGCCGCAGTCGTGGAACACCAGCCCCACTCCCGCCGCGGTCAGCCGCGCCGTCAGCCGCCGCATCGGCTCCATGACGTACCGGTCAAAGGTGGCGTAGTTTTCCGCCAGCTGGTTCGGCGAGAAGTACACTTTGTTCGCCGCCGGCTCGCAGATGATGATCGCCTTCGCCCCGGCCGCGATCTGCGCGTCGAGGTAGGTCGTGATCACCTTCTCCGCCGCGGCCAGCGCGGTCTCGACGAGCGCGACTTCAGGATCCTCCTGCGCGGTGATGCCCGTGCCCGCCAGGAACACCGGCGTGATCGGGTCAGCCAGCAGCTTCGTCATCAGCGAGAACGGCCCGATCGCCATGCCCATCGGCACGAGATCGCTCGTCTGCTTCACGCGTCCGATTGCCGCGCAGCCGGTCTTCATCGCCGCGCTCAGCGGGATCACCGCCGGGATCTCCGGCGCGCCCTGAAAATGAAACGTCGGCACCTCCGCCTCGGGCACCCCGCACGCCTGCAGCAGCGCCGCCTTCTCGATCGTGAGGTCCATCAGCGGCACCGCCAGCGGTGTCCGATAGCGTCGCGCCGTCTCGATCAGCACGTCACCCAAGCGCGCCCCATCGCACAGGATGGCCGCGTGATCCGCGTGTTCGTGCAGCACGAGGTGCGTGCCGATTGGCATCCGCAGTCCGCTGGCGGCGAGTTTCAGAAGGAGTTGGCGATCCATGGCGAAAGAGAACGAGGGTTGAAAGCACGAGGCAGGACAAACAGCACCCTATCGCCGGGGCAGGCCGGACCGGCCTGCATCCACGGCGACAGGAGAAGTCAGGAGAAACCCAACGCGATCAGGCGGCGACCACGCGCAGCGCGACGTCCACCGCGGAGGCGGCGTCGGCGGCATAGCCGTCGGCCTTGATCTCGTCGGCGTACTGCTGCGTCACGGGCGCACCGCCGATCACCACCTTGACGCGCGGGCAATCCGGCGCGTGCAGCGCGGCCACTGTCTGGGCCATCGCGGGCATCGTGGTGGTGAGGAGGGCCGACACGCCGACGACGTGCGGCGAGTGTTCGCGCACGGCGGCGACAAACTTCGCCGGGGGCACGTTAGTGCCAAGGTCGACAACCTTGAAGCCCGCGCCCTTCCACATGATCGCCACGAGATTCTTGCCGATGTCGTGCAGGTCACCCATGACCGTGCCGATCACGGCCGTGTACTTTGGGGTGACGCCGGCCGCGGCCAGGCGCGGCTCGAGGATCAGCATCGATTCCTTCATCGCGCGCGCCGCGATCAGCATCTCGGGCACGAACACCTCACCGCGCTTGAACCGCTCGCCGATGGTCGCCATCGCCGGCACGAGCACGTTGTCGACGAGCTGGGCTGGGCCCGTGCCTTCGTCGAGCGCCTTTTGGGTGAACGCCTTCGCGTCCTTGCTTTTGCCGCCGATGACGGCCTGTCCGAGTTGTTCCAGTGTTGTCATGATAGAAGCTGATGGGGGTTTGCCGGTCATGGCATGGCCGGCGGAGTTACGGGCACGGCGCGGAGGATGCCGGCATCCACCGCGTGTTCAATCCTCTGTCCTGGGTTCACAATGAGAAAACGGGCATCGTCGCAGGTCCCCTGGAGGAGCGCTCGCAGGAGCCCCGGATCCCCGGGATGCGAATCGAATCGCCAACCGAGCGAGTGCGCACACTGCCGGGCGTACTCTCGTTGCTGCTCGTCTCCCGGCAGCCCCATGTCGGTGTACCCGGCGTTTGAATGCTGGGCGAAGGCCTCCCGGTCCATCTCCAGCAGGGCCTCGATTTGGTCGGGTTCGAATCGCTCGGCGTAATCCTTGCGCAGTTGCGCCTCGCGATCCGGCCCCGGCACCCGGCGCTCGCGGTTCCAGCCTGGGGAGTACCAGTAGGTCCCGGGGTCCTGCTCCATGATCCGCGCGTACCGCTCCTTGCTGCCGAGAAAGAGCGTCAGGCAGTCGTGCGCCCGGGGCACGACCAGGGTGCAGCGCCGCGGCGTGAGCCCGACCAGCGCCAGCCCGCAAAGACCATAGGCCAACGCCACCACTTCCACCCGTGGGTCGGACTCCGCCCGCTCGATCGCCGCCGCGAGATTCTCCCGCAGTCGTGTCGGCGTGTCGTGCAACCCCACCTCAAACCACTCCTCCCGCACAAAATGCCCCGGATCCGGCACCAGCGCGCGGATCTCCGCCTCCAGCACTCGGCAGGCGATCAGCGCGGTCGGGCGCGCAGGGGGCTCGACAAGAGGGGTCATGCAGAAGGGAAGCGTTTAGTAATAGGCCGACACGCGGTCGAGCAGGCGCTCCGCATCAGTTTCTCCCGTAAAGGTGGTCATTAGATACACACCTTTCGTCCCGATCGCGTCGAGCAGCGGAATCACGTCGTCATGCTCCACGCCGACAACCTGCACGCACTTCCCCGCCCGCAGGATCCGGCGGTACAGGTCGTACCAGCGGGGGTGCCCGCCGCGCTCGATCCCCGCCTGGGGGGTCCACTCGATCGCATCCAGCGCCTCGATCTCCAGCAGCGCATCGAGGTGCACCATGGCCTGGGTGCCGTCGAGGTGGTACAGCGAGTGGTCGAGCCACTCGCACTGGGCGCTCAACGCCGGCTGGACAAACCGCCGGTACATGTCGGGCGAGAACGCCGCCGAGGCGTCGCACTGCACCTTGGCCGTCTTGCCGGGGCCCCAGAGATAGAACGCGCCGAACGCCGAGCTGCCATCCTCCAGCCGGATGATGTCATAGATCCGCTGGTACGTTTCGAACCAGAGCGTGTTGATCTCCCAGATCTTCCGCTCCACCCACTCCGGGCGGTCCATCATGTCGTAAAGCAGGGTCTGGCCGCCGCGCAGCGAGGCGAGGACATCCATGTTCTCGATCAGGTCCGGGCAGCCCACCATGTACTTCCCGCGCGCCGCCGCTGCGCACGCGCGCATGATCGCCGCCGTCGTCTGCCACCAGGGGTGCTGCTCGTCGAATCGCAGCGGCGGCAGCGCCTCCGGCTCCGCCACGTCCTCGAACACGGGGTGAAACCACACTGTCTCCTCGGCAAACTCGGGCCGCGAGCCGACCATCAGCGCCAGCGACCCGGGCCCCAGGTCCGTCGTGGCCATCGGCAGCACCTCGGCCGGAAACACCGAGCGCGCCAGTCGGTGGTGGTTCTGCGCCGCCCGAAACGCCGGGTCGCAATAGCGCGCGTCGATGGAGGCTGGCACCACCGGGGGCGTCACTTGTTCGTGGCGGCACGTCGTGGTTTCCGGCGCACCCCACATGCCGACGATCAGTCCCTTGCGGTCCCACCAATCGAGAAACCGCTGCCGGGTGTCCGGCCAGTTAGCCTTCCAGGTCAGGTTTGTGTGCATCCGAGTATCCATCGTTGAAGCGGGAAATTCCGGGCGGCTCAGCGTGCGCCGTCCGCGGCATCGATCCGAGCCAGCATTTCCTGGGCGGGGGCAAAGTGCCCGTCGAGCGCCAGCGCGCGCAAGAACTGCAGGCGGGCCTCGGCCACGCGCCCAAGCCGCAGCAGCGTGTTGCCGTAATTGTAGTGCGCGGCAACATACGCGGGCCGCAACCGCAGCGCCGTCTCGTACTGAGGCACCGCGTCGGCCAGCCGGCCGAGTTCCGCCAGCACGATGCCGTAGTTCAGCCGCGCCTCGGGCGCTTCGGGCCGGAGCCGCACCGCCGCCTCCAGCTCCGGTTGCGCCAGCGTGAGTTCCCCGGCGCGCGCCAACGCGATGCCGTAGTTGAGCCGCGCCTCGCCGTCCTCGGGGTCCAATCGCACGCTCTCGGCGTACGCCGCACGCGCGGCTCCGTGATCACCGGCCGCGTCGTATGCCACGCCCAGATTGAAATGCGCCAGCGCCAGCTTCGGGTCCCTTTTTAACGCCCGGCGCAGGAGGTCGATTGCCTCGTTGGTCCGATCGAGCCGCAGCAGCGCCATGCCGGCATGCACGCCGGCGAGGGTGTATTCCGGCTGCTCCGCGAGCGCGCGCCGGAAATGCTCGAGGGCCTCCGCCGGCCGGCCGTCATCCAGCAGCAACTGCCCGAGGTTGTCGTGCGCCTCCACGTAGTTCGGCCACTCCGCGATCGCGCGCCCCAGCGCTGCCATCGCCTCGGCATGCCGGCCCAGCTCGTTCAGCGCCACCGCATGCTTGAGATGCGCCGTCGCCAGCCGGGGTTTGAGCCGCGCCGCTTCCGCAAATGCCGGCGCCGCCTCCGCCGGCCGTTTCAGCGCCATCAGCGTGAGTCCGAGGTTGAAGTGGCATTCCGGGTTCGTCGCATCCATCCGCAACGCCTCCCGCAGCCGCGTCTCGGCCCGCGCGAATTGCCCATCCGAGTAGAGCGCACTCCCCAGGTTCGCGACGGCGCGGGCGTTCCCCGGGCGCTTCGCCACCGTGTCCTCCCAGAGTCCCACGTTGGTCTGGTACACCGCGTTTCGCGTGTAGGTCGCCAACCCCAGCGCCATCGCCAGCGCGCCGGCGATCCACGGCGCCACGCGCGCCGGCAGCCAGGCCACCAACGCCACCATGAGTCCCGCGCCGGCCGCCAGCGGCAGGTACATCCGGTGCTCCACGACCATCTGGATCGTGCCGGGCAGGACGCTCGAGGGCGCCAGCGCCACGAAGAACCAGGCGCCCAGGAAGCCGAGCCATGGACGCCGCACGAGGGCATAACCCGTCGCCACCAGCGCCAGGAGCAGCGCCAGCGCGTGCGGTACCACCGCTCCGGCGCTGACCCAGAACTTGCCGTAGTCGAAAACCTGCGGATGCGGCCACACCACCAGGCGCACATACCGCACCAACGCCACCAGCTGCGTCAGTCCGTACCGCCACCATGCGTGCGGGTCAGCCAGATTGAAGGTGCCGCCGCGGCTGCCTGAGCGCAGCACGAGCGCGAGCAGCAGCAGCCACGTCGCCGCCAGCGCCAGGTGTGCCCCCTTGCGCTGGGTCCATGCACCGCGCAGCGAGCCGGCGAGAAAGGTCCGATCGTACAGGAACGCCAGCACCGGGATGATCACGGCGACTTCCTTTGTCGCCATGCCCGCCAGGGCCGCCACCACCGAGAGTCCCAGCCAGCCGCGGTGCGTCCGGGGCGTCTCCGCTGCCCGCACAAAGGCATAGAGGCACAGGAGCACCCACAGGCCGCTCAGCGACTCCGCGCGCTGCACCACATACGTCACGGATTCGGTCTGCAGCGGGTGCAGCGTCCAGAACACCGTGCCCACGAGCGCGAGCACTGGGGCCCGTTCGCCCCAGCGTTTCCGCAGGGTCGGGGTCAGGAGCGTCCGGCGGATCAGCCCGAACAGCGCCAGCCCCGCCAGCGCGTGGATCAGGAGGTTCGTGATGTGAAACCCGCGGATATCCAGGCCGCTGATCGCGTAGTTCACCGCAAAGGAGAGATTCAGCAGCGGCCGGCCTTCCACCGTCAGACCGTATCCTGAAGGCGGAGACAATGGGACTGACAGCGGCCAGAGCTGCCGGATCGTCGGGTTATCCATCAGCGACGCCCCGTCATCGAACTGCATCGGCGAGCGCAGCGTGTTCGCGTACGCGAGAAGGGTCGCGGCGATCAGAAGCGGCGCCAGGAGCAGGGGCCAGAGCGCGCGATCACTCATGCGAGTCGCCTCGCCCGCGTTGCCCATGGGCGCACCGTTCATGTGCCCGCCCCCTTCCCCGCTCCCACCGCGGCCGGGAGGTCCAGCCGGGCCCGCAGGTAGGCGCCCATCGGTTCCAGCACCGCGGCCGCCAGCGGCACCTTGTGGCCGCGCGGCTCCGTCTCCTCGACGAAGGTCGCCCCGCTGCCGAGCGCGGCCAGGCGGCTCCGCAGCACGTCCATCTGGTGCAGCGCGTCAGCCGACTCCGTATGATTGATCGAGAGAAACAGCGGCACCGTCGGATGTTCGAGGTAATCGAGCGCGCCGTGGCGCCGCCATACAGCGAGGTGCGTCTCGCGTTCGCCCCAGGTCCGCGCATACCGCGGCAGCATGTGGTCGTCCGCGAGCAGATCGAGATAGGTGAACCGTCCCGACAGGATCACCGCGCCCTGCACCGCGCTGCTGACGTCGGGATGGGCGGGCGCGGCGTCGAATTCCGTCATGCCTTCGGTCGTCACCAACAGCAGCGCCATCCCGCTGCCGCGCGAGAACCCTACGGGCACGATCCGGCCGTTGCCGCCGAGGCCCGCCACTTCGGCGCGCAGAGTGCGCACCGCCGCCTTGATCCGCACGGCGCACGCCGGCATCGGATCAAGCCCCTGGTATGGAGCCGGCACGGGATGATCGGCCATCGCGACGATAAAGCCCTCGGTCGCGGCCGCATCGAGCAGCGTATCGCTGCACGCGGTCAGCGAGCCGTTGCCCATGCGCGCGACATTGTCGCAGGAGAACTCCAGCACCGCGCCGACCGGCCGCCGCGGTTTCGAGGGATACGCGATGTCCATGGCGAGGAGGCGTTCGCCGTCGCGGGCAAACACCACGTCGCGCCGCAGCCGATACCCCGCAGGCAGGAGGTGCACATGGCGCTGATCCACGCGGTGTCCGGACAACAACTTGCCCTGCAGGACCGCCTTGCGCAGCGCGTACAGTTCACGGTTCAACGCCGGCCAGCGTGCGTCGGGCGCGCCGGCGTAATCGAGCGCCACGACCAGGTAGCCCGCAGTCTGCAGTTCGCGGAGGATGGGTGCATCGGGCTCCGTGCCCACTCGCGGCGCCGCCAATCCCTGCAGGTAGATCACCAGTGGCCAGCCCGCGGCCGGTGCCGCACCTTGCGTCGGCAGGACGGTCAGCGACATGTCGCGGCCGGTCACCGTGCTCGGCCAAGTGGCAGCGGGCAGTGATCCCGTCAGGCCCAGGCCGACCGCCAGCAGCACGGCCAGCCGCAGGGCCGCCTGTGGACACAACCGCAATCCTTGCCCAGGTCGCCGCATGGCTTGGTCCGCGTCAGGAGGCGGGAACGACCGTTTCGAAAGCGTAGCTCCCGCCGGCCGCCAGGCAGGTCAGGGTGTCGCCGTCGCGGCGGACATCGGAGATGCCCGGCGAGGTCTCCAGCGGCGCGTTGTTCTCGGTCACGCCGGCGCCGGGCGGGCTCGGGAACACCACGCGAGCCAGCGTGTTGGCCGGGATGCGCACGTTCCAGGTGAGTCGCCAGCCGTCGAGCTTCCACTCGCTCACGATCTCGCCATGCATCGTGCGGTACGAGGCGCGCGCGTGGGCTAGCACCGGGTTCACGTACGGGCGCAGGACGAAGCGCTCGTACCCGGGCACCTCCGGATCGAGCTCGATGCCGGCCACGTGGCGGAAGAGCCACTCGCCGATCGAGCCGAGGGAGTAGTGGTTGAACGAGTTCATCTGCGGGTTGAAGAACCCGTCCTCGCGCGTCCAGCCGTTCCACCGTTCCCAGATGGTCGTCGCCCCGTGCTTAACCGGGTACAGCCACGAGGGGAACGTGTCCTGCAGAAGGAGCCGGTACGCCACATCGGCGTGGCCGGCGAGGGTCAGCGTGGGATTCAGGTGGCTCACGCCGATGAACCCGGTGCTGAGATGCCAACCGAGGTCGCGGATGTTCGCGACGAGACGCTCGGCCGCGCGGCGCCGCATCTCCGGCGGCAGCAGATCAAACGTGAGCGCCAGGACGTAGGCCGTCTGGGTCTCCACCGTGAGTTGGCCGTCGGCGCGCACGTACTCCGCCTGGAAGGCCTGGCGCACCCGCGCGGCCATCGCATCGAAGCGCCGGGCATCTTCCTCGCGCCCGATCACCCGTGCCATGCGCGCCAGCTTCACCGCGTCATCAGCCCAGTAGGCCGTGGCGAGAAAGGTCTTCATCGGCGACTGCGTGCGAAAACTCGTGTCGGTTGGAATGCACAGCCAGTCCCCATAGTTGTTGCCGAGTTCGTGCTCGCGGATGCCGCGCGGATTCTTCCGCTCGACCCAGTCGAGCCACGCCACCATCGCGCGCCAGTGCCGCTGGATGATGCGGTGGTCGCCGTACACGCGCCACATGGTCCACGGCACGATCACGCCGGCGTCCGCCCACCCTGCCCCGCCGCCGAGGCCGTCGAGACCGACAAACCGCACGTCCTCGCGGGGACGCGGCGCCACGTCCGGGAAGATGCCGTCGGTCGTCTGCGCGTCCTCCACGTCGGTCATCCACTTGGTGAAGAAGGCGGCGACGTCCTGGTTGCAGGTCGCGGTGCGCAGAAACACCTGCGCGTCGCCCATCCAGCCGAGGCGCTCGTCGCGCTGCGGACAGTCGGTCGGCACGGAGATGAAGTTGTCGCGCTGCGACCACACGCCGTTGAGCCAGAGGCGGTTCACCTCGGGGTTCGAGCATTCGAACTGCCCCACCGGCGCCGTCGCCGAGCTGATTGCGCAGCCAGTAAGGTTGTTCACGCCGATCGCCGCGAGACCGGTCACCTCGACGTACTGGAAGCCGTGGAACGTGAAATGCGGCGTCCAGACCTCTTCCAACCCGCCGCGGGTCACGTACACGTCGGTCGACTTCGCACGCCGGAGGTTCTCGGTGTAGAGCGAGCCGTCCGGATTCAGCCGCTCGCCATGCCGCAGGGTCACGCGGGTGCCCGCGGTGACGTTGGCCAGGCGAAGTTGCACGAAGCCCGCGATGTTCTGGCCGAGATCGAAGATGAAGACGCCCGGCGTCTGCTCGTGCATCGCCACCGGCACGAAGCTTTCGATTACGCGCACCGGTTCCGAACGCTGCGCCACCAGCACCGCGGCCGGCGGCGCCACGACCTTGGCCGGCAGCCACGGCCAGGGTGACTCGCTCATCGCGGCCGCCAGCGGGCCGGCGAAGGTCCAGCCGACGCGCTCGCGGCGCGCGTCGTACGTCTCGCCCATTTGAAAGTCCGAACTGAGGATCGGGCCGGTGTCGCACCGCCACGACGCATCCGTGCCGACCACCACGCGGCCGCCGTCCTGCAACTCCAGCTCGAGCTGCACGCAGATACTGTTCTCGAGGTTGTCATACCGCGCGCGCGTTTCCTGCCAGCCGACATAGCCTGTCCACCAACCGTCCCCGAGCGTGGCCGCGAGCACGTTGGGACCGGCACGCACGAGCTCCGTTACGTCGTAGGTACGGTAGTGGATCCGCTTGTCGTAGTCGGTCCACTCGGGCGCAAAGAGGTCATCGCCGATCCGGCGGCCGCCGAGACGCAGTTCAAACACGCCGCGCGCCGTCGCGTACACCGTCGCCCGGCGGACGGGCGTCGTGATCTCGAACTCCTTGCGAAACAGCACTGGCGTCCCCGGCTCGGTCAGCGTCGGGATGGTCGCCTGCGGATCGCGCCGGAAGATCTCCGGATCCGCCGCCACCCAGCTCGCCGTCCATTCCCGCGGGTCCAGCAGGCCCATCGTCCAGCGCGCCGTGGCCGACGTGCTGGTTGCGCCCGTCTCGTCCCAGACCTCGACCGACCAATGGCAGGTGTCACGCGAGCCCAGCGGCTTGCCGGCGTACTCGACGTGCGTGGTCTGACCGGTCTCCACGCGGCCGCTGTCCCAGCGATCCGGCTGACCCGCCGCGAGCTTCTCGGGCGTCGAGGCCACCCGCACCCGGTAGGCGACCTGCCGCGCACCGCGCCGGTCGCTTTCCAGTTCCCAGCTCAGGCGGGGCGTCCGCTCATCGATCCCAAGGGGATCGACGAGGTATTCACAACGGAGATGGGTGACGAGGAGGCCGCGTGCGGTCTTCATTAGGCCCGCTCAGTTTCGATCTGCTCGAGCGATTTGCCAGACGTATCTGGCATGAAGAAGAAGCCCACGCCGCCGCTGATCATGAGGAACAGCGTCAGGAGCAGCGCGAGGAGCCCGACGCCATCATGCGAGAGCTGCGGTACGAAGTAGCTCCAGACGCCGACCGCGACGCGCGCGATGCCGAAAGTGAGGCCCTGCGCGGTGCCGCGGAGCATCGTCGGGAATAGTTCCTGGCTGAAAACCTTGTAGAACGCCTCGCCCGCCAGCGCACCGCCGCCGGCGAAGAGCACGATGTTGGCCACGATCGCGGGGATGCTGAACGGCACCACGATCAGGAGCCCGTAGGCGAAGATCTGCGTGATGGCGCCGATGCCCCAGAGCAGGCGGCGGGTGCGGTAACTGTGGTCGGAGTACCGCATGAACACGGTGACAGTCACGATCATCATCGTGACAAAGGCCGCGCTCGGCAGACCGACGCCGAGCGCCTGGCTGCCTGCGTTGTGGGTCGTGATGAGGAACGAGTTGAACGCGCCCGCCGTGCCGGCGGCCAGGTTCCAGAAGGTGTAGATGGTCGCGGTCCAAACCAGCGCGCGGAGATTCGAACCGGTGAACAGGCTGCGCATGCTGCGCGAGACGGCGGAGGCGGTGCGCGCCGCTTCCTGCCAGCGGGCCGATTCCGCGAGCCCCTGGCGGAGCGCCCAAGTCACAATCGCGACCACGAAGAGGTGGAGGAAGACGATGCGGATGCCGAGGAGGCCGAGGGAGGACAATGCGAGGGCGAGCCAGAGGACGATCGCCGGCCCGAGGCACCACGCGACCTGCGTGAAGCCGAGGAGTTTGCCGCGCGCCTTGGCCGGGGCGAACTCACCCACGAGTGCGAGCGAGGTCGGGACGTCGGCGCCGACGGCGAGGCCGATGATCGCAGTGCCGAGGAACAACATCTCGCGGTTCATCGCGAGGGCGATGAACAGGATGCCCACGGCGTACACCATCAGGTCGTATTGGTAGATCCGCTTGCGGCCGAGTTTGTCGCCCAGCCAGCCGCCAAGCATGGCGCCAAGCGCGCAACCGATGGCATTCGGGCCGATCGCCGCGAGCAGGCCGATGGCGCCGTCGCCGAGGTTGAACTCCTTTTGGAAGAGCGCCATGCCCGCGCCGAGGGCGACGATCGAGCCGGCGTCGAGGTACGACGCCATGCCGGCAAGCGCCGACCATTTCCATTGCTGACGCGTGATGGCGGGGCTGCTGCCGGCGACGTCGGAGTGAGACGGGGCTGAACTCATGGGGTCCTCAGGCTGAAGCGGTAATCTAGAAAGGGGAAATTCCGAGTATGCCTTGGTCAATCCGAGAACTCTTCCGCGATTGGCGAGTTTTGTCCCCGCATCCTAAGGTCCCTCGGCTCCGCTTAACTCACGCGCTCGTTCGTGCGCTCGCCATCGCTCTCGTGCTCACCCCGCCCAACTACTCCCCCGCTGGCTTCAGCGCGTCGGTGCGCAACGCATCCTGCCGTTCGAGCTTCTGGAACACGGCATCGAAGGTAAAGCCGGCGATGAAACCGAAGGCCACGGCCATCGCCAGCACGGGAAAGCTGCTCGGACTGGCATCCGTGAACAGGTGACTGAGGATATACATCACGCCGGAAATCGCCCCGGCGGCCGCCCCGAGCGCGATCGTCTTTGCCTGCGGTACGCCGTCGGTCGGTCGCAATAGCCGCATCGTCGCCCCGGAAGCGCCGGCCAGCGCCGGGGCGACGAACAGTAGATAGATGAACCAGCCCGCCCCCTTCTCGTCGCGCAACAACTGGTACCCCAACGGCAGCGCCAGGATCCAGCCCAGGAGCAGCAGGATCGCCGCCATGCTCCAACGTCTGCCGGCCGTCTCAGTCGCGCAGGCGTGCCGGCGTCTCGCCTGTGTCGCCAATGAATCCACCCAATGTTCGATTCGTTTCGGGTCGGCATCCCGGCCCATGTCCTGGACTTCAGCCTTGGCCGCGAGGCCGCGCCCGTTGGCGAGCAGGCTCCAGATCTTTTCCGCACTGCCGCCGAACGCCCGGAGCGCAAGGACGGGCACGCGATTCGCGAGGGCGACGACGCCGGCAATGTACGTCGCGTTGCCTCCGCCGATGAGCACGACGCCATCCGCCTCGGCCAGCGAACTGTAGAAAGACATCTCCCAATCGGGCGAGTTGTCCACCTGGGGATCGAAGACCTCCGGGTGCGGCGCACACTCGGGGAACCCCATCGCGCCGGCTTGCGTGCCGGAATACTGGACGCGGACCGAGCCAGGCTTCGCGCCAGCCGCGACGTAGCCGCGCACCGCGTCCCGTTCGATGAAGTTTCCCGCGTACACGATCAATCCATAGCCACGTTTGGCCAGCATCGCGCCAAGCTCGGCCGCGGTCTGGCGCGCGCGCGACGCGTCGCGGAGCGGAGGATCGTAGGCCCGATCCTGCTCGGCGCTGCCGATGACCGAGATGAATTTCACGTGTTGCTTTTGGCGCAGAGTCAGGGCGATGGGACGACTAGACGGTCGGGCCGTTCAGAAAGTAGACGGCGACCGCAAACTCGAAGCAGTTGGTGACCTCGCGATTCTCCTCGAAGCCGAACCGCAGCCCGAGCGCTTCCTGTACCTTGATGGCGCTGGCCTCGCTGCCGCCCAGAACGGCGGGCGCAATGTGCTCATAGAATCCCTCCACGCACTGGATCACCTTCTGCGCCGCGATATCGCGATCGGTGTAGTGCCGTTTGGCCATCAACCGCTCCGTCTTGACCTGAATCCAGTCCGCCATCGGCCCATCGGCCCTGATCTTCCCGGTCGCGGGGTCAATATAGCGCTCATGGAGATAGGCACTCACGGGCTCAAAGCTCAATCGGGCCGCCTTGTGACTGTGGTCGTTGATCAATCTCCACAGGACACCTTCAGCAGCCTGATAGTCGGAGACCGCCTGCTCCGTCCCCCAGCCACGCCCTTTGCCCTCCCAGATCAGGTACGCCCCGAGTTCGACGACGCGCGACAGCCACATGCGTCCGTCCTTGCCTTCAATTCGCCAATAGGAGTCGGCGCGCAGATCGTGGACCAGATCGATCTCGCGGTGGATGACGTCCCACGCCAGTCGCGTTTCCGCGCGCGCCCAGTCCTCGTCTTGCCGCCGGTGGGCTTCTTCGCCGCCCACGTGCCGCAGGTAAATCGCCGCCAGTTCACTGGCGGATCGCGAATCGTGCCAGCGCTTGATCCGCTCGCGACCAAGTTCGTCCGCCCGTCGGCGCACCCGCTCGTCCAAATCGAGGTCGGCGTAGCCGGATTCCGATTCGCTGGCAAAGGTCGGAGGCGGCGGCAGCGCAATATCCACGACCTCCCCCAAGGCAGGGCGGGCGGTCCGCCATTGTTCGAGGGCCCCTCGACACCAGAGATAGTCTTCGGGCTGGTGCGTCTCGCCGGCGGCAACGCTCAACGTCGCGAGCAACTGATTCAACTTGGTGGTGAACCCCCTCCGGTCTGCGACGTAAGCATCCTGGCAGAAGGCCTGGAACAGCTCTCGGTGCTGCTTTTGGACAAATTGTAGGTTGGTCATGGTCAGTCGGCCTATCGGCCATTGCAGGCAGCAAAAGCGCTACAGATGCGTTCTTCCGTCGTACGCACCATTTCGCGGGTGGTGTAGATGAGGTCCTCCGTTGCGATCCTCAGCGGATCGGCGGTGCCAAGGAGTTCCCGGCGGGGATGGTCGCCGGCCAGGACCCTGCCCATGCCCAGCTCGGTCTCGCCGTATGTCTGCCGGAGCCGCGCGATGCACGCCCGGAAGGTGTCAAACTCTCGTCGGCAGGCTTCGGCCGTCGAGTGCCCTGCATCCAAGGCGGCGGTCAGATCCTGCAGCATCGCTTCGATCCGCCGCAGTCTATCTTCGGCCAACGCGGGGACGATCCGCTGGGCGAAGAGTTGCCGGCAATAGCCCCAGTGCTGCAACGCGTCCTTGAACGACGCCGTGGTGCCGGACAGGAGCGCCTGGGCGCTGTCGCTCAACCGGATCAGATGGCTCGCCGCCGTATCCATCTCGCGGCACAGGTGGTCGGCGTAGGTCAGGATCTCCTGGGTATAGGACCAGAACGGCGGCATGAGCACAGCCCCTTGGTTCGCGGTCAGGGCATGTATCGCCGGGGCATCGTCGAGGATGACCCGCGCCTTGCGGCTGCGCTGCTGCAGTTCCCGAATCTTGATGGCGAGGCGATCCGCGAGGGCCTGCTTGCCGCGCTGATGCTTCAGTTCACCGCTGCTGTATTCAAGGACGCCATGGCTCCGGAGGTCCGCCGGGAGATTCTCCGCGTTGTTGATCAGGATGAGCGTCGGTTTGCCCAAGGCATCGGCCAGGCCGAGTTCGTACGTGACGTTGGGGTTGACGGGGTGGCGCGCGTCGGGGGTGCAGATGGCAACCACCATCGCCGACTGCGAGATCTCCTGCCGGATCGTGGCGATGAAATCCTTGCCCGTGGTCTTTCGCTCAATCCAGTAGGGCGCCAGATGGGCCTGGTCTACCGCATCGTTGATGACCGACGTGATCGGTTCACACCGCCCGTCGTGGATGGCGAAAGGATAGGCGACGAAACACTGGTCGGTGATCCTGGGAACATCGACCGCAATGACGAAGTGGGGCTCGGGCATGGCGTTGGCTCCTGTGGGTATGTGAGCACGCGCGCTAGCCTGGGGTGTGAGACAGCGACCCTAGTTGCGTGCGAGCAATCCCGGCAACGACAAACTCGCCCCGCCCACGACCTCCCCGGCATCGGCGGCCGCCGTTTGCCGCAGCGCGGGCGCCGCATCCCCTCCAAATTCGACAAATTCAGAAATGCCCATCGCGTGGTGGGCTGCGCGGTTCGCGATCGAGCCGTTGCTGCCCCACTTCCTGATCACGTGCGACTCATGAAAACCCAATACTTCACCGCCAGCAGCCTCGACGGATACATCGCCACCGAGGACGATTCGATCGACTGGCTGTTCCCGCTGGGCGATATCAACGCCACCAGCTATCCGGCCTTCTTCGCGCAGGTGGGCGCGCTGGCCATGGGCTCCTCGACCTACGAGTGGATGCTCCGCCACACCCAGGCGGTCGCCGACCAGACCGGTTCCGCGTGGCCCTACCCCCAGCCGACCTGGGTGTTCTCCCGGCGCCCCCTGCCCGCGATCCCCGACGCCACGCTGCACTTCGTCCAAGGCGACGTCCGGCCCGTGCACGCGGCCATGCGCGCCGCCGCCGGCGACAAGAACCTCTGGATCGTCGGCGGTGGCGACCTCGCCGGCCAGTTCCACGACGCCGGACTGCTCGACGAAATCATCGTGCAAGTCGCGTCCGTCACCCTCGGCCGCGGCAAACCCCTCTTCCCCCGCCGCCTCACAACGCCTCCGCTCATCCTCACCTCCGCCCGCCAAGTCGGCCCCGGCCTCGCCGAGCTGCACTACCAAGTGCCCGCCGTGCCACCGCGTTCTACGCCGCGGTCTTGAGCGTCGCGCCGTTCACAACCCAGGAGCCTGCTTCGCAAGAGAGCGTGATCTCCCAGACCTCGAGCCCGTCACTCGCTGCAAAGACCTCCACGGACAACTCCGCGGTATTTCTCATTAGTCTCAGCGCACGCACGGACACTATGCTCGCCCGTCTACCATCAAGCGTTAGCACCAAGGAGCGGCTCGTCGCATCGCGTGCGGTTATCGGAAGGCAGATCGACTTTGCGAACTTCGAAATCTCCGCGCGGGTCTGTTCGCTCTCGTCGATCAAGTACACCTCGGGAGCCGGTGCCCATTTCGAGGCAATGTCACGAATCGCGTAGACATATCCCGCCAGCACTGGATCGCTCACGGCACGGCCGGGGCTCCGACACGACATCACTCCGAACGCGGCAACCGTGACGACCGTCCACACCCCGAGACACTTCGCCTGATAGAGGGCACCTCTCATGCCGGGCAGCACAGAGGCTTTCAATGCAGGCGTCGAGCGCTGCCTAGCTTCCCGCTTTGGTGTCGGCGACCGCGACGTATCCATGCGCGACAGCGATGATGCTCTCGATCCCGCCGACGAGCGGGATGGCGGGGTCGGTCAGGATACCGTGGGCGGCACCCCAGAAGCTGTTGAGCGCGAAACCGGCCATGTTCACCGCCACCGCCGCCGCGATGATCGCCCGGACTCGTGAGCGCGGCAGCCGACACGCGAGAAAGAGCACTCATCGTCGCGTCAGCGCCGCGCGTGATTAGCCAGAACGGATGACGTCGTGCAACCCCGCACACGTGCCCCGTGCGACAGCCTACCTGCATTCGGGGCCGGGCGCTCTCCTGCTCGATCTCTGCGCTCTCCGCGCGCTCCTGGCCAACCCCGCCACAAACTCTGCCACTGTATCCAGCCAATTACGTGGTCATTTCACGCGCCCGCCTCATCGATTCGCCGGATTCGGAGGGCCCGTTTTCGTGCCTCATTGTGCCTTTTGGTGGCCAACACTGCCTTTGCGATAGGCTGTTGGCGATAAGCGGTGGGCCTTGGGCTTCCGAACGGCCGACACGAATAGCCGATAACCAATACCTCACCATTTTGCGCCTTCTGCGCCTCTTTGCGGCCCCACCCAATCCGCCGCTCCCCGTTCTCCGTTCTCCGTCCTCCGTGGCCCGCGCCCCGTGGCGAAAAAGGCGCGCGGTTGGCGGAATTGGCGACTCGTAGTCTCGAAACTGCCACGTACTAAGGAGGCATCCTTCGCTTTCCATGCCGTCCCTCCCCGACTCCTCCGCCCACCTGCCCGCTTCCCCGTCCGGCCTGACCGCCTCGCGCCGCCAGTTCGTCCAGTTCGGTCTCGCCGCCGCCGGCGTGCTCGCCTTCCTGCCGCGCCGCGGGCTCGCCGCCGAGTTGCTCCAGTCCGGCGAACTGCCCGACCTCGGCCGGCTCCGGCCGCGTCACGCGCGCGACATCACGGCTTCCCCGCTCTCCATCGGTTTCGAGACGCTCGACCGCTACCAGTTCGATCCGACGCGCACGTACGCGCATCTCGGCAAGCTCGGTGTGAAGTGGGCCCGCGCCCAAACCGGCTGGGCCCGCTGCGAGTCCGAAAAGGGCAAATACGACTTCCGCTGGCTCGACGAGATCGTCGACGGCCTCCGCGCCGAAGGCATCGAGGCGTGGTTCAATCTCGGTTACGGCAACCAGCTCTACACCAAGGACGCCCCCGATGTCTCCGCCGTGGGCTTCGCTCCGATCTTCACACCCGAGGCGCGCGCCGGCTGGATCGCCTTCGTCGACGCCCTCGCCGCTCACTTCGCCACCCGCGTCAAGAAGTGGGAGATCTGGAATGAGCCCAACGGGAAGAAATTCTGGCGGCCGCAACAGCCAGACGCGGCCGGCTACGTCGAGTTGGTCAAGCTCACCGCGCCGGTCATCCGCAAACGCATCCCGGACGCGACGCTCATCGGGCTCGCCCAGTTCGGCTGCAAGATGGAGTACACGCAGAAGGCCCTCGCGGCCGGCCTCGCCGACCACGTCGACCGGATTTCCTTCCACCCGTACGGCGCGCTGCCGGAACGCTGCGAGTCCTACGTTGCCCAGGTGCGCCAGCTCCTCGGCCCGAAGTACGGCCAGGTGAAACTCTGGCAGGGCGAGTGCGGCGCCGCGTCCGATCCCGCGACCGAGAGCGGCACGAACAAGCAGGGCCAGAAGTGGAACGAGGAACTGCAGGCCAAGTGGCTTCTGCGCCGCATCCTCACCGACCTCCGGCTCGAGATCGAGGTCACCTCCTACTTCACGACGGTCGACCTCACGAAGTACAACTGGGGCGACGGCAAATCCAACCACGCCCAGTCGTTCGGCGTGCTGCGCGGCAAGGACTACAGCCCAAAACCGTCGTACTTCGCGTATCAGACGCTGTGCACGCTCATCGACGCCGACTCGCACTTGAACTCGAGCCTGGAAGTGCGGCCCGCCGCGATGGACGAACATTTCCGTTCGGTCGGCTTCACACGCCAGGGCAAGGCCCTCTTCGCGTATTGGTCCGCCACCGAAATTCTCGACCAGGTGGCGCCGAAACAAACGTCGCTGCGGCTGCAGACGCCCGCGGGTTCGACAATCGAGAATCCTGTCATGGTCGATCCGCTCACGCAGCGCGTGTACGCGCTGAAAGGCCGTGCGGCCGATGGCGCTCTCACACTCGCCGACATGCCGTTGCGCGATTACCCGCTGATCATCGCCGATCGCAGCATCGTGCCTGTATGATTTCGCGCGGTGCGCGAAATCATCACCGCCCGCGCAACGCGGGCGGGATTGAAGGGCGGAATTCTTGTGCGCGAAACCGTGCAGGGATTTGCGGAGATTCGCAGAAATCCGAACGGAGTTTCGAAGACGATTCCGGAGGCTCTGATTCAAAAACGCGGCGAGTTTGAGCGGAGCCGCGAAGAAGCCGGTTCGATCTTGATGAACCCAGCCGCGATTTGCCGTGGATTCCTTCCGCATTCCAACAAGGAGGCAGTAGAAATGCCGCGCCTTCCTTCCGCGAGTATCCGGACATTATCGCGCGAGTATCCGGACATTATGGCGGAGTATCTGGACATTATTCCGCAATTAATTGCACCATAGGCGGTAATAATTGCAGCCATCGTACCCTATGGGTCCTCGGTCTGCGTCACGCGAGCGTGGAGGCGCAACCAACTCAGTCGAAACGAGGGCGCGCAAGGGGCGCCTCAGGGGCTCTCGCGCGCGCCCCATGGGGCGGAAAGGGGCAACCCATGCGCCTCGGTCCCGCGCCCAAACTGCAGCAGATGGGCGGGCTTGCCTGCAAATCCAGCGCCGCTTTTACGCCGGCGCGCCCACCGCCGAAATCCCTCCCCCACCTTCTCTCGTTTTTGCGCCGCGCAAAAACGAGAGCCTCAAAACGAAAGTGGCGAATCGGGTTCGAATGTGCACGTTCGCCCGGTTCGTCGCCATGCGTTCCCAAAGACTCACTCCTCGCGTCAGAGAAGCCCTGCGCCAACTCGCTGCCGGGCCGCAGGACATGCGCGACGACGCGCTGCACGCCTTGATCAACGACGAGATGCGCAAGCTCCCCATCGACGAGATCGAGTTTGTCCGCGATCGCGTGCGCTACACCTGCCCGCCCGGTCCAATGGTGCAGTCCGTCGTCCTCATGTTGAACGGCCTCATCGATCTGAAGCGGCTCGGGCTCTGAGCCGGCCGTTCAGATCCGTCCGCCACCTTCTTCACCTCGTGTGCGTGTGCTTCGGAGTCTGTGGCTCGAATCCAAAGACCCAGACTCCCGATCCATTCTACAGGAGGCAACAGAGGCAAGGGAGGGCTTCAGGCCGCGGAGGATCAAACTCGAATCGGCCGCTCTGTTACCTCCCTTACCTCCTGTGGAGCGCCTTGGAGAAAGCTGAGGTACAAGCGTGACTCAGTTTTCGACCGCATGAAGGCAGAATGCGGTGGACGTTGCAGGTCCACAGCCCAGCGGAGCGCGGTCTCAGCCCACTCTCACTCTCACTTTCACTCCACCGGCCATTTAGTGCCGTGTTTCCTGCAGCGCCTTGAGCACCACGGCCATCGAGGTGCGCCAGTTCTCGGGATACTGTTCGGAAACTTCGAAGGCCAGTCGGCGGCCATCGGGCGCGGCTTCCGCGGCGCGTTTCAGCACAAGCTCACGCAGTTGCGCCTCCGGCAGCTCGTAGCAGCCGACGTTGATGTTCGACCAGAACAGCTTGTTCGGCCACGCGGCTCGCGCTTCGGCCAGAGTCAGATCGCCTTCCGGCGGCGGCGTCAGCGACTCGATCAGGTCAATCGGCGCCTGCGCGATCAGATCACGACAGACCGCCAGTTGGCCGTCGTAGTGGCAGCCGATGAGTTTTCCGGCGGCATGCAGAATGGGGAAACACTCCTCGTAAACCGGCACATGAAACTCGGCGTAGCGCTTCGGCCCGAGCGTGTTCGCCATGAAATTCTCGAGGTTTGAGAGGTAGCGCCCCGGCCCTTTCGCCACCACCTCGCTGATCTGCCGGAACTGCTTCAACAGCGCCGCGTACAGCAGCCGCACCTCCTCCTCGAGTTCGATCAGGTGGAAGCTGAAGTTCTCCAGCCCGGCGAGGTCGACCTGGATCTGCTGCAGCGGCGTCCGCCACAGCTCCGGGATCGCGATGCCGTACGGCGGCAGCGCGTCCGCCTGCGCCTGGTACGCTGCATATGCGGGCAGGATGTCCGTGTGCTCCACGATGTACGCCATCACCCGGTAATCCTCCGGCGTTTCCAGGAAGTACTTCTGGCGCCAGCCGTTTTCAAAGGTCGTGTACACCTCGCCGATCGGCGTCTTCCGGGTGAGCCGCCGAAGCGTCTTCCCGCCTTCCTCCCAGGTGCGGTCGTCCGTCTCGACGCCGCGCATCCGCATCTCGAACGAGCGCAGGTACCAGGTGACGCCCAGTCCGAGGTCGTAGAGCGGCTGCCAACCGGGGTCTTTGCAGGTGTGCCGCCACTCGTTCCAGTAGATCGTGTACGGGATCTGATCCGGGCGTTCACCGCTCCAAAAGGCATCAATGCGCTCGCGAATGTTCATGGGGAAGAAACTGCCCCAGCTTCTCCCGCCCTTCCCCGCCCCGTGCAAACCCGCCGCCGACTGACGGTACGGCAGCCCTCGCGGGTGAGCCTCAAGAAACGTCCGGCGCTGGTTGCGCTCTCGTCAGCGCTCATAGTTTTCCCCTGCCTCAAACCTCCCTTGCCTCTGTTGCCTCCTGTAGAACGGATTGGTGCTTTGGCTATCCGGGGCCCGGAACTCCAAGGCATTTTACAGGAGGCAAGGGAGGCAACAGAGGGCCCGATCCGAGGCGCGACCCTGCCTCAAACCTCCCTTGGCTCTGTTACCTCCTGTAGAACGGATCGAGTACGCGTGGTTTTTACGCTTATACTTCGTACATTCTTGATAACTTCTTTGGATGACGGATGCTCTCAGGCCATGCATCCTCTATACCCCAAGGCCGCCTCCTTGACTCATGGTATTATTGCCGCGGCGATCGAAGTTCATCGGGACAAGGGACCTGGGCTCATCGAATCAATCTACGAGTGGGCGTTGGGCCACGAACTCAACCTGCAGGGGCTTGCCTTTGATGAGCAGCGGGAGGTTCAGGTCAGATACAAGCAGTTCGTTCGCCGCGATCCGCTGCGCTTTGATGTGCTCGTAGAGAAGTGTGTTTTGGTCGAGGCGAAGTCAGTCGAACGTGTTCTGCCGGTGCACCGCGCGCAGCTCTTGAGCTATATGAAACTTCTCGATGTACCCCTCGGGCTGCTGATCAACTTCAACGTGACTCGGCTGACTGAGGGCGTGAGCCGCCTCATGCTCCCCGGTGCCAACCTGGACGCCGCAGGGCTGGAACGTTTGCAGGCAGAGAAGCGGCAAAACACCTGGCGAGGGAGATAGATGAGAACACAGGAACCGCAGCGTTCCGAGGTTTGGGCTCCAATCCGGACCTCCCTTGCCTCCGTTCCCTCCTGTAAAATGGATCGGTGGTTTGGGTATCCGAGCCCCGGATTTCCAAGGCATTTCTACAGGAGCTAAGGGAGGCAACAGAGGGGCCGATCCGAGGCGCGATCCCTGCCTAAACCTCCCTTGCCTCTGTTACCTCCTGTAGAACGGATCGGGTTCGCGGCTCTACTTGCGCGGGGTGTCGACGGTGCGGGGCTCGGGGTCGGCGGGGACCAAGTCCTTGAAGGCCGCCTGCACTCCCGCGCGGCGCTTGATCTCCGGGGAGACCTGCGGGCCGTTGTTCTCCCAGACGTTCCCCGGGCCGTTGGCGTTCTGCAGGAACTTGTCCTCCGGGCACCAGTTGTCGCGCACGGTCACGTTTGAAGAACCCTCATCCGTGTAGAGGTAGAACCAGTGGTTGGGGCGGTCGACGTAACGGCTGATCACGATCTCATCCACGACGTTCTCCGTCACCCGCGTGCCTGCCTGCGCCGACAGCGTGTACACGCCGCCGATATCGCAGAGCCGCGTCGCCACGCGTCGGATACGATTCGCGTGCACGCGGTTGTCCCGCGAGGCGTTCACCGTCTTCGTCCAGCCCCAGCCCACGCTGATCCCCGTGTAGGAGCTGTCCGCAATGTCGTTGTGCTCGATGGCGATCTCCCGGGCGTATCCGGAGCCGATGGCCACGCAGCCCCAGTCGACGTTCGCGGTGTCGCGCAGCACGTTGTTCGCGATCCGCACGCGCGCGACCACCACGCGGTCGTCCTGCGGCGCGTACGGCACATGCGTCTCCACCCCACCCTCCTGGAACGAGCCGAGTTGGATGCCGTTGCCGCCGACGTCGGTGAACCGGCACCCCTCGACCAGCGCGTCCTGCACGCCGTCCACAAGGTCCAAGGCCGAAGCCGCGGTGTGCCTGAACTCGCAGCGCAGGAAGCCGACGTGCCGCGCGCCGCTGACCGCGACCGCGGCGGGAATCCGCTCGATCCACGCCTGGTTCTCGAGGCTCTTCTTGTCGGGCGTGCCCGGCGGATTGATGCCGTACGCCTCGACGATCGGCATGCCGGCCTGCAGCGGGACATGCCCGGAGCGGTTCGGCTCGAGCCAGCTCGAATGCGCAAACCCGACGTTGCGGAAGTACACGTGCTCGACGGGACGATCGAGGGTGCCGAGCACGCGCACCAGTTGCTCCAGCACCGGCACCGTCACCTCATCGCGCGCCGGGTCCTGGCCGCGCTCGGGCCAGTAATAGATCCGGCCATTCGCCGGGTCCTGAAACCACTCGCCCGGCGCATCCAGGAACTCGATCGCGTTGGCGAGATGGAAGGCGCCGCCGCCCTCCGGCGGCAGGATCGGCTGCGGCCAGGGATGCTGAAACTCGCGCGCACTCTCCGGCGCCATGAAGGTCACCTTCGCCGTCTCGCCGGTCACGGTGAGCGCCTTCACCCGCAGGAATGCCACCTCCCACTGCTGGGCCACGACCATCTCCAGCGCCCCAGGGCCGCGCAGGCCGGACACCAGTGTTGCCGGGATGGTGGCGAACTGCTCCTTGCGATCCCAGCCCACGAGCTGGCTCATCTCGCCACCGTTCGGCGTGCGTGCGCGCGTGGCGCGGCTGCCCTTTACCCAAAGATCGCGCAGCGCGAGCGGTCGGCCGCCGAGCTTCGGCGCCTCCGCCACCCACACCTGGCCGCGCGCCGCCGTCGGGAGACCTTCCACGGCTTCCGCCTTGGTCCAGCCGCCCACTGGCACCCCGCCGCTCAACCAGGCCTGTTCACCTACTGCCGACTCGAAGATCGTCGGAGCCACCGCGGTCGCGGTGTCCTCCACCCGCACAAATAGTGGCTCCGCCAATTGGTACACCCCGCCGCGCAGGATGATCCGCCCGCCTTCCGCGACCTTCGCGTCGTTGAGTCGACGCAGCTCCCGCACCTTGCGCAGGGCCATGCCGGGCGAGGCCAGCGGCTGCTCGCGCGTGCCGTCGGCCCGATCGTTGCCGTCCGGCGCCACCCAGAACTCCGCCGGCGCCGCGAACCCCGTGGCCGTCACGAGCGCCAGGCCGAGGCCCGCCAACCACCCCCGCCAGATTTGGGGCGGCCGCACGCCGGGCCGCCGGGAGCAGGAGTCAGGTCGAGAATGCGTCGTCATGTGAGTCTGGTCTCCGGTTTCCGGTTACTTGTTGGCAGGCGTGGCCCGCAGGTCCTTCGATGTGGCGAGCGCAATCACGCGACCTTGGTCGCCTACGGCGCAGTAGTAGTGATACACGACGCCGTCGTGTTTCAGCAGCCACGGTTTGTGGGCGAAGGTTTTGTCCCACGGTTCGCTCGGCTCCACGAGGTGCGGGCCTTCCCACTTGGTCCAGTGCACAAGGTCGCGGGACACCGCGAACGTGTCGAAGGCGCCGGGCTTCCAGCGGAAGCCAAAGTAGAACATCACCCAAAGGTCGCCCATCCGGACGATCTGCGGGTCGCCGCTGATGGCGGGTTTTCCGGGCGCGTTGTCGACCACCGGTTTCGGCCCGCCAAAACGGCGCCAGGTCACCATGTCGTCCGACACCGCCATGCCGATGGCCTCGTGGTTCCCGCGTTTCGTCTTGCCGTTGTAGAACATCACAAAGGGATGCCCGAGCTGCCGCGTGCGGTCGTGGATGATCGAGCTCTTGTACAACGTGACGTTCTCCCAGGGACGCACATCCGGCTGCGCCGGCGTCAGGATCGGATTCTTCTTCCACCGCGTCCACTCCTGCGGCTCGTCGGGCGTACGCGTCCAGGCGAGGCCGATCGACAGCGGGTCCGGCTCATAGCCCTGCTTGGCGCCGCCAATATAGCTGGCCCAGTAGCGGCCATCGAACGCCTCGGGCGCCAGCGAGCCACCCCAGGTTGGGTCGATCAACGCCATGCCGCCGTCGACCTGCCAGGCATCCCAGCCCTCCTGCGGATGACTCAGGATCCGCCCGAGTTTGCGCCAGTGCAGGAGGTCGTCGCTTTCGGCGAGGTAGGTTTGGTATCCGACCTGGTCCTTGATCGCCACGTACATCATCAGCCAGCGGTTGCCGAAGCGGAAGACGTTGGGGCAGTCCACCATCTCCTTCTCCTCTCCCTTGATCACGACGCCGTACTTGTAGGGCGTCTTCACTTCCTCGTACACGCGCTGGAGCTCCGCCGTCGGCACGGCGGCCGCCTTGGCGGTCTGATCCTCCGGCACGGTGAACGTCGCACGCACGCCGGTCTGGAGCCGCACCGGCCCGAGCAGGCCCGACTCCACCAACGGTTCGCCCGCCGAGTAGAACTTCCAGGTCGCAAAGGTCGTGCGACCACCCGGCGGCTTGGGCGCGCCCTGCGCGTACCAGTCAGGCACGCGCTTGATGCCGCGCTCCTGTCCTTGCCGGTACTCGTTCTCCGCCGGCAGCGCCTCGTCGCCGATCAGCCGGTTCACCCAAAGCGTGCTCACCGCAACCTCGAGCGTGTTGGCGCCGGCGTGGACGAGGTCCGTGACGTCGACCCGGTACGGCTCCTTCCATACGAGGCCGGCGCTGCGGCCGTTGACCTTCACCTCCGCCGCGACTTCCACGCGGCCAAGGTCCAGCATGAGTCGGTGGCCGGGCGCCAGCAGTGTCACGGGAACGTCCAGCATGCGCGAATACGTCGCGGTGCCCGCGTAGTGGCGCACGCCGGGATCGGCATGCCGGTGCAGCGAGGCAAGCTCCGGCAGCGTGATGCTCGCTGGCGCACCCCGGCCGGGCATAAACGCAACCTGCCAGGGGCCGTTCACCGGCTGCGGCGCCGGCACGTCGACGCGCACGGGAGTGGCTTCGCCGAGGGTGTAGGTTCCTGACTGCCACAGCATCGCCTCGGTCGTGCGGTCGTCCTGCCGCGCCAGTTCGGGCGCCGCCGTGAGTTCCGGCGCCGGCAGGCCGCGCGCCGCCTCGGCCGCAATCTCGTCCGGCGTCAGCGCGCGCGCCGCCAGTTGGGGCGTGCCCAGGTTGCCCTCAAAATAGTAGGCCAACCCCTGCGACGGCGGGGGTGGCAGGCCCGAGGCGCGCATCACGCTGTCCAACCCCGCAAAATAGAAACGCGAGTCGGGTCGGGGCGCCGGCGACTCCGTACCCGGATGCACGACGGCCCCCGATACGAGACCCTCGCGGACGAACCGGCCGTTCACGTAGAGGCTGGGTTTACCGGCGCGATAGACGACGGCGAAGTGCGTCCAGCCCGCGACCGGGAACTCCGCCACCAACACCGCCGGCGCGCTCTTGGTGGAGCGCTCGACGACGTACGCGCCGTTGCGGCCCACCGCCAGGCCGGCGAAGACGTGTCCCTCGCCGAAGACGACGTCGCCGTCCGCCGCCGGGATCGCGTAAAACTTGGCCGTCTCGTCGTGCCGTCCGGTGATCGACTCGCGCGGCAGCAGCCGCAGGTCGATGTCGGGCTTGGCCCAAATCGACATCGTGAAGTCACCGCGCGTCTGGCCGGGGGCCGGTGCCGCGGGGGGGCGGGCATCGAGCACGGGCGCGCCGTCCTTGAGCAGCGTCTCCGCTGGCTCCGCGGCGGCCTCGTGCCGGAACACCACGAACACCGACTCCGCCGGCTCAAGGTGCAGCGGCATCCGGATCCGGTCACCGTCGACCGCATACACCGCGGCGGCGGTCCGCTGGCCCGTCTCGGGATGCCAGAGCTCGGGCGCCTTCTCGCGCACGCGGAAGGTCACGGTGACGTCTTCAGCGCGGCGTTGGCGGTTGCCGATGAAGTAGATCTCCGCGCCAGGCAGCGAGCGGTGCGTCCAGGACAGCGCCGCATCGGCGCGCCGCCCCACGTACTCCAGATCCGGCGGCGTGAGCTCGCGCAGGACGTCTGCGACGGGGCGGTCCGCGAACACCCGCTTGCCGTCGCGCCAGAGCTCGTCCGCGATCCGGCGCACCTCGGCGTCGCTCTCGGGATAGCCGCGCAGCGTAAGGGAAACGACGGGCTTAGGGCCGATGATCGTGACGCCCTGGTGCGCGAACTCGCGCAGCTTGCGCATGACCTCCGGCGTGACGCCCTTCAGGTCAGCCGGAAGCATCAGCACGCGGTAACTGCCGCCGTCTGGCAGCACGATGCGGCCCTTGCGAACGCTGGCCCTGGCGAGCAGCGCCTCGGCGTTGATGAGGTCGAAGTTGTAGCCGGCCGGCAGCACGGGCATCGCGTACTGCGCGACGTTGGGTGGCCGCTCGCCGAGGAAGTAGAGCACATCGGCGACATACGTGCCCTGCCGCAGCAGCCACTGGCTGCGCGCGAGATACGCGAGCCAGCCGCGGCTCTGCTCAAACCAGGTGTTGGTCCGGTCGAAATCGAAGCCCCACGGTCCCATCGTCATGCCCGGAACCGCATCGGGGTGCGGCTGGTGCGCGAACCGGTGGAACACCATCTGGTTCAGGCCGAGACCAAACATCGTATCGCCGAGTGCCTTCTGCGCGTAGGGATACTCCTGCCAGCGGGACGTCTGTTCCTCGCCGGTGAACGCCTCGGCGGCCACGATGGGCTTGCCGTACACATGCGCCGCCGATGACACCATCTTCACGGTGCGGTTGGGTGACCAGGGGTTGCGCTGCCAGAACTCGGTCATGGGCACGTCGGGCAGCCCGCTGATCTGCAACTCGTCCAGGACGCCCTGACCGTAGCCTTCGACATAGTATTTCAGCCCGTGCTCGCGGCACAGCTCGCCAAGGCGGCCGTAATAAAGCTCCGCCATCATGTCGGCCTGCGCGCGGCGGAAATCGAAGAGGAAGCGCTCCGCGATCGCGGCATCGCCCACCTGGCGTCCTCCCGCCAGCACCGGAAGGTACGGCACGAGATCGTAGCCGGTGCGCCGCTGGAATTCGGCCGGCATCGCGGCGGTCCAGTTCTGCATGCCCGCCTCGTAGCTGTCGACGGTCACGGTCCCGAACGCGCGCGCCCTTTCTGGTCCGAGTTCCTTCAAGATCTGCCCGATCACGTGGTCGAAGTGGAACTCGATCGCGGCGGCGCTCAACTTGTCGCACTCGAGGCCCGTGCCGGCGGCCGACGCCGATACGTTGAGCTGCCCGGTCGGCGTGAACCCGATGCGCAGGAGGGTCCACGCGCCCGCCGGCGCGTCCCACGCGAGCCGACCGTCAGCGCCCACCTGCGCCGTGAGGTCGCGCACCGTCGCTGGATCGATCGTCGCTTCGCCGTCGGGCTCCGGGATCGTCATCTGCCGGCCCACGCGAAACGCAAAGTTCGCCTTGAAGTTCCAGTCGGTCACCCGGCTCGTGCGATGCAGGACCACCTCGCCGAGCTCGCCCGCGCTGGTCGGGACGACACGCACGAAGCGCGCGCGTACCGGCTTGAAGCTGCTTACCGCCGGCGGCTGGATGCCGTGCCGGCCGGGGTTGCGGAGGGACGCAATCCGCTCGTACGTCACGCCGTCCGCCGATGCCTCGACGTTCACCGTCGGGAACCGGCCGGTCGCCCCGGCGAACACGGTCACGGCGCGCAACTCGGTCGGCGCGACAAACTCGACCTGCAGGTAATCCTGCGGCGTCACGGCGACCTTGGTCGCGTAATCACCATCGCTCAGCGCTGTGCGCGGCACCTCGCGGCCGGAGGCCAGCCGCACTGATTTCAGGGTTTCCTCATACGGCGTGACCTCGGCAGGCAGCGCAGGAAACGCGATGACGAAGGCATCGCGGTACGTGCCAAGGTTCGTGTAGGGCTGCGGCAACGACAGCTCGACGCGCCGGCCCCCGGTGAAAGTAACCTCGCTCCAGACGAGTTGCTGCATCGCCCGGTCCGGGGTGATCCACGGGCCGCCGCTGCTCGACCAGCCCGGAGCGTTGTGCATGCCAAACCCGAGCCCGAGCCGCGCCGCCTCCGACACCGCGTGCCCGAGGAGTGAGCGCCAGTTGGCGTCGAGATAGCCGGCCGGGCCGGCCGGAAGGTACGACCCGCCGTCGAACATGATCGCCTCCCCCGCCCCCACGCGCGCCATCGCCTCGAGATCGCGCGTGATGCCCTCCCGGCTCACGTGGCCGTTCATCCAGAACCAGAGCACCTTCGGCTTCGCCGCGGCGGGTGGTTGCTGGAAGCCGGCTTCGATCTCTGCCCAGTCGGGCGTTGGCGCGGCGACGGCAGGAAGGCTCAGGAGCAGGCCGAGGCTGGCCAGCAGGCGGACGGACCGGAGGGCGACGAGAACGAACGACATGGGCGATGCAGGTGGAGGATGGGAGGAACTTGGCTCGGAGCCGCGCGAAGTGGCGCGCAGCGGCGCCGGTTACGGTTCGAAGCGGAACGTCACCCGACCGTGGCGCTCGCCCTCGACGCGCTGCGCCTGCGAGGACGGACCGACAAGGTCGGTGGCGTTGACCTTGTTGCGCACCGCAGGAATCACGTCGAGCACCGCGATCCCGGTCGCCGGCAGCGTATAGAGCAGCGCATCGCGGCCGTCGCGCGGCGTGAACACGCCGAGATAGCAGCCCGGCGTGCCGTTTTGAACCAGGATGCGGCCCTCGCTCGTGGTGAAGTCAGCCCAGCGCCAGTCGGCGTGGTAGCCCTTGAACTCCGGATACACGAAGGATTCGCCCGGGATTGGGTCGTTGTAGCGCTTGCTCCAGACGTCGAGGATGCCGCCCTGCGTGCGGTTCTGCCACGCGCGATACGGGCCGCGGCCGAGCCAGCGCAGCGCCTGCACGTTCCCCTCGGGGTACTCGAAGGTCACGCCCATCAACTCCACCACGCCGTCGTAGGCGTAGGTGTAGTCGAGCGTGACGTCGCCCGCCGGCGTGATCCGCCAGCGCGTCTCCTGCAGCGCACCAAAATAGCGGGCCGCGACGACGACATCTGCCCCATCGCTCTTCACTTCGATGCCCGTGAGGGTCGAAACCGTGGGCACGGCCTTGTACACGCGATCCGCCGGCGGTTGTCCCTCGCGGGTGACCGAGCCATCGAGCGTCCGATCGCCGCGGCGCGCCGCGACAAACCGCGGTCCGCCGCCGAGCGACACCGGCTTGCCGGCAACGCGCACCGCCGCGAGCTCGCCCGTACCCTTGTTGAACCGGAGCTCAAGCGCGCCGGCAAAGACGACGATCTCCGCGTAGTCGTGGCGGTATTCCGCCTTCGCCCCGGCGGTGGGTTTGGCGGACGACGCGAACGCCTCGGCCGGTTTCCAGCTCCACGACCACGTCCAGAGTTCCGCGCCGCTGGGATCCTTCACCGTGACGTGCAGCGCATCGGCCTCGCGCCAGTTGCCCGGCAGCGGCAGCGTGAGATCGCCCGCGCCGTGCGGCGCGACGACCGGACCGGCCAGTTCGCCGCCCGTGACAACTACGTGGCCGACGTCGCGGGCGTGCGAGGCCGGGAAGCGCACGAGTTTCCACGCAAAGGTGCAGGCGTTGAGCGGGGTGAAGTCGTAGCGATTCTCCACGCGCAGAACGCCGCGGAAGTCCGGCGCATCCACCGCCGCACTGAGCTGCACCGGCGACCAGATTTCGCGGATCGCCGGCACGCTGCCTTCGGGCTCGTGGTGCGGTCCGACGATCCCATCGGGCGCATACGCGCCGACATTGTCGATCCGGCCGCCCTGGTCGGAGCGCGCGACACCTTCGTCCGCCAACGCCCAGAGATAACCGCCCCCGCTGCGCGGATGCCGGCGCATCATCTCCCAGTAATCTGCGAGCCCCGCCGCGCCGCCCCCGTCGTAAAGCGCGTGCAGGAATTCGGTCGGCAGGAACAGCTCGGGCGCGCGGAGGTACTCCTGCGTCTCGCCGTAGGAGCGGTAGTGCATCGTGTCCACGCCACCGAACTTGCCCTGCGGGTGAAGGACGGGACGCCGCTGCGGGTCCCAGACGGCGAACTCGCCGTCGACCGCAGGGTTCCAGCCGCCCTCGTTGCCGTTGCTCCAAATGACAATGCTCGGGTGGTTCACGTCGCGCGTGACCATCTCGCCGATCAGGCGGCGGCCTGTCGGCTCGTCGTACTTCCCGTGCCAGCCTCCAAGTTCGTCCATGACGTACAACCCGAGTTCGTCGCACGCCTCCAGGAACGTCTCGTCCGGCGGATAGTGCGCGGTGCGCACGGCGTTCATGTTCATGCTCTTTATCAGGCGCACATCGGCGTAGTCGCGCTCACGCGTGAGGGTACGGCCGGTTTCGGGCCAGAAGGCATGGCGGTTGACGCCTTTGATCAGGATGCGCTGGCCGTTGAGGAAGAGCCCCTGCCCAGCGCGAATCTCAAAGGTGCGGAAGCCAAAACGCGCGGTCGTCGCGTGCACCGGCGCGCCCCCCTGCTTCAGGGTGAGCTGCACACGGTAAAGATGGGGCGTTTCCGCGCTCCAGAGTTTCGGCGCCGGGACAGTCGTCCTCACCACGGCGCGGTCCGATCCGGGAGCCGGAGCGGTTTCGATAACGCTGCCGACCGGGTTGCCGGCGGGATCGAGAATCTGGGCCGCAACGGAGACGCCCTCGGGCGCGGCATTGCCGAGAAACACGTGCGCCTCGAAGGCGCCGTCGGCGCGCGCGTCGATCGCCGCCCGGTCGATGTACTGCGCGGGCAGAACTTCGAGGTAAACGGGCCGGAAGATGCCGCCAAAGTTCCAGTAGTCGGCGCGCCGCTCCGCGAGGTTCACGCTCTCGTTGGCCGATTCCTTGTCGACTGTGACCTCGAGCTGGTTGCTCGCGCCGAATTTCAGGAGCCCGGTGATGTCCTGCTTGAAGCGGTAGAAGCCGCCCTGGTGAGCCGGGCCCGTCGAGATGCCATTCACGCGCACCTGCGTGTCGGTCATCACGCCCTCGAACACGAGCCGCACCCGGCGCCCGTTCCACTCTGCGGGAACATCGAAGCTATGACGGTATTTCCCCTGCTCCCGCGCGAGGCCCGGCGGATTCGGTTTTCCATAGAACGGCATGCCGAACTGGTACGTGCCAAAGCCCTCCTGCTCCCAGCACGACGGCACCTTGATCGTTGTCCATGTGCCGCTGCGGCGTCCCTCGGAGCAGAAGAACTCCCAGTTCACCGCGTCCGCTGAGCCGGTGCCGGACAGGTACTTCACCTCGGTCTGAGGTGCGGCCACGGCCGGCGCGGCGGCAGCCGACAACCGACCGGTGACGCCGAGAATGAGGGCGGTGGCCACGAACGTGGCAGGGAGCAAGGCAGGGCGGCGGCTCATGGGGAGGGACATCAATGAAAAGACGGTTGGGACGGACGTTTCCGCGAGGGCTACCAGGTGGAGGCGAACTCGTAGGTGCCGGATTCCACGGCAAACACGGCGCGGTCACCCTCCCAGCGGAGGAAAGTTACCCCGCGTGCCGCGGCGGCCGGCTGGCCGCTCTCGGTCACGGCGGTGTCGGGTTTCGCCGGCACATGGATCGTGGCGGTCGTGTTCGCCGGCACCGATACCTTGAGGGCGAAGCGTCCGTCGGCACGCGTCCAGCGAACCCCGATCGGTCCGTGGATGGACTTGTAGGTGGCCTCGACGGACGTCAGGTCGCCGACCGGCTGCGGCCGGACGATCACACGCTTGAAGCCCGGCGCCGACGGGTCGGGCTGAATGCCCGCGAGGTCGGCGTAGTACCACTCGATGACCTGCCCGAGGAAGAAGTGATTCCAAGAGGCGCCGCGGCTCGCGTTCCACGACTCCGCCAGCGTCGTGAGCCCCAGCTTGAGTTGATAGCCATAGCCGGGCTTCTCGTCCTGGTTGACGAACCCGTACACGACATCGGAGCGGCCGTTCTCGGCCAGCGCCTGGAAGACATAGCGGATGCCCGCCGCGCCGGCGGAGGTGTAACCGCGTTGCTGCAGGTCGCGCACCAGCGCGTCGAGCACCCGGGCCCGATGCTCCGGCGGCACTAACCCGAGCGCGAGTGGCAGCGCGAGCGAGGTCTGAGAGCCGCTGCCGTACACCTCGGGGGTGTCGGGGCGCAGGAACTCGCGATTGAAGCGCTCGCGAATGGTCGCCGCCTTCGTGGTGTAGCTGGCCGCGTCGTCGGCGCGCCCAAGGACCGTTGCGATCTTCGCCATAACGATGGCGTCCTGGTAGTAGAAGGCCGTGGCGGTGAGCGGTGGCGGCGTGAGGTAGGCCCGGCCCTCTTTCCCCAGTTGGTAATCGTACCAGTCGCCGAGACCGTCGCGTAGCAACCCGTCCGGCGCGCGGCTCTCGAGAAAGGCGAAATACCGGCGCATGGCGTCGTACCGCGCCCGGAGCAAATCGGAGTCCCCGGTAAACTGATACTGTTGCCAGGGCACCATGATGAAGGCGGCGCCCCACTCCGCGGCATTGCGGAATGCGCCTTTGAACACCGTGTACTCCGGCGCGATGTTCGGGACGAGCCCGGTGTCCAATTGGGCGCGGGCCATGTCGGCGGACACTTTGGCGTAGAGCCGGGTGAGGTCCCACTCGTACCGCAGCGCCGGGCCGTTGAGGTGCGTCTGCTCCAGCCAGCCGAGTTTCTCCCGGTGGGGGCAGTCCATGATGATCGAGACGAGGTTCGACCGCTGCGCCCAGCGCACCAGGTCGCGAATCCGGTTCAGCAGCGGGTTCGAGGTGGCGAAGGTTCCCACCGGCTCGGCCGTGGAATGCACGACCACCTGTTCGAGCGCTTCAATCTTCGGCAAGGCCCCGGATGTGCCCGTCCCCGAAGCGGGAGTCTCGCCGGTCGGCGCCGCGATCAGACCGGCTGGAAGCGCCGCCACGGTCGCGCCCGGGGGCACCGCGCCGGCGGGAAAGAGTTCCACGTACAGATAGCGCGAGCCCACGAAGTAGAACTGCGGGAACCACGACTCTTCGGCATCCGTCGCCTTCGTGTACTGCCACCACGCGCTGCCGCGATGCCCTCCCCCCATGGTGCCGCGATCGATCGTGCCGTCCTCATTCAACGCCTCCCCCGGCGTCATGCGGATGATCGACCCCGCGGGTCCGCTCACGCGGACCCGTGGCATGAACAGCGCGTTCTGGCCAAAGTCGTACAGCACCACGCCGGGCTTCAGCTGACGCACGTTCGCCGCGGGCCGCGTCTCGATCGCCCGCGTCGGCTCCGCCGCGAAGGTGTAGCCGCGCAGGGTGTCCGCCGGCCGGTTTACGCGCACCGCCGGGAGCCAGCTCCGTTCGTCGAAGCCGACGCGATCCCAGCCCGTGGGATAAAGCCGGGCGTCGAAGTCCTCGCCGCCGTACATGCTGGAGAATGTGATCGCCCCCGCGCGCGTGCGCCACCGCTCATCGGTGCCGACGAAATCGACGCTGCCGTCGGCATACTCGAGCTGGAGGTGCAGGACCGCGCGGAGCGGACCGAACGAGCCGGTGAACTTGGCGAACCGGCTGCGGCGCTGCACGTGGTACATGCCGTTGCCCAGGACCATGCCCGCGGCATTGCCGCCTTCGCGCAGGAGGGCCGTCACGTCATGCGTGTCGTACAGCGTGACCTCGTCGTAGTTGGTCCAGCCCGGCGAAAGCAGGTCCTCGCCCACCCGGCGGCCGTTCAGAAAGAGCTCGTACTGCCCCAGCCCGCTCACGTGCACGATCGCGCGGCGCAGGCCCGGCCGCACCGCGAACTCCCGCCGAAGCATCAGCGTTTCGGTGGTCGCCGGCGCTGCAATCCAGACGCCCTTCCAGTCCGTCGGCTGCAGCAACCCCATCGTCCACCGCTGCGGCCCGGTCCATGCCGTCGGCCTCCCGTCACGATCCCACACCCGCACCTTCCACCACACCGTCTGCGAGGACGCCAGCGGCGCGCCGGCGTACCGAATGGAGGTCGTGTCGTCGGACGCGATCTTCCCGCTGTCCCAGATCACACCGCGGTCCGCCGCCAACGCGGCGGAGGTGGACGCGGCCAGCACCTGATAGGCGGTTTGACACTGGCCACGCACGTCGCTCGCGACGCGCCACGAAAGGCGCGGAGCCGCCACGTCGATACCGGCGGGATTGGTGCCGAGCTCACATTTGGGCTCGGTGACGCGCAGCGCGAGCGTCACCGGAGCCGAGACGCCACGGGCCAGTGTGGGCGCCAGGAGCGCAAGCAGCAGGCCCGTCAGCAGCGCGGCGGGGGCGCGGCCGCCGTGACTGAGATTCCAGACGAAGTTCATGTTCATCGCGGGGCGGTCGAAACGCATTCGGCAGGTCGGGCCGGTCGGATTTCCCCCGCGCAGCGTGGCCGGGCCCCGCCGCGCGGATCGGAAGGCGGTGGACTAGTCGGTCGGCAGTTCGGTCTTGGCCGGGCCATCGGCGCCGACCCGCTGGAGGCGGATGGCGATGCCAGGCTTGCCGGGGAGCGGGATGACGCGGCCCTGCGCGTCGACGAAATCGTAGTTGCCCTGCCTCTTGGTGACGAACTCGCCTTCGATCGGAGTGACGGTCATCGCCCAGGTATCGATGACATCGGCCTTGAAACGCATCCCGTCGGTCACGCCGTTCTTGTAGAGGCGGAACGCCCATTCCTTCGGCGTCTCGTGGCCGAAGTAGGTCAGGTAATAGCTGCCCGGGATGCCCGCGGTCCGCGGATCCTGCCACTTGTCGATGGGATCGATGCCCTCGGCCGGGCCCTCCTCCAGGATCTTGCGCAGGAACGCGAGGCGCGGGGCGCTCACGCCGGTGAGCTTGCCGCCAAAGGAGGTCCAGGTGTCCTCGACCACGGTGGCAAAGTAGTCGCCGTGGCCGACATAGGTGCCGGCGACGGTGCCGCACCAGAAGCGGTGCACCATTTCCTGGCCCGAGAGGTTGCCCCAGCGGTAGTGGCTGTTGCCCTCGTATTTGACTTCATCGTACACGATCGGCTTCCGGTACACGCCGCGGTACATCTCGGCGCGGCCGGGCTCCTCGACGGCCGAGCCGTTCTGCATGCTGACGTGCGTCACCCAGGGCTTGTTGTGGTCGTAGATCAGGCTGCCGTTGTGGATCGAGCGGAGGTGGTTGAACGGATCGGCCTGCTGCACGACCTGGAACAGCCGGTCCCAGTCCGCCTCGGTCTTGGTGCGCAGGAAGTCGTACTCGTTCGCCATCGACCACCAGATGTTTCGGAAGGCGGCGAAACGAGCCACAACGTAGCGGACGTAGCGCTCGTCGTCGGCGGCGTCCATCGTCTCGAAGCCCCACTTGCCGTACGGGTTCAGCAGGATCACGTCGGCCTCGACGCCGAGATCGCGCAACTGCAGGAGGCGCTTCTCATAGTGACGGAAATACTCGGGGTTGAAGCGGGTGTAGTCCCAGTCGTGCGGCGGCTTGCCGACGAACGGCCAGCGCGGCGGGGCAAACCTCTGCTGGTAGGGCGTCGGCTGCGGCGTGATCAGCATGCGGGCCTTGTTGAACGGCGCCTGCGCGAGCGTCTGCAACGTCTGCTCCTGCACCTCCTCCGGGGTGTCGAGCCAGTTGTAGATCGTGGTGCCGATCTGCTTGAAGGGCGTGCCGTCGGCGTAGGCGAAATGAAACGTGTTGAAGACCCGGACCGGGCCGTGGTTGCCCTTGCCGGCCGGGGTCACGGTGAAGCTGCCGGTCGTGCCGGTCAGCGGCCAGCGGTTGCTCTTCGTCTCGTAATGCCAGGTGCCAACCTGCTCCGGCATGAATCGCACGCGGTACACGCCGTCGCCGTCGTAGAATCCCGGCACCTCAATGGTGCGCGCGCCGTTCGTGAACACAGCGGACACCCGGACCTCCACGAAGGGATTGCCGTCGCTGGGACCTTTCAGCGTCAGTTCAAAGACATCCCAACGGGCGACGGACGTCGGGGCGGCGGCCGGGCCGGACGTATCGGCGGCAACGGAGCGCAGCGGCAGGGCGAACAGCCCGAGGACGGCTACGGCGAGGGTGGAGATGAGGCGGTTCATGGGGAGAGGAAGTAGAGACACGCGGACGCAGAAGGAACGGTCGGGGAAGGTGGAACTACTATTTTGCGTCCTCGGCGGCTACGACACCGAGGACGAGATAGCTGCCCTGCCCGCTCGGCTCGAGCCGGTGGGTGCCGGCGCCGAAGCGAAGCTCATACACGTTCACCTTGGGCAGGCCCTTGACCTGGACGGCGTCGAGGATGAGCGGCTCGGTGCCGCCGCGCTCTGCCGCCATGGCGTCGGTTTCGGAACTCGGTGCCTTGCGCCACTCCGGGGAGTCCGCCTGCACGTAGCCCACCAGCACGCGCACCGGGACGGTCGTGGAGAACTCGATTGGTTCGAGCCGACCGCTCTTGGCCGCGTCGTGTGAGAAGCGAATGCCTTTGAGGCCATCCAGCTCGGAGGCGGCCGCGACGATCGTCGCGTCGCGGCGGTCCGTGAACACGGGATTCTCCGCCTTGATGGTGTAGCTTTCGGCGTGCGCGCTCAACACGCGGAACGGCACGGCCTTCATCGTGGCGAGGAACTGGGCCTTGACGGCCGCGGCGCCGCCGACCTTCACGGCCGCGAGCTTGGCGTCGTAGTCGGCGAGCTCCTTCTCGTACACCGGCAGCAGCTGCGACCAGTGATAGTTGGCCGGCTTGCCGTCCGCGCCGCCGACGATCGGAATCCGCCGCTGCGAGGTCTGCATCGAGTTGGCGAAGAGATACGTGTCGCGGGTGAGGCGCTCCAGCGTGCGGAAATGCTCGAGGCTGCGCGCGAGGTGCAGCCGGGCGTGCTCCATGTCCTTGAGGTCGTGCGTGCGATCGAACCTCAGCGCGAACCGCGCCGCCGTGGCTTTCTCCGCGTAGTTCTGCGACAACGCCAGGATGCAGGCCGCGTCGTTCTGCAGCCGCGCGAACTCCTCACGATTCCGTTGCACGTGGGGCACGGCCGCGGCGAGCGCATCCACCGCCTGCTGGGCGAAGGTCACGATGTCGCGGGCGATCTGGGGCGGCGTCTCGCCGACGTGCGGCTGGCCGGCGAGTTCCTTCTCCACGTAATCGGGCAGCCGCTCGCCTTCCGGCGACTGCGACAGCCACAGGTCGGAGATCACGCCGTACTTCTCCGGGCGGACAAGTTGATCGAGCGTCATCCCGAGCGACATCGTTTGCCGGTTGCCCTCGGTGATGCCGAAACGCCGGATGATGCGCGGCGCGCATTCGCCGGCGGCGTTGTAGGCGTCGAGAATTTTCGCGCCCGCGACCTCGCTGCCGTACATCGCACCGATTCGGCGCACCCAGTAGGCGCGATCCGCCGCGGCGGGAACGTCGGGGTTCCACGCATAACGGCCCCACGCCTCAAACCAGATCCAGTCGCGCTGCCACTGCTTCAGCGGCTCAGCGGTCTTGTCCGGCGCATCCGGCCAGTTCCAGTAAAACAGCGGGTACAAGTGGAGGCCGGTCGCGCCGAGGCGGTCGCGGGATGCCTGCATGCTCTTTTGGATGAATTGCTGGGCGCCGTAGCGGAATGGCTCCAGGTTCGCGAGAATGTGGATGTTCACCAGGTGCGGCCCAAGCCGCGCCATCGCGAGGTGGGTGGCCTGGCTCTTGCCGCGGGGCTCCCACGTCGTCAGCGACTCGCCGTTGTACTTCGTCTCGGTGAAGAGGTTCGAATACACCTTGAACGCCTCCGGCATGACCGCCTCGGGCTCCATCGCGTGGGTGCGGAACACCACCGGCGGCTCCTCTTTCAGGCCTGCCGCTGCCATGCCATCCTTCACGCCGGGAAGGATGACCCTGGTCGCCCACTCGATCTGGTTCGGCGTGCCCTGCAGCGCCTCGCCGAGACACGGCATCAGGCCAACATGCGGGTACTGCTTCACAAACTCGGCGATCGCCTTGCGCGTGTAGTCGGCCGCCACCGGCACCGAGCGGCTCAGCTGGGTGGCGATGCCGTTCCGCTCCGCGAACGGCTGCGGGAGAATGATGTTGTAGAACATCTGGACAAGCCAGATGCCGCGGCGGTCGCACTCGGCCGCGATATAGCGGTACATCGCGACGTTCTGCTGGAACTGCGCTTCGCTCACCTCGGTGGCGTACGGATAGTCCGGCAACCGCACGAGCGAGCCAAACGGACTGCCGCTCCACAGGTAGAGCGTGTTCATCCGGTTGTCGGCCAGGAAGTCGAGGTACTCCTGCCAGTACGCGCGATCGTAGAAAAACGGGAAGAGCTCCTTCGTGTAGGGGTACTCGTACACGTGCCGGCCGGGCAGAATATAGGTCTTCTGCAGGCCCACACACGGCCCGCGCAGCGTGAAGACCGGCTGATCAACCGCCTGCAGGTGGTCCGGCAGCCGCCCGCTCTCGCGCACGCGCTGCGCCAACTCCAAGCAGCCATAGAGCACGCCGGAGTCGTCGGCACCCGCGACCACGATCCGGTCCGCGCGCCGACTCAGGACGAAGCCTTCGCGCCCGGGCGACTTGGCCGCCAGCTTCACGCCCGCCGCCGCGAGTTCCTGCTGCAAGTCCGGCTGCGCCACGAGCCCCAGTCGCACCGTCACGCCGGCGGCCGGCATCGTGGCCGACCGCTCCGTCGTGTAGCCCGCCTCGCGCAGCGCGGTGGCCAGCCGCTCGGCAGCATACTCCACCCGCGGCGTGGCCGACGCCGGCAGGACGATCTGCACGGTCTCACCCCGCAGGCAGCTGAACAGGCCGAGACAGAGGACAAACAGGAGGCGTGAGGTGGTCATGGGGAGAACGGACGCTAGACGGGTGGTCGGGGCTTTGGTCGCGCGACAAAATCGGGTTCGCGCACTTAGCTCACCAGCACTTGCTGCAACGCGCGCTGCCAGCCGGCATGCAGCCCGGCCATGGCGTCGCGCGAGACGCGCGGCTGGTACGAGGTGTCGTCGCGCGGCAGCTCCGCCAGGGCGCCAAGCGTGCGGTGCACGCCCGAGCCGAGCAGGCCCATCATTGCCGCGCCGAGCGGCGAGTAATGCGGGCTGCGCGCCACGCGCAGTTCGACGCCGGTGAGGTCCGCGGCGAACTGCATCAGGAAGGCGTTGGTCGTCGCCCCGCCGTCGCCGTGCAGCCGCCGCACGGTCACGCCGGCATCGGCCTGCATCATGTCGAGCACGTCGCGCAGCTGGTACGCGATCGACTCCAGGCCGGCGCGCACGATGTGGCGGCGATCGCTGTGGGCCGAGAGCCCCACGATCGCGCCGCGCGCCGTCTCGCGCCAGTGCGGAGCCCCCAGCCCCGAGAACGCCGGGACAAGATACACGCCGCCGTTGTCCGGAATCTCGCGGGCCATCGTCTCGGTCTCCCCCGAGTTGGCGAACAGCCCGAGTTGGTCCCGCAGCCAGGTCAGCGTCGCACCCGAAAAGGTGACGATGCCTTCGAGCACGTAGGTGGGCTGGCCTGCGTGCACCCAGCCGACGGTGCACACGCTGCCGCGTTCGACCGCGGGGCGCTTGGCACCGACATTCAGCAGGACCGAGGAGCCGGAGCCGAAGGTCGCCTTTGCGGCGCCCGGCTCGAAGCAGCGCTGCGCAAACAACGACGCCTGCGAGTCGCCCATCACGCCGCGAATCGGCACCGGCTGCGGCAGCAGTCCGCCCAGCGTCGTCTCGCCAAAACTGTCCGCGCTCGATCGGATCTGCGGCAGCACCTTGCGCGGCACCTGCCACCAGGAGCAGAGCTCGTCGTCCCAATCCATCCGGCTGATGTCGAAGAGCAGGGTCCGGCTCGCGTTGGTTTGGTCGGTCGCGAAGACCGTGCCGCTGGTCATCCGGTAGATGAGGTACGCGTCCATCGTCCCGATCAGCGCCCAGCGGACAGACATCTTGGTCGCCAGGTCAGGTCGATTCCGGATCAGCCACTGCAGCTTCGAGGCGGAGAAGTACGAGTCCACGCGCAGCCCGGTCTTGGCTCGGATCGCCGCCTCATGTCCGGCCGCAATCTGCTCGGCGCAAAGCGCATCGCCGCGCCGGTCCTGCCAGACCAGCGCACGGTGAAGAGGCAGGCCGGTGGCCTGGTCAAAGACGACGACGGTCTCGCGCTGGTTGGAAATGCTGATGCACGTGAGCTCCTGCGCCACGACCGGATTGCGGCCGATCACCTCGCCAGCGGCCTCGAGGGTGTTGCGCCAGATTTCCTCGGCGTCGTGCTCCACCCAGCCCGGCTGCGGATAATACTGCCGGTGCTCGCGCGCCGCGCTGTCTTTGACCACGCCCCGCTTGTCAAACAGGAGGACTTTGGTGGCTGAGGTGCTCTGATCGATCGCTAGGACGTAACTCATGAACGAAGCCGGAAGTGCTGGAGGGGTTTCCCAGGGACGGACCACGGCCAGACCTGCCACTGGGTGCCGGTGTCAGGACCAGGACGGTGCCTCACATCGGCTGGGGTTGATCGGAACGGCGGAACTCTAGGGGCGCCGCAACGCCGCGCAATCGCGGCGGCGCGCCCCGCCCATCGGCGACAAACTAAGAAGCGGGCTTCTTTCGCTTCAGCAGCCCAAGTGCAGCCTCCGCGAGGCCCTCCATGGTCATCCCATAGTGGCGGAAGATGTCGGCTTGGCTGCCCGTCACCGTGTACTCGTCCGGAATGCCCACGCGGCGGAACGCGCAACGCGCCCCCGCCTCCAGCATCAGCGAGGCACAGGCCTCGCCCAGGCCACCGTTGATCATGTGTTCCTCGACGGTGATCACCGCGCGGCAGGTTTTCGCGGCGCCGAGCACGGCGGCGGCGTCCAGCGGCTTGATCGTCGGCATGCTCAGCACGCGGGCCTTGATGGCATGCCGCGCCTCGAGATCAGCGGCCGCGAGCAGCGCATGCGCCACGGTCTCGCCGGTGGCGATGAACGCGACTTCGTCGCCGTCCCGCAGTTGGCGCGCCCGGCCGATCGCAAACGCCGGCTCGGTCACGGGCAGGTCGTAGAGCGGCGCCTTGCCGAAGCGGAGATACACGGGATGGGGCGTGGCCGCAGCCGCCTTCACGGCGGCTGATGCCTCGGCGTTGTCCGCCGGGACCACGATGATGAGATTATTGATCGCGCGGAGCGCCGCCAGGTCGTGCAGCGAGTGATGCGTCGAGCCGAGCGCACCGTAACTGACGCCGGCGCTGATGCCGACCAGCTTCACCGGGTTGTCCGAGTACGCGACGTCGGTCTTGATCTGTTCCAGCGAACGCGCGGTGAGGAAACACGCGGGCGAGACGGCAAAGACGGTCTTGCCGCAGGACGCCAGACCGGCGGCCACGCCGACGAGGTTTTGCTCTGCAATCCCGATCTCCACGATCTGGTCCGGCAGCGCCTGGCCAAAGGGCCCGAGCTTGCCGGAGCCGCGGGAGTCGCTCGTCACGGCGAGGACGTTGCGATCGGCCCGGGCGAGCCCGGTGATCGTTTCAGCAAAGGCGTCCAGATTCGCGCGGCCGAGTTTCAGGCCCAGTTCGGCGGCGCGGCGGACCGCGGCCGGCGAGTACATTGAGGGAGCCGGGGCGCTCATGCGGCGCCTCCTTCCAGTTCGCGGATGCGCGCGTCGATTTCCTTCAGCGCCTGCGCGTACTCGGCATCGTTCGGCACGCCATGGTGCCACTTGCCGACATTTTCCATGAAGCTCACGCCGCGGCCCTTCACCGTGTTGGCGATCACGACCGTGGGCTTGCCGGTCTCCGGGGTCGTCATCGCCGTGGTCAGCTCCGCGAAATTGTGTCCGTCGACCATCCGCACCGACCAGCCAAACGCGGCGAACTTGGCGTCGAGCGGCTCGTTGCTGCAGACGTTGCGCGTCGGACCCGTGATCTGCAGCCGGTTGTGATCCACGATGGCGACGAGGTTATCGAGCCGGTAGTGCGCCGCCAGCATCGCCGCCTCCCAGTTGCTGCCTTCGGCGAGCTCGCCGTCGCCCATCAGCGTGAAGACGCGCGCGCCGTTCTGATCCTTCTTTGCAGCAATGGCGCAGCCGACTGACATCGGGAGGCCGTGGCCGAGGGCGCCGGTGTTCTGCTCGACGCCCGGCACCTTGCGCGTCGGATGGCCGACGAAGTGCGACTGGTAATGGCACAGGGTGTCGAGCTCGGCCAAAGGGAAGAAGCCGCGGTCGGCGAGCACGACGAAGAGTGCCTCGACGCAGTGGCCCTTGCTCTGGATATAGCGGTCGCGCGCCGGGTCGGTGAACGTCTGGGGCGACACGCGCAGCACGCGCTGGTACAGCACGGTGAGGATATCCGTGCTCGAGAGATCACCTCCCGTGTGGCCGGCGCCAGCCTGCTTGATGAGTCGGATGATTTCCCGCCGGTAGCGGGCGGCCTTCAACGCGAGTTGTTGGTCGGTCAGCATGAGTCAGCTCCACCAAGGACGGGCGCCGTCGGGCAAAGACGCGCGTGGATGGCGCCGGCAGGTGGATTCGAGGTAATCACAGGTTGGGCTTAAGGGCGGGTGGCTTGTTCCTAATGAGGTGGTCCGGGGCGACCGGAGGTCACTCCTCCGCCCGCTCGTGATGGTACACGCTCCAGCCGAGGTAGCGTTCGCAGGCCTCGGCGAGGACGTCGGCCGTGCGGGAGGCGTTCATCACGACGTGATGCTCGAAGCCCTCGCGGCAGATGTAGCGCATCAGCTTTTGCAGCTTCGGCACGTGCGCGACCGCGCGGTTGCCGAAGGTCTTCAGCTCGTCATTCGTCAGCGCGCCTTCGCCCACGTACACCCGAATCTTGCCGGCGGTGTCGTCGGTCGAGATGCGACCGTAGGTCAGCGGCGAGGCCGGGGTGCGGCCATCGAGCGCGCCATAGGTGTTCTCAATCCCCAGCGTGCTGCCAAGGATCGGGGCGTTCAGCACCTTGATGTCGGGCAGGAAGGACTTGGCCCAGTTGCCGCAGTGGAAGAGGACGCACTTGTCGTCGTCGGCACCGTAGTTGTTGTTCCAGTCGACGAGCGCCGAGGGGCTGCCGGACGCGAGCTGCATCGCGTACATCGTGAGGACGCCGGTCACGTCGACCTCGCACGCGCTGGGCAGCATTGCCTGGCTCATCATGCTCATGCTCGTGCAGACGTTGCAGCCGTGGTTCTGCTGGAGGGAATTCCAGCACTGGATCGCGGTCGCATCGAGCTGGTTGGCGGCGACGTAGTCGTCGAGCGCCACCCCGAGCCGCGCCATCTGCACGAGCTTTGCCGGCGGCACGGCCGTGGCGTTGGCGTAGGCGCGGATCTCATCGACCTTCGCGGTGACGCGGGCGTGCGTCTCGCCGAGTTTCGCCGCCTGGCCGAGAATCTCGGAAAGATCGATCGTCGTGACGCTGATGCCGCTGCGCTCGAGGATCTTCTCACTGTAGCGGACGGTATTGAAGGCGCCAGGACGCGCGCCCACCGCGCCGAGCCGCGCATGGCGCAGGCCGGCGACGACGCGGCAGACCGCGAGGAAGCGGCTCAGGTCGGCCCGGAACGAGGCGTCAAATGGATGCACGACGTGCTTCGTCGTGAGCGTGTACGGGATGCCGGCCTGGCGCAGGTTGTTGCACGCGGAAATCTTGCCGCAGAACGAATCGCGCCGACGGACGACATCGAGTTTATCGAGCTCGTCGGGATAGCCCTGCACGAGGACCGGCACGCGCAGTTCGGAGAGCTTCAGCGTGTCGGCCACGCCCTTTTCGTCCCCAAAGTTGGGCAGACAGACCAGCACGCCGTTGATGCGATCGCGATGGCGCCGGAAGAGCTCCGCGCACTTGCGGGCATCCGCGTGGGTTTCCACGCCGCCGAGCTTGGTCTCCTCGGGCGACAGCATCACCGCATCGATGCCGAGCTCCTTGAAGAGCTTGGTGAGGTCGGCGCGCGCCTCGCCGACGAGCTTGTCAGGAAAGAAATCGCGGTTGCCGATGATGACACCGAGGCAGGGCGTAAAACGTTGCATTGAAGGAAGGGAAACGGGGCTGGAACGCGGCGGGATAACGGCGCCGCGAGTCGCGGCGGGCAGAACTCGCCGTTGACTGAGGGGGCATGATAGGCACGATTCGACGGCAATTCTCCCGCAATTCTGCCCTTTTCTAACCAGATCCTAAGCCCCGCCGGTGGCCCGTTTTGACGCATGGATTTCGCCAGTGGCACCCCTGAAGCCTCTCCCGTGGTTACCTTCGACCCCAATCGTCCCGACTTCGCCCCATACGGCTTCACCTGCGTGCGCTGGAATCCGTCGCCCATGCGGCGGCCGGACCGGCACAACGAGGTGGAGATCAATTTCCTGGAATCGGGCTGGCTGACGTACCTGCTGGGGGGCCGCAAGGTCCGGGTGGAAGCCAACCGCCTGACCGCGTTCTGGGCGGCGATTCCGCACCAGATCATCGATTTCGGCGAGGAGACGGAGTACTTCGTCGCAACCCTTCCCCTGCCCTGGTTCCTGCAGTGCCGGCTCCCCGAGCATCTCGTCCAGCCCCTCCTCCAGGGCCAGATGGTGACCGAACCAACTGCCGACCACGCGGTGCACGACAGCCAGCACTTCTCCCAGTGGGAGCACGACCTGAAGCTCGACAACGCCCAACTCAGGAAGGCGGCGCTGCTCGAGATGGAAGCACGGCTGCTGCGGCTGGCACTGGCCGTCCCCACCGGACGCGCGGCGGCGGTTTCTCCCCGCAAACGACCCGTCGGGCTGAGCGAAGGCGGGCTGAACAAGGTCGAGCAGATGGCCTGCCTCATTGCGCAGCACTACACCGACCGTCTGACGGTCGAGGAGATCGGCAAGTCGGTGAAGCTGCATCCGAATTACGCGATGAGCCTTTTCCAGAAGACCTTTGGCACGACCCTCATCGAGTACCTGACGCAGCACCGGGTGTCACACGCCCAGCGACTTCTCGCGACGAGCGACATGAAGATCGTCGATGTGGCGTTCAGCTCGGGCTTCACCTCGATCAGCCGGTTCAACGACGCGTTTCGGCGCGCGTGCGGCTGCTCACCGCGCCAATACCGGCAGCACCACCAGCAGTTCGCCGATTAGGACGGGCTCATACCGACGGGCAGACGCGGGCGGGATTTGCGGCGGCGCCGGGGCTCACCGAACCGCGACACCAATCGTGCGCTCCATTCCGTCGCCGTCGGCATCGGTCACCCCGAACACGACCTCGGCCAGCCCGCGATAGCCCGGCTCCGGCACGAACCGCAGCGTGTGGCCGTCATCGAGGACGCTCGCCGTGCCGTGCCGCACGCGAACGACGCGGTGCACGGGTTGGGCGGTAAACCCCGCCGTGAGCGACGCGAGATCGACCGTGACGCTCCCGTCCGACGCGCACTCGAGATGCGGCGCAGCCATCCAGTTCAAGTAGTCCTCGAGATTTGTGTAGCCGTCGCGATCGGGATCGGCGTTGGCATCATCGCTTGCTCCCGCGGGCGATAGCGGATTCGTGCCGTGCGCCACTTCCCACCAATCGGGCAACCCATCGTGGTCGTGGTCGAAATCGGCCGGGCGGCGCACCTCGGGGTATTCCTCCCAGCCGCCGACGTCGTCCTGGGAGTCCGGCAGCCCCGGCAGCTTCGTCTTGCTGCCGCGATACGTGAACGTCCCCGTCTGCACTTCGCGGACAATGCGCGCATCGTGTGCGTCGAACGCCGGCTGCGTGCAGCCGACGTCGGACAACACCTGCTTGTACGCGGCGCGCGCCGACTGTGTGGTCACCAAGGGCTCGAAGAACGGTTGCCGTCGCACGAAAGACGCGAGCGGCTCCGGCTCGGACGGGAGCGCATCATCGTGATCGGCCACGTTGTCGCCACTGCGCCGGGCCCGTGCCGGATCCGGTGCCACAATTCCGCCCCAGGCGTCGTCCGGGCCGACGCGTCCTTCCATCACATTCCCGGCGACGAAGTAGTCCTGCGGGCCGAACCCGCGAATATTGTTCCGCTCCGGCTTGAGGAGGTGAAACACATGCGAGGCCGGGCCGGGCTTGTAATAGTTGTTTACGTACTGCACGCGCGCGGCCCCACCGTCGGTCGTGCGATTATCCCAGTTGTAAACGACGTTGTTGCGCAGATCCAACCAGCCGGTGTGGTGGCCGGCCTGGTCGAGCCCTCCGGCAAGGCTCCAGTTGCGGCCCGAGTTATGGGCGAGGAGGTTGTGGTGAAAGCTGCCGACCATGCCGCCGATGCTGGCGGCGTAGCCGTGGCGCGAACCGGCAGGATAGTTCTTGTGCCCGGCCTGGTTCAGCGCCTCCGAAATCAGCGTGCGCTGCAGCGTGATGTTGCGCGCGCCGCGCGAGCTGAACGCCTCGTCGATCGTCCAGCTGATCGAGGCATGGTCGATGATGCAGTGATCACTGGTCGCCATGCCCATCCCGTCGAGCGTCGTGCCGGACAGGTTGCCCGGCCGCACGCGGAGGTGCCGGAGCACAACGTCGTGCGTGCCCATCAGGCCGAAGTTGTACTTCCGGAGCGTGATGCCTTTCCCCGGCGCCGTCTGGCCGGCGATGGTGAGATACGGATTTCGGATGACCAGCCGACGCTGCAGCGTAATCAGCCCGGAAACGGCAAACACCACGGTCCGCGGTCCATCCGCCTCCACGGCTGCGCGCAGGCTCCCGGGACCCGAGTCGTTGAGGTTTGTCACCTCAATCACCCGACCGCCTCGCCCGCCCCGGGCAAAGCGGCCGTAGCCCTCCGCCCCCGGAAACGCCGGCCGCCGCAGCCGAAAGTGCCACACCTCGCCCGGCGTCACGCGCCCCTGTGCATCGATTTCGTCGACGCGCCAGAAGTAGTCCGAATGAACGTCCAGCCCGGCGATGCTGCACTGCGCCGCGGGCGCAACGCCGTGGCACTCCGGGGCGTCGGGCGTCGCCGCTGCGACCGCCACTTCGCTCGTCCCGAGGTAAACCCGATGCGTGATCGCACCCGGCGCCGGTGTCCACGTGAGCCTCACCGTTCCCTGCTCGGCCGCCACGTGCTCGTCGCCGCGTTCGGGCTGCGGTTTCGCCGCCCGCCGCCGGGGATCGGCACCGTCGAGTTCAAAGCCGCAAAGCACCAGGCTGGCGGACGCCTCGGCGCCGGTCGCCACGCGGTACTCGACGCGCACATCCTCGCCGGCAACGACCTCGAACTCCAGGTACGCCACCGCGGCGTCATCGTCGGAAGCGGCCCGCAGGCTCGGCTTCACCCCCCGCGTGTACTCGACACCGTTCAGCCACACATCGAACGCGCCAACCTGCACGTTGCTTTCGGGCGAGGCGGAGACGTTGTGAAAGGTGGCGAGCGAATGGCGTCCCGCGGGCAGACCACGCAGGCGCAGCTCCAGCACGGCGTCGGCGGCGGCGCGGTTCACGCGCACCGCATCAACCACCATGCGCGCGCCCTCGACTGCGCCGCCTTTCCACCACGTCGTCGCCATCACGCCATGCGAAACCCCGAGTTGCACCTCGACGCCGCCGAAACGTCGCGCCGCCGACTTGCCCGTCACGTCGCACCACGCCGCGTAGCCGGGGGCCAGGGCATCGGCCCGGCCGCCGACGGAGAGATCGACCTTGATCGGCGCCGCGAACGCGGGGCCGGCAAGCGAGAGCAGGACCAGAGCAAATACTCGTTTCATGAAATAGACCCGCAGCAGCGCGGGGTGCGCATGCGAGAAGGACGAAACGCCAGGGCGCAGGTTGCGCGTTGCGCACCGCGATGACGTTTCCGATACGGTCCACCGATTCTCGCCTCGCGCCCGACATGCGCCGGCTTCTAGCGTCCGCGGCAACCCTCGGTATGACCGCCCCGCTTCGCTCCTGCCTGCGCCTCGCGTCTCTTCTCGTCCTCGCCAGCGGACTCCTGCCCTCCTTCGCCGTCGCAAGCGAAACCGCGGCCGGGCGCGGCGCGCCAAACATTCCGGGCGAGCTCACTCCGTTGCCGCCCCGCCGCGAGGTGCTCCTGAACGACGGCTGGCTCACCCTCGCGGTCGAAACCGGCGCACCCGAGCCCGCGGGCCTGCACTCACTCTCGGCCGATCTCTCGGGCTGGAAACGCGTCGACGTCCCGCACAACTGGGATGGCTACGAGGGCTCGCGCCAATTGCGTCATGGCAATCGTCACGGCACCGCGTGGTACCGCCGCACGTTCAGCGTCGCTCCGCTCGCCGACGACGCACGCCAGTTTCTCTTCTTTGAGGGCGTTGGCTCCTACGCGACGGTCTGGGTCAATGGCCGGCTTGTGGGCCGTCATGCCGGCGGCCTCACCACGTTCACCCTCGACGTGACCGCTGCGGTGCACGCTGGCGCGGACAATCTCCTCGTCGTTCGCGCGGATCATCCGGCCGGGATTCGCGATCTGCCCTGGGTCTGCGGCGGCTGCGAACGCGCCAGCGGTTTCTCCGAGGGACCGCAGCCTTTCGGCATCAACCGTCCGGTGCATCTGGTTTCCACGGCATCAGTCCGCATCGAGCCGTTTGGCGTGCACGTCTGGAACGACGAACATGCCAACGCGGACGCGGCGCGCCTGCATGTCCGCACCGAGTTGCGCAACTACGGCGCCATCGCCCAGCGGGTGACGCTGACCACCCGCGTGCTTGCCCCCGCCCATGGCACCGCCGCGCCGGTGGTGCTTTCGACCACCCGGAGTGACGTCACCCTGGCTCCGGGCCAGACGCAGATCGTCGCCCACGAACCGCCGGTCATCGCCCGGCCGCACCTCTGGTCTCCCGCCGCACCGGCGCTCCACACGATCGAATCCGAGGTTTCGCCCGCCGCCGCGCCAGCAGCGCCCTCGGCGGCGCAACCATCGCTTGGCGCCGTCGGCGTGCTCGACCGCACCGCGACGTCCTTCGGCATCCGCACGATTCGCTGGACGGCTCCTGATTCCCCCGACGCGCGCTTTTATCTCAACGGCGAGCCGTTCTTCCTGAACGGCGTCTGCGACTACGAGCATAACCTCGGCGACAATCACGCGTTCACGCCGGCGCAGATCCACGCGCGCGTGCGCCAGATCCAGTCCGCCGGCTTCAACGCTTTCCGCGACGCCCACCATCCGCACAACCTGCGCTTTCAGACGTACTGGGACGCCGAGGGTCTGCCGTGGTGGACGCAGTTTGGCGCGCACGTGTGGTTCGACAACGAGGCGTTCCGCACGAACTTTAAGGCCCTCCTCCGCGAGTGGGTCCGCGAACGCCGCAACTCGCCGTCGCTCATTCTCTGGGGCCTGCAGAACGAGAGCCTGCTGCCGACCGCGTTTGCCGAGGAATGCAGCGCCCTCATTCGCGAGCTCGACCCGACCGCTTCGTCGCAACGCAAGATCACGACCTGCAACGGCGGCACCGGCACCGATTGGGACGTTCCGCAGAACTGGAGCGGCACCTACAGCGGTGATCCCGCCGCCTACGCCGACGACCTTCGACGCCAGCATCTGGTGGGTGAATACGGCGCGTGGCGCAGCCTCGGCCTGCATACCGAGGGTGGCTTCCAGGAGAAGGCGCCCTACAGCGAAGACCGCATGGCCGCGCTGCTCGAGCTCAAGCTCCGGCTCGCCGAGACGGTGCGGGGCGAGGTCGGCGGACACTTTCTCTGGCCGTTCACCTCCCACGCGAATCCCGGGCGCAACGCCGGTGAGTTCGGCGAGCAGATGTCGGACGGCATCCGGCCGCTCGATCGCATCGGCCCCGCCAACAACAAGGGTTTGTTCACGATCTGGGGCGAGCCCACCGACGCCTACTATCTCTACCGCAGCAACTACGTCTCCGCGGCGACCGATCCCATGGTCTATATCGTCTCGCATACCTGGCCCGACCGCTGGACGGCGCCGGGCCGCAAGAGCGGGATCATCGTCTACTCCAACTGTGAGGAGGTGGAGCTGTTCAACGACCTCGGCGACCGCTCGCTCGGCCGCCGCCAGCGCGGCGTGCGCGGCACCCATTTCCAGTGGGACGACGTCGACGTGGCCACGAACGTCCTCTATGCCGAGGGCCGCGTCGCCGGTCAGGTCGTGGCCCGCGATCTCATCACGCTGCACCACCTCCCGCCGGCCCCGCGTTTCGCCGCCACGGCGCGCACCGAATCTGAGGTGACGACCGCCCGGCCGGGCGTCGAATACCTCTGCCGCGTCAACTGCGGCGGGCCCGATTACGTCGACGCCCGCGGCCACCGCTGGCTGGCGGATCGCGAGTACGTGCCGGGGGTATCCTGGGGCTCCGTCTCCTGGGCCGCACGCTACCCCAGCCTGCCCCCGCGTTTCGGCAGCCAGCGCAAAATCTACGACCCGGTCACCGGCACGCGCGAGGACGCTTTGTTCCAGACGTTCCGATACGGACGCCAGGAACTGCGTTACGTGTTCCAGGTGCCTGACGGCGAATACGAACTCGAGCTCTACTTCATCGAGCCCTGGTACGGAACCGGCAGCGGCGCCGACCTTGGCGGCATGGTCACACCACCTGTGCTCGCGGCTGGAGGCGCGCCGCACTCCGCGCCGACGACCACGCCCATCGGCTGGCGCCGCTTTGACATCGCGGTGAACGGGGCGCCTGTGCTCCACGACCTCGACCTCTGGCGGGAAGCAGGCCGCGCGCACGCGGTGCGCAAGATCGTGCCGGCCCGGGCGCGCAACGGTCGCATCGAGCTCTCGTTCCCGCGCATTGATGTCGGCCAAGCCGTCATCTCCGCCCTCGCCCTGGGCGCACGCCGCGACGCCAACCCCGCGGCCACCGCGGTGGTCCCGAGCTTTCTCTCGTCTTCCACCCTTATCACGCAGCTGACCGTTGCGGACGACGCCCACGCCGACGCCTATGCGGTTCGACAGGCGCTCGATACCGGTGATCAGACGTACGGCGACGCACCGGGCGGGTTCAGCCAACTCCCCCCGGAGCTGCTCGAAGCCGACTGGATCCAGACCGCACAGGGCTCGGCAAAGGCCTCGGTCCAGTCGCTGCTGCGGTTTACGCCGACCGCCGACGTCACGCTGTACGTGGCCCATGCCGCCGAAGACCGTGCCCTGCCCGAGTGGCTGCGGGGCTGGGAACTCATCGCGACCACCGTGCAGACGACGGCGGTGCCTGGGGCGACGTTCCGGGTCTATCGCGCGGACGCCGACGGCGGAAAACCCGTTGCACTCGGTGCCAATCTCAAGACGCGCGAGGCTACGGCGCTCCCGATGTACAGCGTGTTCGTGACGCGCCGGAGTCCAACGGTTCCTGCTCAGTTCGTACGCGACGTGGCTCCAGCGACGGTGCAGAGCAGCAGTCAAACGCGCCCGGGGCGGAAGCTCTACACCGACGCGAACGTGCGGCTCGTCACGATGCCGGGCTCGCTCACGGACTGCGACCTCGTGAGCCTGCCCGCCGCGGGCCTGCCGTCAGTGGCGTTCACCGTGACTGATCACGTGGACGTCAATCTGGCACTCGACGCCCGGATCACCGCGCGCCCCGCGTGGCTCGAGGACTGGGCCGCCAGCGGACAGACGGTAACTACGTCCGATCCAACCGCGCCTGCCTTCAACATCCTGCGGCGCCGATTCGGGCCCGACCAGCGCGTGGAGCTCGGCGCCAACGGTCAGCTTCCTTCCGGCGGAGCCGCCGCCGGCTATTTCGTCATCGTGCGCGCGGTGCGTCCCTCTGTGCTCCTGGAGGCAGAGGCGGCGGCACTAACGGGCACGAGACCGGCAAACCTGCCGGGTGCAACGGGCCACGGTGCGGTCCTCCTGCCGCCGGGGCCCGAGAACAAGATCGAATGGACGGGAGCCGTCGGCGTGGGCGATCGCTACGGCCTCACGATCCGCTACACCACGCGTTCGGCCAGCCCCGCAACTCCCGCCAAGCTCGAAATCATCGGCGCCGACGGCGTGGTTTTGTTGACGGAGCCGCTCGTATTTCCCGCGATGACGCAGCCCGGCCGGTGGGCTTTCCTGCACCAGCGCACCAGCGCGAGCATCAACGCCGGCACGTACAAGTTCCGCCTCTCCCACGAGAGCCCAACCGACCTCGTCATCGACTCGCTGGAGATCGAGTAGAAAAGGGAGGAGGGAATGAGGGAGTGAGGGAGTAAGGGATTGAGTGGCACGGACTGCCGAGGTGGAACGCGCAGGCCGCGCTTTCCCGCGCCCAGCATGATGCGACGCGATCGCGCCCGGCTTGGACTGCGCCTGCCGGCGGGCTCACGCATGCGAGAACCGATCGATCCGTCCCCTCATTCCCTCACTCCCTTACTCCCTCATTCCCTCTTCTTGCCTGAGTGACGTCGGATTGTCAGTGTCAGCGCACCCCGTCGCATTCCACACGGCGGCAACTGACAGGAGTCCTCCTCCATGCACGACTTCCGGTTCGCGTTTCGCTCCCTGGCCAAATCCCCCGGCTACACGCTCGCCGTCGTCCTGACGCTCGCCCTCGGCATCGGCGCCGCGACCGCGATCTTCAGCGTCGCGGATCGAATCCTCTTCCGGCCGCCGCCTTATCCCTTCCACGAGCGGCTGGTCGTGCTTGGCCAGCACACCAAGCGGCTCGGTTTTTTGAACATGGCGTACCCCGTTGAGATTGCCGCTTATCGGCGGAGTGTCCCCGCCATCGAGGCGTACGCTTCCATGGCGCCATCGTTCGCCAACCTGGTCGTCGATGGTGTCCCGATCGGCGTCCGCCAAGGGAGCGTGTCGCTCGACTACTTCACGACGCTGGGCGCGATCCCGGCTCTGGGACGCAGCTTCCTGCCGGACGAAGATCAGCCGGGAAATGATGCGGTTGTGATTCTCAGCGATCACCTGTGGCGCGAGCGCTTCACTGCCGACCCAGCCGTACTGGGCAAATCCGTAATCGTGAACGGGACGTCGTGCCGCGTCATCGGAGTCACGCCGAAACGATTCGAACCGCCCGCGCTTTCGGGTGGCTCGGACATCTACCGGCCGCAGACGAATGTCTTCGATCCGGCACGGCCCATCCAAGGTTATGCCATCGTTATCGCCCGGCTGCGCGCTGGCGCCACTTGCGCGCAAGCCAACGCGGAGATTGCCGCTGCCGAACTCCCGATCGCGCCCAAGTGGGTGAGGTCATTCAAAGACCAGCGGCGCGAGGTAAAACCCTATCTTGAACGGGTCACTCGGATGAAAAAGACCGGCCCCTATTGGGCACTTTTGGCCGCCGTGGCATGCCTCTACGGAATCGCCTGTGTGAATGCCGTGAATCTCATGCTGGCTCGCCTGCAGAGCCGCCGCCGGGAACTCGTGGTCCGGCTCGCGCTCGGCGGCAGCCACTGGCAAATCGCCCGACTTTTGGTCGCCGAGAACCTGCTCCTCACCGCGCTGGCAAGTGCCACCGGCGTCGTACTCGCGCAGTGGCTTTTTCCCATTCTCATCCGCATCGTCGGCGACGGATCGTCGGGAATCGGACGCGCCTCCGTCGACTGGCGGGTGCTCGGCTTCATGGGCGTTCTGTCCGTCGGCACCGCGCTCCTTGTCTCCGTCCTTCCGACCCTGCGACTCCGCCAGACGAATGTGACGGAGGGGCTCAGCGAGGGGAGCCACACGTTCGGCGAGAACCGGCGACTCCGCGCCGTTCGGTCGCTCCTCGTCGTCGTTGAAGCAGCCCTCGCGGTCGTCCTCCTCGTCGGCGCCGGGCTGATGGCTCGCACCGTACAGCGACTCGACCGGCTAGATCGTGGTTTCGACCTCACGAACAAAGCCGCCGTCTGGCTGCAGATTCCACGGGACGCCTACAAGAGCGCGGACGCCCGTCGGGTATTCTACGAGCAACTGGAATCGAGGGTCCGGGCGGTCCCGGGTGTCTCGGCGATCACTGTTTCAACCACAGTGCCGCTCGCAGGCACGTCGTCGGGGTATGTCAAACGCCCGGACGGGACCGAGATCCGGGTGGGCGGAACGGCGACGACGCCGAGTTTCAACCGCATGCTGGGCATGTCTCTGGTCAAGGGCCGCTGGTTCGATGACGCCGTGGTCGGAGGTGCGCCGGTGGTGGTGCTCAACGAAACGTTGGCGCGTGCATACTTCGGCGACGAGGAGCCGCTTGGCAGAACCTTCGAGTGCCCCTGGGCCTCTGGCCCGAAATCCTGGCAAGTGGTCGGGATCGTCCGCGATCTTCATGTTCACGCCCGCGGCAAACCTGAACCCGAGTTCTGGCATCCCTACTGGCAGGACTCCGATGACACGGTGTGCACCCTCCTTATCCGCACCAGCGGTCGGCCCGATGCCGCTCTCGCCGATGGCATCCGGCGGGCCGTGTTTAGCATCAACCCGTTGATCGCAACGATGCCACTTCGGTTGCTGAGCGAGTCAGCCGACCAGCAGATCGCCTCTGAGCGCTACACCAAGACCGTCCTCCAGGTTCTCTCCACGATCGCGCTGGGGCTGGCGGTCGCGGGGTTGTTCGCGATCATGGCGTACGGCGTCTCCGAGCGGATGGGCGAGTTCGGCGTGCGGATGGCCCTGGGCGCGATGCCCCAGCAACTTTTCCGGCTCGTGCTCTCCCGCGGTCTCATCCTCGCCGCGCTTGGCGTCGTGATCGGCGGCGCCGCCGCGTGGGGGCTCACCCGCTTTCTCCAGAGTCTCCTCTACGAAACCAGCGCCACCGATCCGCTCGTCTATGGCGGCGTCGCCGCCCTCCTGCTCGTCGCCGCCGCCCTCGGCTGCTGGCTCCCCGCCCGCCGCGCCATGCGCGCCGACGTCGTCAAACTCCTCCGCCGCGAGTAGCCCCCAAAAACGCTCTCCCTCATTTTCCGTCTTCCACCCCCACTTTTACTCTCACCTTTACTTCGATCCGACGCACCCTCACGGCAGATCGCTCTCGATCTTGATCGGCCCGACATCCGCGAACGGCACGCGCGCGTACTGCGCCTGCCCACCCGCGTCGTGGTTCGGCCAGAGCCGCCGGATGGACGCGCCCCGTCAATGCGGCGCGCCAAGATGCAGGACGGCGAGCGGCAGTTCGCGGAAGAGCTCCGCGAACGGCAACGGGCCACCGGACGCAAACTCGGCACCGGTGAGCACATCGCGCCAAGCGGGGGTCGGCGCGCAGCCCGCGGCAGCCGGCGGCCGGAAGCCGGCATCCGGAATGGTGACGCACGTATCCTCCCACACCAGGCCGAGCGGCGGGCAACCCAGGCGCGAGCTGAACCGCGGCACCGCGACCAGGAGAGTCTGGCCGCCGCAGCGGCGGACGAAGCACACGAGGTTCTCGGCGAACCGCCCCTGCGGCTCGACGGCCTCGTAGCTTCCCTCCTGGAACAAGGCGGCGTGAGCCCGGCGGAAACGGAGCAGGTCGCGCGTCAGCCGCAGTTTGATCCCGCCCTCGCGCCAGTCGCGCAGGAGCTCGCGCCAGGGGCGCCTCGCCGCCATGGCGGCGGCCTGGGTCCGCGGTCCCCAGGCGATGAGCTGGCGGTTGTCCGGGTCGACCAGCGTGAGATTCCAGGTTTCACAGCCCTGGTAGAAATCCGGCACGCCGGGCGTCGTGAGTTTGAGGACGAGTTGGGCGAGCGAGTTGACGAGCCCGAGGTGGGCCAGGAGCAGGGCGCGCGGAGCGAAGCTGTCGAGAAAGTCGCCGCCCGTCGCGCGGTCGAGCAGGCCGTCAATGAAGTGATCGCAGGCGGTGAGCCAGCGCTCGTTGGGGTGGAGCCACTGGGTGTTGCGCTTCGCCTCGTTGGTCGCCTTGCGCAGGTGCTCCTTGAGGCGGGATCGGAAGGCCTCGTCGGGCGTGAACGGCGGCATGGGCCAGCAGCCGAGGAGGGTCTGGTAGATTCGGTACTCCTCGTTGGCATCGGGCGCCAGGCAGCCGCCGACGGAGGTCTTGTGGCGAACGTTCATGGCGTGCCACTCGTACACCCAGTCGCGCCACTCGTCGGCGAGTTCGGAGAGGACGTAGAGGCGGGCGCGGACGTCTTCGCCGAACTTTGTGTCATGCGTGGACGTCGTGAGGAGGGTGTGCGGCATGGTCTCGCGGCGGCGCGCGGCGTCGGCGTGAAAGGCGGCAACGGTGCCGCCGAAGGCATCGGGATCACCGCCCACCTCGTTCAGGGCGATGAACCGGTTGTACGCGTAGAAGACAGTGTCTTCGACGGCCTTGGCCATGATCGCGCCGGTGTACTGCTGCCAGGTGAGGACCCACCACCAGAGCGACTCGCGGTACTCCTGGGTGGCGGACGGCGGCGGATAGCGGCCGACCAGGACGTCGCGCACGAACTGGAACGGCTGCGGGTCCTGACGGGGGTTGCGGCGGATCGCCTCCTTGCAGGCGTGCTCGATCTCGCGCGCGTCCTCCGGGCGGCACTCGGCATTCATGCGGCGGTAGATGCGGTAGACGCCGAGCGCGGCCATGATCTCGCGCACGGCGACGCTGAGTTCGAACCGCGTGAGGTCGCGCCAGCGGCGGTCGCTGGCGACGAGGTTGGAGAGGCGTTGCGAAAGCTGGACGACGGCATTGGCGAACATCTCGTCCAAGACGAGGCGCTTGTTCTGGTAGACGACGTCGCGAAATGAGTCCTGCTCACCGGTGAAGTCGCGATAGAGCGCGTCGAGTTTCGCGCCGGCGGCGCGGGCCACGAAGAGGCCGCTGAGCTGGCGGATGAACTCGTAGCCGGTGGTGCCATGGGCGGGCCAGGAGCGGTCAATCTCCTCGCCGGGCTCGAGGATCTTTTCGACCACGACGTAGACGGGCCGCGTGGCGGTTTCCCGCTCCTTGAGCGCGAGACCCTGGAGGCGCTCGAGGTATTCGAGCGGGTTGCGGAGCCCGTCGATGTGGTCGATGCGGACCCCTGCCACGATGCCGTCGCGGATAAAGCCCCCGAGGATGCGGTGGGTTTCCCGAAAGACCTCGGAGTTTTCCATCCGGAGGCCGATGAGCGTATCGATCGCGAAGAAGCGGCGGTAGTTCACCTCGTGGGCGCCGGTTTTCCAGTGGGCGAGGCGGTAGTGTTGTTGCGCGAGGAGTTCGTCGAGCCGGTCGCGGTCATGCGGCCCGCCCTCGGGGCCGTTGACCACGGCGAGATGCGCGGCGATCGCCTGGCCCACGCCGGGATCGGCCTCGGCGGCGGCAGCGAGCTGGGCCTTGAGCTCGTTGCGGGGCCGGCGACCAATGGGCTCGTCAGCCCCGCGAGACAGCGGGAGCGAGCGGAAGGCCTCCGCGATGGCGCGCAGCCGGTCACGGGCCGACTCGGTGCACTCCGGCTGCTCGGACGCACCCGCCAGGAGCATGGCGTAGGTGGCAGGGCTGACGGGAAAGCGCAGGTCGGCGTAGCGAACGGAGAACGCGCCATCCTCGTACCCGATCGCCAGGCGGCCGGCCTCGAGAACGACGCCGTACTGGTCGTCGAGGACTGGGACGAGGACCTGGGTGCGGCCGGGCTGGAAGGGATCGTTCCAGTCGACATCAAAGAAGTCGGCATGCGGCGAGCTGCGGCCGCACTCGAGCACGTCCTGCCACCAGCGGTTTGACGAGCCGTGGATGCCCATGTGGTTGGGCACAAAATCGAGAACGAGCCCCATGCGCCTCGCCCGCGCCGCCTTTGCGAACGCGTCGAACGCCTGGCGTCCGCCCAGCTCCGCGTCGATCCGATGGTAGTCGTTGACATCGTAGCCGTGCGTGCTCCCCGGCGCCGACATGAAGATCGGCGAGAGATAGCAATGCGTGATGCCCAGGTCGTCGAAGTACGGCAGCAGTCCGCGCGCGGCATCGAACGGGAAGTCCTTGCGCAGCTGCAGTCGATACGTCGACAGCGGAACACCTTCGGCATCTGTGAACGGCATGGCGGGCCATTGTTGCCGCCGGGCTCGTGATGTTCCCTATCCCGCCCCGTCAGAAGCGCCCGCGCCGAACCTGAAAACTGACAAAGTGACGTTGCTGAACCCGTCCGAATGGGGTCGGCGTCACTTTGTCATTTTCGGCCGGATGCCGGTGCGGGCATCGGTCGCGGTGCAGGTTTTCCGGCTGGCACGTACGCGTACACGCTCGGACTGGGACCAAGGTGCGGCGGGGCCTACGGGCGCCGTGCGGCGGAGGCCGTTAACGCGGGCCGGCGGCGACGGGGGCTTCGCAAACCCGGCGGTAGAGGGCTTCGTACTGCGGGACGATCACCGCCGGGGCAAAGTGCGCATGCGCCCGTTGCTCCGCTGCGCGACCGAGCTCGCCGCGCTTCGTCGGGTTGCCCAGCAGGCCTTCGATGGCCCGCGCCACGGCGTCGGCATCGCCCGGCGGCACCAGCACGCCGCTCACACCATTCTCCACCACCTCTGGGATTCCGCCCACGGCGGTCGTCACGCTCGGACGGCCAAAGCACATCATCTCGAGCAGGCTCAGGCAGAAGCTCTCGCTCTCGGAGGTGAACACCCCGCAATCGGCAGCCTGCAGGTAGTCCTCGATCTCATTGACGCGCTGGCGAACGATCACGCGGTCCGAGATGCCGAGCCGTCGCACATGATCGACGAACGGCGTAAAGTCCCCACCCGCCAGGATCACCAGCTTGAACCCTTCGCGCGGGCGGACGCGTGCGACGGCGTCGAGAAGCAGGTCGATGCGTTTCACGGCCCGCAGGTTCGACAGATGCAGCAGCATCGCCTCGCTGCCCAGGCCCAATTCACGCCGCACCTCCGCCGCGGTCCGGCGCGGCCGGCGCGGCGCGAAGAAATTGTGGATGACGTCGATCGGCCCCTCGAACGCCAGCAGCCGGCGCGTCTCCTCCCGCAGCCAGTCTGAAACCACCGTCACGGCATCGGAGCACGCCAGTGCATGCCGGATCGCCGGCCCGTATCCCGGATCCCGACCGAGCAAGGTCGTGTCGGTCCCGTGCAATGTCGTCACCACCCGCGGCTGCAGTTCCGGCGGCAACATCGATCGCGCCAGCACCGCGGCCGTCGCGTGCGGCACCGCATAGTGCACGTGCAGGACATCGAGCCGGACAGTGCGGCTCACCTCTGCCATCTTCACCGAAAGCGGCAGCGTGTAGTCCGGATACTTGAAGAGCGTGTAGTCGTTGATCTCGACCGGGTGGAAATGCAGCCGGGGCCCGTCACCCGAAAACCGGAAGGGGCGCTCGTAGCTGATGAAGTGAACATCGTGCCCGCGGGCCGCGAGTTCCTCGCCGAGCGACGACGCCAGGATCCCGCTGCCCCCCACCGAGGGGTAACAGGTGATGCCGATGCGAAGGGGCCGCGCGGTGGTCATGAAGCGGATGACGTTCTAGAAGCGGCGCGCGGCACGCCCGAGCGGCTCCAGCGAGTCGAACACCAGTTCGTCGTTCGGCCAGAGCGGGATCGCATACGCGACACCGGCGAGCAGGCCGTTGAGCCGCGCGCGCGTCAATTGCAGCTCGGCGTAATCGCGCGTCTGCCGCTGCGTCGCGTGCGCCTCCATCGCGGCTTTCCAGACGGCCATGACTTTCGGTTGGGACACGTCGATGAGAACCCGCGCGCCGTCGCGAGGTTCCGCCCCCGGCGTCACGGCATAAAAGAGGAGCTGGTCGATGGCGTGAGCGGCGTGCGCCTGCAATTCCTTCACGCCGCCGTACCGCGCAAGTCTCGCCGCATCCCGCACCATCCGGCCAAGCTTGGCGTGATCGGGGTGCTGGTTCTCCACGGTCGTCGGCGCCAGCACGAGCTTCGGCTTGGTCCGTCGAATCACCTCCGCCAGCCGGAGCACCTGGGCGACGTTGATCTCGAAATGGGCGTCTCCGCCGAGCTGCATGAACTCGAGCGTGGCGCCCAGCAGCGTCGCCGCATGCCGCGCCTCCTCCACGCGCCGCGCGGCCAGCCCGTGCGTGGCCGATTCCCCCTGCGAGCAAACCACGAACCGCACGCTGCGGCCGGCCTGGGTTTCCCGGGCGATCACGCCGCCACAGCCGAACTCGATGTCATCGGGATGCGCACCGAACGCGAGGATCGTGGTAGTTTCTGGGGTGGAGGCAGGTTTCATGGCTGAACCGGGCGCGGCGAGATCATGGGGTCGCCTGGCACGTAGGCTTCGTCGGAGCGATCGATGGGGTCGCGCTGGCGAAACGTGATCTCAGGCGCGTCCTCCGGGCGCAAGTACGCTTGTTCGCCCGCACCCGCGATGTAGTGCGTGCAACGAATGACCGATTGCATCCAGCGGAGCCGCGTGTCGCGGGTCGGCGTCACCTGCTCCGGACCGTAGGCAATCGGCGGCACCGTCAGGTAGCAGTCCCCGCCCTCATGCAGCTTCAGTTCGCCCCCGATCCGGCGGGCGCGCACAACCTCACCGGCGTACGGCACATCGACAAAGCAGTCGTCGACCGCGCAGGCCGCGCGCCGCACGGCGGGATCGCTCGAACGGACGACGCGCACGCCCTCCAGCAGTCCCATAGCGCGGTACATTTCGAGGCAGAAATCCGCCACGTTTGTCGCCCGCACCGCGCGAAAGCGCTCCACCCACTCGGCCGGCACGTACGCCCCCAGTTGCCGCGCGGTGTTGGCCTGCCAGCCATCGGCGATGCGCTTGAGGTAGAGCGGCGACCACTTGCGCTGCACCTTGTTGACGAACCCGAAATTCAACTGGGCGGGTTCGCCGGTCTTGCGATGCCGCAGGATGGTCTGCGTCTCGCGCGGATCATGGTCGGCATCGTGGAAGAAGAACACGATCTCGCCCCCGATCTCCGCCTGCAGCCGACGCGCGGACACAAACTTGGCGTAGAGAAACCGCCGGGGAAAGAAGCCGCACGGTTGTTGTCCGAAGCAAATGACGGGGCCGGTGCTCAAGGGGGAAGAGGTATGAGGAAGACGCGAACGGCGGGCGAGCGTTGCGAGGATCAGGCCGTCACGGGGCCCGCGGCGCCCGGCCGCGCGCGCCAGAGCGCCTGCAGGATCACGCTTGCCAGGACGCACGCCGCGCAGCCGATCGGGTTCAGCCACAGGAAGCTGATCTTCAGGGTGAAGAACAGGACGATGACAAGAGCCTGCGCCGCGAGGGCGCCGGCAAACACCGCGGTGCCGCCGACCCGCTTGAGGAAGAATGCGACGAGGAAGATGCCGAGCACGGGGCCGTAGAAGATCGAGCCGAGGATATTCACCGCCTGAATCAGGTTCTCCACGACGTTCGCAAACAGCGCGAAGCCGATTGCGACGACACCCCACATTGCCGTGAGCCACCGGGCAACGGAGACGTTGTGCGCGTCGGACTGCCCCGGCCGCACCACGTGGGCATAGAAATCGACGGCGGTGGTCTCGCCCAGTGCGGCCAGTTCGGACGACAGCGACGACACCGCCGCCGCGAAAATCAGCGCGATCAGCAGTCCGATGAGGCCGTGCGGCATTTGCTGCAGGACAAAGGTGATGAAGACATAGTCGGCATCGTTCGTCTTCACGGAGGGATCCGCGGCGGCGAGCGTCGCCTTGGCCTGCTGCCGGATGCCCTCGGCGTGCGTCGCCGCCTCGCGCAACGCGCCCTGCGCCGCGGCCTCCGCGCCGGCGTCGCCGCTCTCGCGCGCCTGGAGCCACGCCGTCACCCGCGCCCGCTTCTCCGCGTGCGCCGCCTGGTAGTCGCCCTCGAGCGCGCGCAGCTTCGCGCCGGTCTCGCCGGTCGCGTGCGCGGCCCACGCAGCCTGGTTGAAGAACACCGGTGGCCGCTCGAACTGGTAAAACACGAACACCAGCGCGCCGAGCAGCAGGATGAAGAACTGCATCGGGATCTTGAACAGCGCGTTGAACATCAGCCCCAGCCGGCTTTCGCGCACCGAGGTGCCCGAGAGATACCGCGCGACCTGCGACTGGTCGGTGCCGAAGTACGACAGGAAGAGAAAGACGCCGCCGAGGATGCCCGACCACACGGTGTAGCGGGTGTTGGGGTTGAAGGAGAAATCGACCGCCTCGAGCTTGCCGAACGTGCCGGCCACCGAGAGTGCGTCGCCCAAGCCGAGGTCCGACGGCAGCCGGTAGAGCACCATCCCGAACGCCGCGACCATGCCGGCGAAGATCACCGCCATCTGCCACTTCTGCGTCTGGCTCACCGCCTCATTGCCGCCGCTGACGGTGTACACGACCACGAAGACGCCCGTCGCGATGATCGTCAGATCCTGCCGCCAGCCGAGGACCGTCGAGAGGATGATCGCCGGAGCGTAGATGGTGATGCCCGACGCCAAGCCCCGCTGGAGGAGGAACAGCGCCGCGCCCAGGAGCCGGGTTTTGCCGTCAAACCGGATGCCGAGGTACTCGTAGGCCGTGAACACCTTCAGCCGGCGGTAAATCGGCACGAACACCGCCGCGACGATCACCAGCGCAATCGGCATGCCGAAATAGTTCTGCACGAACGCGAGTCCGCTCTCATAGGCTTGGCCAGGCGTGGAGAGGAACGTGATCGCGCTCGTCTGCGTCGCCATGACGGACAGCCCGATCGTCCCCCAGCCGACCGCGCGGTCCGTGCGCAGAAAGTCCGACAGGTTGTGCCGGCCGCGAGCCCGCCACACACCGTACCCGGCGATTGCCAGCATCGAGCCGAGCAGAACGACGTAATCCAGAAGGTTCATGGCGCGAACGCGTGCGTGAACCACGCCAGCAGGCCGACCATCACGGCGAAACACGCCAGGACGAAGCCATACACGCCCCGCCACGTGCGCAGACGCGGCACGCCCGGGTCATCGGCCGGGGCGGCCGCAGCGGTTGGCGGAGGCGGAACGAGGCTCATGGCTTGGTCGATTGCCCCAGCGAGACGAGGTTCGCGAACAACCGGTACGCCCCGGGCACGCCCGCGGGCAACTGTCGAAAGAACGCCAGACCGGTGTAAACGTAGTGGCCGCGGCCATACGACGCGACCAGCAGCGCGCCCTGCAGCGGTTCCTCGCCCGGATCGTGCATCGCCAGGACCGGCACGAACGCGGCATCCCAGGTGTCCGGGAAATACACGCCACGCTCCTGGACCCACCCGGCAAAATCAGCCGCCGTGATCCGGTTCGGCGTCGTGAGCACCGGGTGTTCGGGCGCCAGGAAAGTGACCGCGGCGTCCTCGTTGGTCACGCGCCGTCCCGAGAGGTGGAGGCGGAAGGGCGCGATCGTCTCCTGCTTCAAGTTTCGTTCCCAGTTGTACTGCGCCACCACGGTGCCGCCGGCTTCGACGTAGGCGTTGAGCGCCGGAACCAGCGTCGCGACATCGGCACGCGTGTTGAACGCGCGGACGCCAACCACCACCGCGTCGAAGGCCCGCAGCGTCTCGGCCGTGATCGTCGCGCCATTCAGCAGCGTGACCTCGTATCCAAGCTGGCGCAGCGCGTCAGGGACGTCGTCCCCTGCCCCCATGACGTAGCCAACCGAGCGCCCGCGGGTCTCGACCGGCACGCTGACAAGCCGCAGCCGCGCGGCGGGCTGCAGGAGTTGCCGGGGAATATGCGGGTACTGGATGGTGATCGAATCGGTGCGGCATGGCCGGCCGCCGCATTCCGCCACCGCTCCGAGGGAGCCGGTGTCCGCGGTGGACGGCGCCGCCACCTCAAAAGTGAGCCGGACCCGGTCGCCTTCGCGCTCCAGCGCGAACGGCTGGGGCGCCGACACCGTCCACCCCTCGGAAGGTTCGAGCGCCACGTGACCCGCCGCCTTGGCGCGGCTGGCAACCAACTCCAGCACGACCCTGGTCTTCGCGCCGGGACGGACAACCGCCGGGCCGCCGACAAACGAGAGCGTGACCCGCGGTACGATCGCCACTGGCGAGAGCTTCGTCGGCGCAGGCGACTCGGGCGTCACGGCGCCGACCGGTTCGGCGTATTGCAGCCGGTCGCGCAGGGTCAGGACCTGGCCGTCCACCTGGACGGTGTAGGTCACCGGAAGATCAGGTGGATTCTCGGGCCGGCCGATCAGGCGCGGTTCGTCGACGCCGTACATGCCAACCGTCGCGGAGCTTCGCAGCCAGTACGGCTGCGTGAGCGGGGCATCCGCAGGCACGGCGTAGTTCAACTCGCGCGCCAAGCGGCCCGTCGCGCTGACCGGTTCATTGATCGGCGTGCGGCTGGTGCCCAGCGTCACGTCGAGCCAGCGAACCGGCAGCGTCGTTTCCACGCGGAGCGCGGCGTGCACCGGCACCGTTTCGCCGGCAAGCACGCTCGACCGCGACGAGAGACTGGTCACCTCCAGGCCCAGGCAGTGCTGGATCACCTCGTCCAGTTGGGCACGCTTGTCCGCGAGCAGAGGATGCGGCGGCAGATCCGCCACACGGCGCCGCAACTCCAGGAGCACGGGCACGCTGGCGCCAGGGTGGTCCGGCTGGAACGTTGCGATGGCCTGCTTCGCGAGTTCTCCTATCGGCGCTCCACCCGGGATTCGTGCCCAGGACGTATCGACGCCGTCCATCAGATCGGACGTCGCGGGTTCGCCATCCCACAGCACCAGGTTCTCAACCTCACTTCGCGCCGGGCGGCCCGGCGCCGCGGGGCGGTTGGTAAAATCGCCGAAGGCCTGGGTCTTGTGCATGGCGCGACTGCGCGCCGCGATGGAGCTGATGGCCTCGCCGGTGACCGGATCCTGTCCCGCGGCGTCGAGTTTCAGCGTCGGGCCCGCGGACTCGCCCCCCCGCAGGAACACGTTCCAGAAAATGCGTTTCGCCTGCCAGGGCGCGAGCCCCTGCGCCATCTGTTCGGGATACGCGGCGGGGTCGGCGGCCGCCTTGAAGGCCTCGCGGGCGAGAATGCCCGCCGCCGTATGCTGGCCGTGGCCCCCGCTCAGCGGCGGCACGGGGAAACGCGAAATGATCACGTCGGGCCGGAACTGCCGGATCACCCGGACCACATCGCCGAGCACCTCGCGCCGGTCCCAGAGGGAGAGCGTCTCCGCCGGCGTCTTGGAGAACCCGAAGTCGATCGCGCGCGTGAAGAACTGCCGACCGCCGTCGAGTTGGCGCGCGACCAGCAGCTCCTGCGTGCGGGCCACGCCCAGCTTCTCGTCGAGTTGCGGGCCCAGCAGGTTCTGGCCGCCATCGCCCCGCGTGATGGAAAGGTACGCCACATCGTATCCGCGCACCCGCGACAGAAAGGCGATCAACTGCGTGTTTTCGTCGTCGGGGTGCGCCGCGACATAGAGGACGCGCCCCAGGGAGGCGAACGCCCGCAGGTCATGCAGCGCCGCCGCGGCGGCCGGCTCGATCGCCGGTCGCGCGGCCTCGGCCGGAGCGGCGCGCAGCCCGCTCAGGCCGAGCAGAAGTCCGGCCAGGGCCGGGAGGAGCCCAGGGAGGCCGCGGCGCCGGAGCCACGCCCATCCCGGCAGCGTCGTCGTCCGCACGATTCCCGGCCCGGACCGCCGCCTCATTGGCCGAGACTCTGGAGGAGCTTCTGGTTGAGCTGGGTGTACTCGGCCTTGGCCGAACCTTCCGCGAGCTCGATGGACTTGTTGGCCGCGGCCGTCGCGCCGGCCTTATCGCCGAGTTTCGCGAGGATGCGGGCCTTGTGATAGTACATGTAGAACGCCTTCGGATTCTGCTCGATGGCGGCATCCATCCACGCGCTGGCCTTCTTCAGGTCGAGATCGTGATCGAGGTAGAAGGTGGCAGCGGAGAAGAGCAGGCGCGCGTCGGCTTTTTCCGTGCCGGACGTCGCGGCCTCGATCTGCGGCACGAGTTGCGCGACGAGGTTGGTCTCGAGTTTCACCGGCACGCGCACGTTCTGCCACGCGAGCACAAGCGTCGCGGAGTCGTCGCGAATATCGTTCACGTCGATGGTGAACGTCTCGATCGCCTCTCCGAGCTTCGTCGGCGCAACCTTGACGCGGGTAACGTCATTGGTGGCGTCGTAACGATACGCGCCCCACTGCCCGCTCACTTTGTTGAGAATGACGGTCCACTCCTTCTGGTCGGGAATGGAGAACAGGGCGTACGTGCCGGCGGCGACATCCACCCCGCCGAACTTGATCGGGGTGCTGAACGTGATCTTGGTCGCGGCGTTGGCGCCGGTGCGCCAGACCTCGCCGTACGGCACGAGACCGCCGAAGATTTCGCGGCCCTTCGCGCCCGGGCGGGAGTAGATGATCTCGATGTCGGTCACCCCCACGCGTTGCTTGAGCGTGGCGGTCGGGCTTGGTTGCGGGAAGGCGACTTTCGAAGCCTGCGCCTGCAACGCCGATGGGGACATCATGGCAAACGCCATGGCCGATACACACACCAGTGGGAGGAGTGGATTCTTCATGGGGGAAAGGCCCGCATGCTGAACGGGTTCTCGCCCTGAATACCAGCCCAGAAGCGTGGGATCAGATGTCGGCTGTCAGACGTCAGATGTCAGCCCGATCCCAGACGTCGAACGGCGCGGATGCAGAGAAAGGCCGATCAGATTTGACCGATCGGACTGACGTGACGGAACGGCGCGGTCTGGCCTCCGATCTCTGACGCCCGATCTCTGACATCTGATTTCTGACGTCCGACATCTGACATTTGAGGGCGCCGCGCGCGGCGCTCAGCGCCAGAAGGCGCCGCCGGCGATTTCGCGCAGCGCGAGTTGGCCATCGATCAACTCCATCGTGGTTCGCACGGCGGGATTCGTTTCGTCCATCTCGAGCTCAATGCGCCGGCGGATTTCGCAAAGCCGCTGGGTGGAAAGATGCTTCAGTCCCGTGCTGACCGAATCACGCATCGCCTCCGCTTGCCGCTCGAATGGCATGCACGCGAGCGCAGCAAGGATGTCCGACGTCAATTTGTCGTCCGCATCCATAACGTTTGGCCCCGGGCCAGTAGATAGCCGTGTCACCAGCCTCCGTCAATGCGCCAGGGGCTGGGGCGATGCCTCAAACTGGCCCAGGAGGCTCGGTCCCGGGCGACGTGGGGCGGATCACCATCGGGATTGCGGCCGCCGGCGTCGGGCGGCACGCTCCCCGGGCATGTCCCCGATCGAAAGTCACCTGAAGCAGGCGTTGGAGGCCGACTTACGCCAAGTCGGCGTGGCCGGTGCCCGGGTCAGCGTGCTCTCGGCGGACGTTGAGGCCTGGAGCTATCGCGTAGAAACGGAGGGCCGGAGCTTCGAAGTCGGCTTCAACCACCGCGACCTCCTCTGGGCGCGCGAGACGACCGCGGGCCGGCAGAAGCACTTGGTGTCGAACGATCATGCGCCGGTGCACGCGTCGACTGCGGCACGAGCGCGCGCCGTGGTGCTGGTCGCCCGCGCCGTTGCCGACGCTCAGTTTCCGCCGCGCGACCCGCCCGTGATTTAGCCGCGAGCTACGCCAACTGCCCGGCGGGACCGCAGACGCGGGTTTGCCGACCTGGCTGGAAGCCTGATGAACGCGTCCAAAGCCGTGGGCGAGCAACCGAACGCCGCGGTTTTCTGTGAGCCGCGCGACTTCGAGGCCGCGGAGTATCCGGACATTATTCCGACGGAATCCGGACATTATCCTGAGTATCTGGACATTATCCCGTTAGTGACTCGTCCGTAGTTAATTATAATTGCAGGCATCGATCCCTCCTGATCCTGGCCGCGTACTCCTGGCGCGCACGCGAGATCATTGGGCCAGCATTGAATCGGAGGCGGTGGACCGGAAAACAAACCAGCCCGATCCGGAGATCGGGCTGGCAGGCGCGACGCAACGGGAGGCGCCGCAGAACGGGCAGTCGAGCGTCAGCCCACGACGAGGCTTTCGCCGGTCATTTCGGCGGGCTTGGGCAGGCCCATGAGCGCGAGGATGGTAGGCGCGAGGTCAGCGAGCCGACCGCCCGAGCGCATCTTGGTCTTGCCGGCGGCGAACTCGGAGCCGACGACGAACACCTCGACGAGGTTGAGGGTGTGCGCGGTGTGGGGGCCGTTCACGGACGGATCCCACATCTGTTCGACGTTGCCGTGGTCGGCGCAGATCAGGGCCTTGCCGCCCATCTTGGCGAGGGCCTCGAGCAGTTCGCCCACGCCGCGGTCGGTGGTCTCGACGGCCTTGATGGCAGCCGGAAGCGAGCCGGTGTGGCCGACCATGTCGGGGTTGGCGAAGTTGACGACGATCAGTCCGAACTTGCCGGAGAGGATGGCCTCCTTGGCCAGGCGGGTGACCTCGGCGGCGGACATCTCGGGGGCGAGATCGTACGTGGCGACCTTGGGGCTCGCCGGGCACGCGCGCTCTTCGCCGGGGAATGGATCCTTGCGGTAATTATTAAAGAAGAACGTGACGTGCGGATTCTTCTCGGTCTCGGCGCAGCGGAACTGCGCGATCCCGGCGTTGCTGACGACCTGGCCGAGGATGTTCTTCAGCTTTTCGGGCTTCGGCAGGATGACGTTCACCGGGAGGCCCGACTCGTACTCCGTCATCGTGGCGTAGTAGAGGTCGAGTTTCGCACCGCGGTCGAAGTCCTTGAATCCATCGATGACGAACGCCTTCGTGATCTCGCGCGGGCGATCGCCACGGTAGTTGTAGAACACCACGGAGTCACCATTGCCGATCGTCGCGACGGGCTTGCCGTCCGCGCCGACGACCCAGGTCGGGACGATGAACTCGTCGCCCTTCTGGGAATCGTTGGCGGGCTTGTCGTAATACTGCTGCACGGCGGCGACGGCGCTCGGGGCGGTGGCGAGCGCCTGCTTGCCGGTGAGCAGCCAATAGGCCTTGCTGACGCGGTCCCAGCGGTTGTCGCGGTCCATCGCGAAGAAGCGTCCGCAGACGCTGGCGATGCGGCCGATGCCGATCTTCTGGCACTGCGCCTCGACCTGCTTCACATAGCCCAGACCGCTGCTCGGCGGCGTGTCGCGGCCGTCGGTGAACGCGTGGATGAAGACCTGGTTGGCGTTGAGGCCGTCGGCCTTTGCCTGGCGGAGGATGCCGTAGAGATGCTCGAGCATGCCATGCACGCCAGCGTCGCTGACAATGCCCATGAGGTGGAGGCGCGCACCAGGCTTGCTCTTCACGCGCGCGATGGCGGCCTGCCACACGCTGTTGGTCGCGAGACGGCCCTCGGAGAAGAGCTTGTTCAAGCGCACGAGTTCCTGGTCCACGATGCGGCCGGCGCCGATGTTCTCATGGCCGACCTCGGAGTTGCCCATGACGCCATCCGGCAAGCCGACGTCGAGGCCCGAGGCCTTGACCAGAGCAAACGGATACTGGGCGTGGAGCCGGTCGTCGCACGGCTTCTTGGCGAGGTGCACCGCGTTGGTCTGGTTCTGGGCGGGGTCGGGGTTCTTACCCCAACCATCGCGGATCACGAGGAGGACTGGCGGACGAGGAGTGCTCATGGAAAGAAAAGGGAATCACGTTGGACGGGAACGCGGCGTATCGAAAGGCAAATTTCCCCGGCCGGATCGCGGAGCGCCGGGAAGCCCCGGGAGCCTGGCTCCAGTGGTGGATTCTGCGGTCGGTTATGGCACAGTCCTTGCATCTCACCCGCACGAACGATGGCCCTCATCATTCGAGATCAGCTGGTTACTCCTCCCACCTGGTTCGCCTCGTTCCGGGACCTGACGCTCTACTGCCACGTCTTCCTGCATGCGGAGGTCCTGATCGAGTCGGAGGATCCGGATCCCTACTGGCGCTGGATGCGGCCGCGCGGGGGTATGGACTTCGTCGAGGATTTCGTGCGGCCGGGCGCCGAGGACGGCGTGCGCCTCGACGTGGAGCCACACTACCCACGCTCGGTCATCACCGACCGGATCGCACCGGAGAACGTGCACCGCCTTATTGCCCAGATCCGCGGTTGTGGCGCCGCGTGACGCGCCGATGTGGCGGGGCGACGCCCGGCGACGCGACGGCCAGCCGCGTCGCACGGAGTGGCGACACGCCACCGCAGGCGCCTCAGATATCTGGATGCGCGCGGACCGGGTTTGGTCCGCACGCCGCGCGAACCGTGCGCCCGGGGCAGCGTAACGACGCCGCCCCGCCGGGCGGACGCGTCACTTCAGGCTGGCGCAGAACTTGGCGAGGCGCTCGACGCCCTTGGTGATGACGGCGTCGCTGGTCGCGTAGCTGAGGCGGAGGTAGCCCTCGGCGCCGAAGGCGCTGCCCGGGACGGCGGCGACCTTCTGCTCCTCGAGGAGGCGCGAGCAAAAATCCATGTCCTTCAGCCCGAAGCTGGCGATCTTGGGGAAGAGATAGAACGCGCCCTGGGCCAGGAGGCAGGAGACGCCCGGGATCTTGTTCAACTCGGAGTGCAGCAGCTTCCGGCGCCGGTCGAACGCGGTGAGCATGATCTGCAGGGCGGCGGCAGTCTTCTCCTTTTGCGTGAGCGCTGCGAGGGCGCCGAACTGGGCGAAAGTGGTGACGTTGGACGTCATCTGGCTCTGCAGTTCACCGATCGCCTTGGCAATCGGCAGCGGGGCAACCGTGGTGCCGATGCGCCAGCCGGTCATCGCGTACGTCTTGGAGAACCCGGCGACGGTGATCGTGCGCGCCTCGACCTCCTTGCCGAGCGTGGCGACGCAGGTCGGCTTCAGGCCGTCGTAGATGAGATGCTCGTACATCTCGTCGGAGAGGATGTAGAGATTGTGCTTCAGCGCGACGGCCACGATGGCCTCGAGTTCCTGGCGCGAGTACACCGCGCCGGTGGGATTCGAGGGCGAGTTGAGAATCAGCAGGCGCGTCTTCGGCGTGATCGCGGCCTCAACCATCTCGGGCGTCAGGCGGAACCCGGTGCGGTCATCAGCAAGCACATACTTCGGCACCGCGCCGGCGAGCTTCACCATCTCGGGGTAGCTCACCCAGTAGGGCGCCGGCACGATCACCTCGTCGCCGGGCGAGCACGTCGCCAGCACGCCGAGGTAGCAGTTGAACTTTCCGCCCGGCGAAACGACGACCTGGCCCACAGTAGCCTTGAGGCCGTACTCGGCGGCGTAGCGCTCCACGATCGCCTGGCGCAGCGGCTCGATGCCCGGTGTCGGCGCGTACTTGGTTTTCCCTGACTTCAGCGCCGCGATGCACGCGTCCTTGATGTGGTCGGGGGTATCGAAGTCAGGTTCGCCGGCGGCGAACCCACACACATCCTCGCCGGCGGCCATCATCGCCTTGGCTTTGGCGTCGACGGCCAGGGTTGGGGACGGCGAGACGTTGCGAGCCCAGCTGGACAAGGGGGCGGGAGTTATGCTCATGGAGAAAACGGGCCGACGAAACGGGGCGCAGATGGCAAAAGCAAGCCCGGGGCACGACAGAGTGTGTCACGTGCATCCAGCTGCCGCGGGATCACGCGACACCCTTCTCCAACCGCGGCTGGACTTGGATAAACGCCAGCGCGGAAGGCCCAGGCCCACCGAGTGACGACACCGACCGGGACGTGCCTAGCGCTTGCGCTTGGGGCGGTCCGGCATGGCCTCGAGGGCCAGGCGGAGCAGCTCTCCGACGCTCGCATTCTTCTTCTTCGAAAAACGCTTCAAGGTCGCGCGCTGGTCGTTGGTGATCCGCACGGAAATCTGGCGGTGGGGATCGCGGTCCAGTTCGCAGGTATCGAAGTCGAAGCCGGCGATCGCGGTACGCACTACTTCGCTCGCGGTGGCGTATCCATGACCTTTCCGACAAGTCTCAATCCGAGCAATGAGTGACTCGGGCAGATCGAACGTGAGGGGGGCAGAAGCCTTGCGGGATGTTTTGGCCATACGTGCGTCGCAGGCAACGAGCTACGACGCAGCATTACTGCCACTTTCCTGCGGTGGGCGGCAACAAAATACTGCTTTTATTATTGGTGCGCAACGACTCGCGCGGTCACGCGTCTGACTCCACACCGGTGATACGTCCGCTAAACCTGCACCGGCAAACCGGCGGCTTGAGCTACGGTCCGGTACGCTTCGGCGGGGTCGGCGACCACGCGCCACGCGCGTCCGGCGATCGCCGGCGCAATCCCGCGCGCATGCCGGATCAGGATTGTATCCACTCCGCACCCACTGCCGCCCAGCACGTCGACATCGGCATCGCCGACAAATAGCGTCTCCGCCGGTTGAATACTAAGTCGGCGCATGATTTCCCTCAGCCCAGCGGGATCCGGCTTGTGCGTCGCGAGGTCGTCGCCGCACACGACGGTGGCAAAATGCGGCTGCAGGCCGAGCGTCGGCAGCAGCAACTCGGTCGAGAGGCGGTCGCGACCGGTCCACACCGCCGTCTTGATCCCCGCCGCGGCCAGTTGCGCCAGCAGCGTCGTCGCCCCGGGGAACACCTCGAGGAGATGGTTGTTCGCCTGATGATACGCGTCCATGCGCGCCAGCGCCTCGGGCGCGTGCCGCGGGTCGGCCAGCAGCTCCGGCAGGAACCGCTCCGGGGGGCCGCCAAGCCGCGCGAAGATGTCCATCGTCGGCGCGCCGCCAAAGGGCGCCAGCGCGTGCGCGATCGAAGCTAGCACCAGCGGCAGGCTGTTCACGATCGTGCCGTCGAAATCGAACACGACGGCCCGCAAGGGGACCGGCCGTTTCATGGGGCCACCCGCACAAGCCGGTCCGTCGGCGGCTGCACCGCCTCCGTCAGGCTGGCCGGCTCGAAAACGAGCGGCGCAAATTCCAACCGCAGCGCGACCGCGGTGACGACGAAGCGCGTCTTGTCCCGTGTGACCTCGTTGCGGATATCGAACGAGCGCGGGATCCACTGCTCCCCCACCTTCTTCAGGTCCACGAGCGACACCGTCTTCACGACACGCTTGGCGTCGGTGAACTCGGTCTGCATCGGGGCGCTGTATTGCGCGTCGAAATACGCGCGCACCCGTTGCAGCCCGGAGTGCGCCCGCGCGAAGGTCGCCGGCGGGGTGAACAAAAACGTGTAGGCCGGGCGCCCGCGCATGCGGACCACGCTCTCCACCGCAAACTCGGGCCAGTAAAGGTACGGCATCTGCAGGTCGAACGCGCTCACCTCCACGCCGGGGATCAACGGGTCGAGGAGCGCCGCGCCCTGGACCACCTCCGGCCGGCCGAGCCGGACCCGCCAGACTGCAGCCTGTTCGCCATTCTGCAGGAGAAATCGCTGCACCACGCCCTGGGCGTCGGTGAGCTCGATCCTGGTCACCGCTCCCTGCCCGTTGAAGCCACCCCAGAGACGCCCTTGATAAACCCTCTCGTCGCCCTGCCGCGGAAGGGCGCGCAGTTCGAACTCCACGTAGCCGAGCCACCCCGAGCGCCGAAACTGCTCAAGGATGCGGCCAGCTTCCGCCGCCGTCGGCTTGCCGACTTGGGCCAGCGGAGCCTGCGTGCCCGCCGTCGGCGGGCCGGCGAACACCGCGCCGGCCGTCGCCAACGCCACAATAAAAAACGCCCGCCGAAGCCGGGCGGGCGTAAAGGTAAACATGGACGTCCCCAGCATGCGGCTACTTGGTCGCCGGAGCCGGCGCGGGCGCCGTGCTGGTCGTCGCGGTCGGGGCCGGCGCAGCGGTCGCGGGAGCGGGCGTCGTGGCCGGAGCCGGCATTGCCGGAGCCTCAACCGTCGGCAACGCGTTGTCGGCGGCCGCATTGGCATGCGAGCGCTCCCAGATGCGGCCGAGATACAGCACGAACGCCAGGACGAAAAATACGATGGCCGCGTAGATGGTCGACTTGCTCAGCACGTTGTTCGTCTCCGCGCCGAAGGCCGCTTCGGCAGCACCGCCGCCCAGCGCCGCACCCATGCCACCGTCCTTCGATTTCTGGGCGAGAACGACCAGGACGAGGAACAGCGAGACGAGGATGAGAATAAAGGTGAGGATTCCGAGGACGATGCTGGCCATAGAAAGGGGACAAAAGGAGCAGGGCCGCGCGGGGGTTGTCAACCCAGCTGTGAGCCGGCCCAAATCGTTGTCCCGTCGTGCCTGGCCGCCGGCCGGCCGCCGCTCCCCCTCTCGACAGGCCCCGGCCCCCGCCTCCGGCAACGGTCAGACACCCGCTTTGACGCCCCGCGCCCCGCCGCTACCGTTTCCACCACCACCCGTCTCGCTTGCCATGTCGCGCTGCTTCCCCACCCGCTCCGCACTCGCCGTTCTCGCTCTCCTCTGCGGCTCCGCCGCCCCGACGTTCGCCCAGTCGCCCCGGACCAATAAGCCCATCCTGCACGGTCGCCACTGGGTGGCGGTCACCGGCAAGCCGCTCGCGGCCTCCGCCGGCGCGCTCACCTTTGCCAAAGGCGGCAACGCGATCGATGCCGCCTGCGCCATGCTCGCCGCCACGTGCACCATGTGGGACACCCTCGGCTGGGGCGGCGAAACCCAGGCTCTTATCTACCATCCGAAGACCGGTCGCGTGATCGGCGTCAACGCGCTCGGCGTCGCCCCAACCGGCGCCACCGTCGAGTTCTACCGCCAGAAGGGCATGGATTTTCCGCCCGAGTACGGCCCGCTCGCCGCGGTCACCCCCGGCACGCCCGGCGGGCTCATGGTCATGCTCGCCGAGTTCGGCACGCTGTCGCTGGCCGAGGTCCTTGCGCCCGCGATCGAGATGGCGGACGGCTATCCCATCGAGGCGCAGGCGGCTGACACCATGGAACGTTTCCGCACGCAGATCTCCGCCTGGCCGGACTCGCGCCGTGTCTTCCTGCCGCATCTCGACCCCAAGGACGCCAGCCGGCGCGCCGCCCCACAACCCGGCGATATTTTCCGGCAACCGGAGCTCGCCGCCACCCTGCGCCGCCTCGTCGAGGCCGAACGCGCCGCTCTCGCCGCCGGTCGCGACCGCAAGTCCGCCATCATGGCCGCCTATGATCGCTTTTACCGCGGTGACATCGCCCAGGAGCTCGTCGCCAGCGTCCGGACGCAGGGCGGTTTGTTCACCTTGCGTGACCTCGACACCTGGCGCGTGCAGCTCGAGGAACCCGTTTCGACGACGTACAAGGGCGTCGAGGTCTACAAACTCACCACCTGGACCCAGGGTCCCGCGATGCTCCAGGCGCTCAATCTGCTCGAGCCTTTCGATCTCCGCGCGATGGGCTACAACAGCGCGCGCTACATCCATACCGTCTACCAGGCGATGAACCTGGCGTTCGCCGATCGCGATTTCTACTACGGCGATCCCGCTTTCCCGCCGGCCGAGCCCATCCGCGGCCTGCTGTCGAAGGACTACGCGAAAGCGCGTCTCCCGCTCCTCAACCTCGAGCGCAATGATCCCCGCGCCCGCCCGGGAGACCCTTATCCTTTCCAAGGCGAAACCAACCCCTACTCCGCGCTGCTGGAAAAGTGGACGCCCACTCCCGCCCGCTCCGCCCAACGCCCCGCGGGTTTTCAGGTCTCCGCTCTCACCCCTGACGAGGTCTTTCGCATCGGCACCACGTCCATCCAGGCCGCCGACGCCAGCGGCTGGGTGATCTCTGTCACCCCGAGCGGCGGCTGGATTCCCGCCGTCATCGCCGGGCGCACCGGCATCGGACTCTCGCAACGCATGCAGAGCTTCGTCTTCGAGCCGGCCATGAATCCCTTCAACGTCCTCGAACCGGGCAAGCGCCCGCGCGTCACGCTCACGCCTTCCCTCGCACTCAAGCAGGGCAAACCGTTCCTCGCCTTCTCCGTCCAGGGCGGCGATTCGCAGGACCAGAACCTGCTCCAGTTCTTCCTCAACGTCGTCGAGTTCGACATGGACGTCCAGCAGGCCGCCGAGGCCGCCAACTTCGCCAGCTACCAGATGCAGTCCTCCTTCGGCGACCATCGCTCCGAGCCGGGACGCCTCGAGGTGCGGCAGGACGTTCCGGAGTGGGTGCGCACGCAGCTCACCCGCATGGGCTACAAGGTGGAAACCCTCCCGCGCGTCTACGCCCCCACCACGGCGATCCGGATCGATTCCGCGCGCGGGACATTCCAGGGCGCCGCCTCCGACACCGGCGAGGATTACGGCATCGCCTGGTGACGCATCGGCGCCGCGTGGGCGTGATCGACGCCGCGCTTGGGTCGCATCCCGGGACCCTGGCTCGGAGAATTGCCGATGCCAAACCAAGAAAATTGCGTCGCGAATTGTCCTTCCGACCAGTCCTCGTTCGTTGACGCTCGAACCCACCCATACCCATGCCCACCCAACCCTACATGATCATCTTCCGCGACGCGTCGCCCGAGACGTATCGCGCGATGTCGGCTGACCAGCGACAGCAACTCCTGGAACAGTGGAATGCCTGGTACGACGGCCTCGCCGCCCAGGGAAAGGTCGAACACGGCCATCCCCTCGCCCCCACGGGCCGGGTGGTTTCGGGCCCACGCGGCGAACGCGTCACCGACGGCCCTTTCCCGGAATCGACCGAAGGCATCGGCGGCTACTTTCTCCTCCAGGTCAGCGGCCTCGATGAGGCCACCGCGATTGCCCAGCGCTGCCCGAGCCTGCCCCACGGCATGTCGGTCGAGGTGCGCCCCGTCGCCGATGCGTGCGCGACGCTCGGCGTCCGCGGCCGCCCGCGGGCCGTGCCCGAGCCGGTGAACGCCTGAAGTCCTGTCCGCGCGCCCCGTGCCGATTCGGCGGCAAGCTCCGCCGAACCGGTGCGCGCGTCGCCTTCGCTCCCCGGTGAATCCAACGCCCCCGTCTTCCGCCACCCCGGCCGGCCCGCCGGCCGCCGACGCCGCCTCGGCCGCGCGCGCGTCCGCCGTCGTCGAACATTTCTTCCGCCACGAGTCGGGCCGACTCCACGGGGCCCTGATGCGGCACTTTGGGCCCGCCAACTTTGCCCTCGTCGAGGACGTCGCCCAAGCCGCCCTGTTGCAGGCAATGCGGGTGTGGTCGATCGGAGGCCTGCCGCCCAATCCTTCGGCCTGGATCACGCGCGTGGCCATCAACCTCGCGCGCGACGCACTCCGCCACCAGCGCATGTCGAGCGGCAAGGAGGGGGCGCTCATCAGTTATCTCGAGCAATTGCAGCCCGACTCGCGCTTCGTCGGCGAGTCCGACCAACAGCTTCGTGAGGACGCGCTCCGGCTGATGTTCGTGTGCTGTCATCCGGCGCTGGCCTCCGACGCCCAGGTGATCCTCGCGTTGAAGACGCTGTGCGGCTTCAGCACGGGCGAGATCGCGCGGGCGTTCCTCAGCACCGAGGCGGCGATCGAGAAGCAGCTCACGCGCACCAAGCAACGGATCCGCGAGGCCCAGATCCGTTTCGAGATTCCCGAGTCGCGCGAGCTCGGCCCGCGCCTCGATGGCGTGCTCGCCACACTCTACCTGCTGTTCAACGAGGGCTACAAGGCCTCGAGTGGCGACCGGCTGCTCCGCGAGGAGCTCTGCGACGAGGCCGTGCGCCTGACCTCCATCCTCGTCGAGCATCCCGCGGGCCGCACGCCGCGCAGCCACGCCCTGCTTGCCCTCATGCTGCTGACGGCCGCGCGATTCCCCTCGCGCACGGCAGACGACGGCATGCTGCTCCGGTTGCACGACCAGGATCGGGGCAAATGGGACCAGGCGCTCATCTCGCGCGGCTTGGTCGAATTGCTCGCCGCCGCCCAAGGCGACGAGGTGTCCGAATACCATCTGCAAGCCGGCATCGCCGCGTGCCACTGCACCGCGCCGGACTACGCGTCCACCGACTGGCGGCGCATCCTGAGTCACTACGACGCCCTGAATCGGCTGAAGCCCTCGCCGGTCGTCGCGCTCAACCGCGCCGTCGCCCTCGCCAATGTCGAAGGCGCCCAGGCCGGCCTCGATGCGATCGCCGCCATCCCGCGCCGCGAGCTGCTGGAATCCCACTATCTCTACCACACCGTGGTCGGCGAACTGGAGGGACGCCTGCTCCACCACGCTGCCGCCGCCGACAGCTACCGACGAGCCCTGCAACTCGCAACCGTCGGCCCCGAGCAGGTTTATCTCAGCCGTCTCCTCGACCGCGCCGGTCTCTGACCCTGTTTGTGGTACTTGGGAGGGAGAATTGGCGTTTACGTCCGCCGTTTCCCCCGCCGATATCAGGGTCACGGATTCCAGCCCCGACATCACTGTTACCCGTCACGCTCCTGCCGGCCGTTCCCGCAGGCGAGGTTGGGTTGTCTTCGTTCTCCTCGCGCTGGTCTGGCTCCTTCCGTCGGCTCACGCCCAGGTGGAGGCGCCGCTCGACGCCTTCGTGCGGCTGGGCGAGGACGATCGGCTGGCCAACGCCGACGTCCGCACGATCGCGCAGGACCGCGACGGCTTCATGTGGTTCGGCACGCGGCTCAGCGGGCTGGTGCGCTATGACGGTTACGAACTGAAGGTCTTCGAGCACGACATCGCCAATCCGCGCAGCCTGAATCATCAGGTCATCTGGGCCCTCCTGGTCGACCGCGCCGGCGACCTCTGGGTTGGCACCGCGGGCGGTCTGGCCCGGTATGATCGCAAGACCGATTCCTTCATCCGCTTTCGGAACGAACCTTCGCGGCCCGACAGCCTGTCGAACGACGCCGTCATCTCGCTCTTCGAGGACGCCGCCGGCCGGCTCTGGGTTGGCACGCGTGGCGGGCTTTGCCGGATGGACGACCGCGAACGCGGTGTGTTCACCGTGTTTCGGCGGCCGGAGGTGCTCAAGGGCAGCACCACCAAGGACACTTTCCGGTCGATCACCGAGGATCCCACCACCGGCCTGCTCTGGCTCGGCGCCAGCGACGGCCTCGCGGCCTTCGATCCCCGCACCGGCGCCTTTGCCTCCTACCTGCACGACCCGCAGGACCCCGCGAGCATCGCCAACAACGCGGTGAACAAGGTCATTCGCGCGCCCGACGGCGTGTTCTGGGCGTTCACCGAGGACGGGACCAGCGCCTTCCGGCCCACCTTTGCCGCGATCGCGGCCCACTCCACGCAGACGCCCCGGATTGAGTTCCGGCGTTTCCGCCAGACGGCCAGCGCCGCCTTGCCGGGGATAAACAGCGTGCGCGACGGCCTGATCGACCGCCGGGGCCGGCTGTGGCTCGCGACCCGCGGCGGCCTGCAGCTGCTCGATCGCGACACCGGCAAGTTCACCCTGTACCAGCACCGGCCGAGCGACATCACCAGCCTGAGCGACAACCTCACGCACACCGTCTTCGAGGACCGCACCGGCAACCTGTGGGTGGGCACCTTTGCCGGTGGGGTATGCCGGCTGCGCCATGAGTCCAAACCCTTCCTCGTGCACCGCCACCTGCCCGACGACCCGCGCTCGCTCAGCGACAACGCCGTCGCCGGGCTCGCCTTCGACCAGCAGGGGCGCCTTTGGGCTGCGACCGCCAACGGACTGAACCGGCTCGACCCCGAGGGCTGGACGCGCTTCCTGCACGAGCCCGGCAACCGCGAGTCACTGCCCACCAACAACCTCGCCGCCCTGGCCGTCGCGCCCGATGGCGACATCTGGTTGGGCTCGTTCTACTCGGGCCCGATTCGCTTCGATGGCCGGCGCTTCCAGGAAATGCCCATCGGGGCCCGCAATGTGCCGGTCGACTCGGGCGAGTACCCCTTTACCAACGTTAACGTGAACTCGATCCTGCCCGACGCCCACGGCGGCATCTGGCTGGCGGCGCGGGCGAACGGACTCGACTACTACCGCGACGGCATTTTCCGGCACTACCGGCCCGACGGCCGCGACCGCGCGAACACGCCGACGATGAACGTGCTGCTCGGTGCGTTCGGCGAGAACGGCGAACTGTGGTACGCGACCGAGGCTGATGGCCTCGTGCGGCTCGAGACGTTCTCCGGCCGGTTCACTGTCTTCCGCCTGCCTCGCGATCCACGTACCGGCACCGGCGACCAGACGCTGCAATGCATCGCCCGCGATGACGACGGCATCATCTGGCTCGGCGCCACCGACGGTCTCATCAAGTTCGACCCGCGCCACCGTCGTTTCCTGCGCCGCTACACCATCGACGACGGCCTGCCGAGCAATGCCATCATGTCGATCGTGCCCGACTACCACGGGCATCTCTGGCTCGGCACCGCGAACGGCCTGGCCAACTTCGCGCCGCGCACCGGCCGGGTGCGCAGCTACCACAAGCCCGACGGCCTCCCGAGCAACGTGTTCGCGGCGCGCGCCGGCGCCGTCGGCCGCGACGGCCGCGTCTATCTCGGGACGCGCGCTGGCATCGTCTCCTTCCAGCCGGCACAGTTGCGCGACAACCCGACGCCACCCGCGGTCGCGATCACCGACGTGCGCTGGCTCGGCAACGACTACTCCAGCAACCCGCGCCAGGGCGTGCAGTGGCCCGCCGGCGACACGCTGTGGGTCGCCCCCGAGCAGCTCGGGTTCAGCATCAAGTTCACCGCGCTCGATTTCGCCGCCCCTGAGGCCAATCAGTTCCGCTACCGCCTCGATGGCTGGGACTCAGAGTGGACCCCCAGCAGCGCCCACGAACGCATCGCGACCTTCACCGCCCTGCCGCCCGGCCGCTACACGCTGCGCGTGCAGGCCAGCAACCCCGACGGCGTCTGGAACGAAAAGGGCGCCGCGCTCACGATCGTGATCGCGCCCCATTTCTGGGAGCAGCCGTGGTTCCATGCGATCGTGCTCGTCGCCGTCTCCGCCCTGGTCGGCTTCACCCTGAGCTGGCGCATGCGCTCGGTCCGCCGCCGCAACGCCATGCTCGAGGAACTCGTCGCCCAGCGCACCGCCGAGCTGCAGCGCGAGGTGACCATCCGCCGCCACGCCGAGGCCGCCGTCCGCCAGTCCCGCGACAACCTCGAGCGCCGCGTGCAGGAGCGCACCGCCGAACTTGCGACCGCCAACGCCACCCTCGAGGCCGAGATCGCCGGACGCCGGAAGGTCGAAGCCCAGTTGCGCCAGTCCCAGAAGATGGAAACCGTCGGCCAGCTCGCCGGCGGCATCGCCCACGATTTCAACAATCTCCTGACGGTCATCCTCGGCCAGGGCGAACTGCTCCAGCTCGACCGCCTCTCGCCCGAGGAACGCGATGCCTCGCTGCGCGACATCATGAACGCCGCCCGCCGCGGCTCGAAGCTCACGCGGCAACTGCTGGTCTTCAGCCGGCGCGAGCCCGTCCGTCTCTCGGCCCTCGATCTCAATGCCGTCGTCGCCGCCAGCAGCTCCATGCTCCAGCGTGTCCTCGGCGATGACATCGTCTTTGCCAGCCACCCGTCGCCCGACCCGCTGCCCGTCCTCGGCGACGCGGGCATGATCGAACAGCTCCTCCTCAACCTCGCGTTGAACGCCCGCGACGCCATGCCCCGCGGCGGCAGCCTCACCATCAGCACCACCGCGGTCACCCTCGAGCCCGGCCAGACCCACCGCAGCGCATTCGCCGCGCCGGGCCGCTATGGGCGAATCAGCGTCACCGACACCGGCAGCGGGATCCCGCCCGAGGTCCTGCCGCACGTCTTCGAACCGTTTTTCACCACCAAGCCCAAGAGCAGCGGCACCGGCCTGGGATTGTCCATCGCCCAGAGTGTCCTGCTGCAGCACCACGGCTGGATCGACGTCGATACCGCCATCGGTCAGGGCACCACGTTCCACGCGTGGATTCCGCTCCAGACCCAGTCCGACGCCCCCATCGCGCCTTCGTTCGCCGTCGACGACGACGCCGCCCGTGGCGCCACCGTCCTGCTGGTCGAAGACGAGCCGGAAGTGCGGGAGCTCGCCCGCCGCGTTCTCAGCGACGCGGGATGGAACGTGGTGCTCGCGGGTTCCGGCGGCGAAGCCCTTTCCCAATGGGCGCGATACCGGGGAATCATTACGCTCCTGCTCACCGACATCGTGATGCCCGGCGAGCCGAACGGCCATCAACTCGCCCGCCGGTTGGTGGAGGCGAAGCCGTCGCTTCGCGTTATCACCATGAGCGGCTACAATTCAGCTCTGTCGGGTGAGGTCGCTCCCGGCTCGCTGCACCTGCAAAAACCTTTCACCGTCGCCGATCTCCTCGCGATCGTGGCGCAAGCGACCCACGCGCAGTCGACTCAGTCCTAGGCCCCCCGCGGCGCTCGCTGCTCCGCGCGCCCGACCCAGCCCCGCGTCAGTCCACCTGGACCGCCCGGCCGCCTTCGCGTTTGTCGTAGCTGCGGAAGGCGAACATCGTCTCGCTGTCGACAATTCCCTCCGTGCGCAGGAGCTGGTCCGTCACCAGGGTCTCAATCTTGTCGACGCTGTCGCATTTGATCATCACCAGCAGGTCGTACCTTCCGGAGATCGAATACACCTCGGTCACATCCGGAATATCCAGCAGCTTCTCGGCCGTGCCGGTGACTTTGCGGTGATCGACTTTGAGCAGGATGATCGCGGTAGGCATGCCGCGTAGCTACCGGGGAAATCAGCCGCCCGCCAGTCGAAAGCCGCCCCGTCCGCGCCAGCCCCACGTCCCTCCCGCCATGTCCCATTTGCGGGATGGATGTCTCCCAAATTCGACCTGGCCGCAACGACTCCCGAAAACAGCTAATGTCATTAGCCTTTGATCTTCAGGTCCTTTTAACGCGTTAGGGCGCTTGGCCCGGCAGCTGCTATTTCCACGGTGTTCCACACGCCCATACGCCGCGCTCCTGGCGGCGCATCTTCCATCCGTCCCCGTCTCCTTCTTCAGCCGGCGCCACCGCGCCGGCTGCCGTGTCGAACATGCCCAATCTCCGCCTCGCCCTCCGGTCGCTCGCCAAAGCGCCCGGGTTCACGCTGACCGCCGTGCTGATGCTGGCGCTCGGTATCGGGTTCAGCACGTCCTCGTTCAGCGTCGCCAATGCCTTTCTCCTCCGGAACGTCCCCTATCCGGAAAGCGATCGTCTCGTCCGGATCTTCCGCACCACCGAGCAATCCGCCACCCAGGGGCACTCCCCCGCCAACCTCCTCGATCTTCGTCGCACGCTGACGTCCTACACCGGCATCGGCATCTACAGTGGCCAGAGCTACGCCCTCGGCGAACCCGGCCAGCCGGCCGAGCATATCTCCGGCGTCAGCGCCACCGCCGACTTCTTCACGATCCTCGGTGTTCAACCTCGGCTCGGCCGCGGTTTCGCCCCCGGTGACGACGCCCCAGGCAAGCCCCTCATCGCCATCGTTACGCACCGGCTATGGGTCCGCCACTTTGGTTCCGACCCCGCGGTCGTCGGCCGCCAGATCCGCCTCGACAGCGCCCCTGCCACCATCGTCGGCGTCCTCCCGCCCGAGTTCGACGCCCCGCTCGTCTGGGGGCCCGTCGACGTCATCGTTCCCCGCACGCTCGAACCCACGTTCGCCACGGAGCGCAGCAATCCCTGGATGCACTCGATCGCCCGCCTCAAGCCGGGCGTCACCCTCCGCCAGGCCCAGGCCGAGCTCGATACCTTCGCCGCGCGCCTCGCCCGCGAATACCCGAAGGAAAACGGCCGCGACGGCCTGCGCGTCGTCGCGCTCTACACCTCCAACATGGATGGCGTCAGCCGGAACCTCATGTGGCTCATGACGGCGCTCTCGCTCACGATGCTGATCATCGCGTGCGCCAATCTCGCGAGTCTCCAGGTCGCCCGCGCCCTCTCCCGCGCCCGCGAGTTTGCCGTCCGCGCCGCGCTCGGCGCCTCGCATCGGCAATTGATGCTGCCCCTCGCCGCCGAAAGCGTCGTGCTCGCCAGCATCGGCGGCGCCCTCGGGCTGCTCGTCGCCCTCTGGACCAACGACATCGTGGGCGCAAACCTCTCGATCAACCGCGAGCCCGGCTTCGCCATCCCGCTCGATGAACGCGTCCTGGTGTTCGCCGCCGTGGCCTCCGTCATCAGCGGCCTCGCCTTTGGTCTCGCCCCGGCCTGGCTCGCGGGCCGCGCCCCCGCGGGGGAGATCCTGAAGGACGGCTCCCGCGGCAACACCGGCACCGCCTCGCACCACCGCCTCAAGCGCGCGCTCATCGTCGTCGAACTCGCCCTCGCGCTGGCGCTGGTGGGGGTTGCCGCCTCGTTCGGCCTCGGCGCGCAGAAATTCTTCCGTCGTCCACTTGGCTGGAACATCGATGGCGTCCTCTCCGGCCAGATCGTCCTGCCCTACAACCGCTACGCCGATGATCACCAGTGCCGGGCCTTCACGCGCAGCCTGCTCGAACGGCTCGCCGCCACGCCCGGCGTCGAACGGGCCGCGCTCGGCAATGGCGCCCCATTGTATGAACTCGGCCGACTGCAGCGCGTCGTCGCCGAGGGCCGGCCCGCCGTCGAGCAGGGACGCGAACCCACCGCCGCCACGCTCTCCGTCACGCCCGACTGGTTCCACACGCTGGGGATTCCATTCCAGCGCGGCGCCGCGTTCTCGGCTTCCCTGCAGCCCGAGGATCCGCGTGTCGCCGTCATCAATGAATCGACCGCGCGGCAGCTCTGGCCCAACGAGGACCCCATCGGCCGGCGGCTCCGGTTCGCCGACCGTGACCAATGGATCACCGTCATAGGCGTCGTCGCCGACATCCGGCTCGCCGTCCGGCCGGAGTCCCCGGAAACCCGGCTCAACCTCTTCCTGCCCTACGTCCAGACCCCGAGCCATTTCCTCACCGTCGTCGCCCGCACCAGCGTCCCACCCGAAACCCTGGCCCCCACGCTGCGTCGCCTCGTCGCCGAGCTCGATGCCGACCTTCCCGTCGAGAACGCACACTCCCTGCGCACCGAGGCCGACCTCAGCCTCACCAACGTCAACCTCATCGTCGCAAACCTGGCCACGTCCGCCGTCATGGGCCTGGTCATCGCCGCCATCGGCCTCTTCGGCGTCATCTCCCAGCTCACCGTCCAGCGCACCCGCGACATCGGCGTGCGCATGGCCCTGGGCGCGCAGGCCGGCGACATTGCGCGGATGATCCTGGGCGAGGGTGCGCGTCTGCTGCTGGTGGGCGTGGTGGTCGGTGCTCCCCTCCTGCTCGCCCTCAACGAACTGCTCCGGCGCGTCACGTCCGAGATCGCGCTGCCCGGCGCCTGGGTCCTCGTCGGCAACGTCATCGTGCTCTCCGCCACGATGCTGCTCGCCTGCTGGCTCCCCGCTCGCCGCGCCATGCACATCAACCCCGTCGAGGCGCTCCGCGCCGACTGATTTTCACCACCATGTCCTCCCTCGCCCGTCTGTTCCCTTGTTTCCTGCTCGTGGCCGCCAACGCGGTGCTGCGTTTCTCCACCAGCACCGCGCGCGTCGAGGAAGAAGATCCGGCTCCCCGCGCCCGCTCCACGTGGACGCTCGGCGTCGGCGCCGCCTCGGTCCTGCACCGCGCGCCAAGTACGTCGCTTCAACTCACTCCCGGCGTCGAGATCGTCTCCGATCGGCGGACCGCCGAGACCGCCGACGAACCCACCCATCCCTGACGCACCCGCTGCCGCCGCACCCGCTCCGCCAACTTTTCGCCCGCCCCATGACCCAGGACATCCGGTACGCCCTCCGCCAGCTCGCCAAGACCCCGGGATTCACGTTCCTCGCCGTCCTCACGCTGGCGCTCGGCATCGGCGCCAACACCGCCATCTTCAGCGTCGTCAACGCCCTGCTCATCCGGCCCCTGCCCTACCCGGAGGCCGACCGGCTGGTGCAGGTCGCCGAGGTCACCAACACCGGCATCAACACCGGCTCCGACGGTGGCGTGTTTTCCGACTGGGAGCGGCAGACCACCCAGCTCGAGTCCATCGCCGCACTGCACACCGTCGACCGCAATCTGACCAGCGGCGGAGAACCCGTCCGCATCAGCGGCGCCGACGTTTCGTTTCGCTACCTCCATGTCCTGCGGGTGAAGCCGCTGCTCGGCCGCGATTTCACCGCCGCCGATGACGCGCCCGGCGGCAACCGCCACGTCGTCATCCTCAGTCACGAGTTGTGGCAGTCCCGCTTCCTGGGCGACCCGGGGATCATCGGACGCCAGGTGCAGCTCGACTCCTCCAGCTACACCGTGATCGGCGTCCTTCCGCCTCTCGCGCTGCTCAACCCCGGCATCTCGTTTCTCACTCCGGCCACCATCCGCGCCGACGCCTACAAGCTCGTCCGCAACTACAACTATGTCTGTGTCGTGATCGGCCGGCTCGAAGCGGGCGCCACGATGGAGCAGGCCACGGCCGAACTCGTCGCCGCGCGCCAGGCCATCAATCACGAATACCCCTCCTTCCGGCAGAACTGGAGCATCCGCGTGCGCTCCCTGCAGGAGGCCCTCTTCGGCAACACGCGGCCCTTCGTCCTCACGCTGCTCGCCGCGGTGGGCGCCGTTCTCCTGGTCGCCTGCGCCAACGTGGCCAACCTTCTCCTCGTCCGCGCCTCCGGCCGCGGCGGCGAGATCGCGATTCGCGTCGCGCTCGGCGCGTCGCGCGGCGCCATCATCCGGCAGTTCCTGACCGAGAGCATGCTGCTCGCCATTGGCGGTGGCATCGTCGGCCTCCTGCTCGGCGCGTGGATGGTGCGGCCCATCGTCACGTTCACCGGCCTCGCCACCACCATTCCAGGGCTGGAAGTCTCGATTGATCCCCGCGTGCTGGCTTTCACGGTGGCGGCCACCCTGTGCACCGGACTGCTCTTCGGCCTGATCCCGGCGCTGAGCGCCACGCGCGTTGACGTGAACAGCTCGCTCAAGGAGGGCGCGCGTGGTTCGACATCCGGCTCCCGCCGTCGGCTGCAATCGATCCTGGTCGTCGCCGAAACCGCGCTCACCGTCGTGCTGCTGGTCTGCGCCGGGCTGCTCCTCCGCAGTTTCCTGCGCGCCTTCAACGCCTCCGCCGGCTTCAACCGCGAACAGGCGCTCGTGTTCAGCATCACCCAGCCCGGCACCAAGGCCCCCACCGTCGATCATCGGCTGCGCTTTGTGCGCGACGTCGTCGAACGCATCCGCGCGCTGCCGGGTGTCGCCTACGTCGGCGTGGGTTCGTCGACGCCGATGAACGGCCGGATTGGCTTCGGCGACTTCGTCAGCCGCGAGGACCAGCCGCTCACGCGCAACGACCTCAACGCCGGCTTCGACTCCGCCTACGCCGACTTCTTCCCCGCCCTCGGCGTGCCGCTCCTGCGCGGCCGCTTCTTCACCGAAGCCGACAATGGCGAGAAGGCGCCGCTGGTCATGATCATCAACGAGGTTCTCGCCCGGCGCCTGTTCCCGGACCGCGACCCGCTCAGCCAATTGTTGAACTTCAAGAATCAAACCTGGCAGATCGTCGGCGTGGTCGGAAGCGTCCGCCAGTTCCAGCTCGATATCGACCCGACCCCGCATGTCTACCTGCCGGAGCGCCACTTCCCGTGGCACACGATGATCATCGTGCGCACGCACGTGCCGCCGCTCACCCTCGCCGGCGACCTGCGTCGGGCCGTGCAGTCCGTCGACCCCGAGCAGCCCATCGCCAACCTCTCCACCCTCGAAGTCGCCGTCGAAAACTCCCTGCAGGCCCGGCGCGTGATGCTGACCCTCGTCAGCCTCTTCGCGGGGCTGGCGCTCCTCCTCGCCGCCATCGGCATCTACGGCGTGATCTCGTACACCGTCGCCCAGCGCACCCGCGAAATCGGCATCCGCATCGCGCTCGGCGCCGGCCTGCGGCGGGTGGTTCGGCTCGTCGTTGGCGACGGGTTTCGCCTCGTCCTCGCCGGACTCGCGCTCGGTGCGATCGCCAGCTACGGCGCCGCCCGCCTGCTCGGCACCCAGCTCTATTCCACCTCGACGCTCGATCCCCTCGTGCTGCTGCTCGTGACGGTGCTGCTGGCCGGCGTCGCGCTCCTTGCCTGTCTCGTGCCCGCCCGCCGCGCCACGAACGTCAACCCCGTCGAGGCGCTCCGCGCCGAATAGCGCGTCCTCTTTTCATGTTCTCCGATCTCAAGTTCGCCCTGCGCCAGCTCACGAAGGCGCCCGGATTCACGCTGCTCGCCGTGCTCACGCTCGCCCTCGGGATCGGGCTCAGCACGACAATCTTCAACGGCGTCAACCCGCTGCTCTTCCGCGCCCTGCCGTTCCGCGATCCGGACACGCTCGTGTACCTGAATGAGTCCAGCCCGAAACAGGGGTTCGAGCACATGAGTGTTGCCTATGCCGATTACGCCCATTGGCGGCGCGAGAACCGCGTGTTTGCCGATGTCGGCGTGTGGCGTCCGATCAACGTGACCCTCGGCGGCGACCTGCCGGAGCGCATCGAGGGCTGCCACGTCTCCGCCACGCTCCTCTCCATGCTCGGGATCAACCCCGTGCTCGGCCGCGGCTTCGCCGTCGCCGAGGACGCGCCCGGCGCCGCCCCGGTCGTCCTGCTGAGCCATGGTTTGTGGCAACGCCGGTTCGGCTCCGACCCCGCGATCATCGGCCAGTCCCTCCCGCTCAACGGCACCCAGCACACCGTCATCGGCGTCCTGCCGCCACGCGTGCGGTTCCCCAACGACTCCGAGCTCTGGATCCCGCTCGTCGTCGCCCAACCCGAGACCACCCACGGCCACTTCAACTATCGCGCCGCCGCGCGCCTGCGCCCCGGTGTCTCCCGCGCCCAGGCACGCGCGGACCTCGACGCAATTCACGCCCGCATCGCCGCGGAGTCGCCGGCGTCCAACCTGCACATCACGCCCATCGTCCGGCCAATCGAGGATGGTTTCCTCGACCCCGAACTGCGCACGATGGGCTGGACGATGCTCGGCGCCGTCGCGTTCGTCCTCGCCGTCGCCTGCGCCAATGTTGCAAGCCTCTTCGTCACCCGCGCGCTCGCCCGTCAGAAGGAGTTCGCCGTGCGCGCCGCGCTCGGCGCCGGCCGCTGGCGCACCGTCCGGCAGTTGCTCATCGAGAGCCTCACGCTCGGCCTCGTCGCCGGCGTCCTGGGCCTGTTCCTCTCGGTCTGGGGACTCGAGGTGGTCATCCGCCTCGTGCCGATCGAGATTCCGTACTGGATCGACTTTTCCCTCGATGGACGCGTCTTCGCGTTTGCCGCCGTCATTTCCCTCCTCACCAGCGTGCTCTTCGGCCTCGCGCCGGCATGGCAGGCCATCCGCGTCGACGTGCTCGGCGCTCTCAATGAATCCGCCCGCGGCAGCACCGGCAGCCGCGAGCGTCACCGGCTGCGCAGCGCCTTCGTCGTCGGCGAGGTCGCCCTCGCCACGCTGCTGCTTTGCGGCACCGGCCTGATGCTGCGTTCCCTGTTCAACCTCCAACGCGCCGACCCTGGATTCGATCCGGCGCGGGTCACCGTCTTCTACCTTGGCCTCGGATCGGTGGGTGATTCCACGGCCATGCGCCGGGCGGCGCTCATCGACAACCTCGTCACCGACCTCAGCCGGCTGCCAGGCGTCAGCTCCGCCGCCGCCTGCACCGCGCTGCCACTCAGCGGCCGGTTCAACGGCCAGCGTTTCGCCGTCGAGGGCCGGCCCCCGGCGCCCGACGGCATGGATCCGGTCGGCAACCTCCGGGCGGTCACGCCCGGCTACTTTGCCGCGCTGC